>JBAZXK010000004.1 GCA_041659905.1 Patescibacteria group bacterium | reverse complement strand
TGCATTATGTGGGGGCTTTTTTATGACCATTATTATTTTTCGTCATCCTGAATTTATTTCAGGATCTCCTGTATTATATGATAGAGATTCTGAAACGAGTTCAGAATGACGGTAGAGAAGGTGCTGGTATAATTAACTTGTCTTAATCTTAAATGCTAGATGCTATTCCCTAGCCCCTAATTTATGGCCTTTGCAGATGAAGTTAAAATTCATGTGGAAGCGGGCGATGGCGGCAATGGACTGGCCAGTTTTCAGCATAGTCGGAATATGCCTAAAGGAGGGCCCGATGGGGGCGATGGTGGGAACGGCGGCAGTATCTATCTAATAGCTGATCATAATGAAAGCAGCTTGGCTCCCTTTTTGCGCGAGCGCCATCTCCGGGCTGAGCATGGCGAAAGGGGTTGGGCGAGTAAGTGCAGTGGCAAGTCGGGCCAGGATATGGTCTTGAAGGTGCCTGTAGGCACTCAAATCGTCGCAGTGGACACAGAGAAGCGTAAGGTTAAAGAGTTTATTATTGCCGACCTTAACGCGGATGGAGTGAAGTTTAAGGTGGCGGCCGGAGGCAAAGGGGGATTTGGTAATGCGCGTTTTGCCCGGTCTAATTTTCAGGTGCCACGATTTGCCGAGCTGGGTGAGCCTGGCGAAGACAAAGATATTATTTTGCGCCTCAAACTCATTGCCGAAGTCGGTATCATTGGTCTGCCTAATGCGGGTAAATCCACGTTGTTGTCTGTGATATCTAATGCCCGGCCTAAAATCGCTGACTACGCTTTTACAACCTTAATACCCAATCTTGGTATTGTTGACGCTTCCGGCAAGAGATTCTTGGTGGCTGATATTCCCGGAATAATTGAAGGGGCTCATCAAGGCAAAGGTTTAGGGATAGATTTCTTAAAACATGTCGAGCGCACTAAATTACTCTGGCATTTAATTGACGCGACGCAAGATGATCCTAAAACCCAATTCAAAATTATCAACACTGAATTGAAAAAGTATAGTAAAGACCTGGCTCGCGAACCGCAAATTATAGTCTTTACTAAAATTGATGCGATAACTCCCGAGAAATTAAAAGCTATCCAGAAATTAAAATTCACCGGCCGACCAGTATTTTACATTTCCGGCGCTGCCCATACTGGGGTAGCTGATTTATTACAAGAAACGGTGCGGCAACTCAAAGCCATCCCTAATCCCAGTGTCGCTGTTAAAGTTTACACATTGGCAGATTTACCTAGTACCCGGTTCGAAGTTGAAAAAATTAAAGGCAAACTGATCGTGAAAGGAGATAAAATTGAGAAACTGCTTATCCGGACAGACTTAGATAACGAACAAGCCCTTGGTCGGCTGTATAAAGTTTTACGGCGGATGGGGGTGCTCTCGGAGCTTCGGAAGATTGGCGCCAAAGAAGGGAATATGGTCAAGATCGGCCAAAAGACTATAGAATACAAGGAGATTTAAATAATGGGCCTGTAGCACAGTGGTAATGCATCGCATTCGCATTGCGGAGACGCGAGTTCGATTCTCGCCAGGTCCACCAGTCTTCGCTTCTAACGGAGCTACGCCTGGCTTTGCCAGCTGTATAAATTAATCAGAAAGAAGACTGCCCTGCGGAGCGCTATCTATATCGGTAGAGACTAATGATCTATTCCCGATGAGATGAAGCGAAGCATGGGCAATATATTTTAATGGGGCAAGTTGCAGGGATGCGAGTTCGACCTGCCCGCCCGCAGTGATATCTATATCGCAAGAGACGGATGATCTACTTGCGATGAGATTGAACGCAGGAGGGTTCCGTCTAGCTCCATCACGAAGAGAATAAATAGCTGCAGTTGCGGTTTTTTTATATTTCATTTAATATGAATTTACTTTGATTTGAAAAAAGCGAGGTGGGGTAAATGTCCCGTCTTAGCGTCGAAGATATTGTCGCCGGTCACCATTACTACAGTAAAAACCGCAGAACGGGCAAGCCTGTTCTGAGGGAGGTGATCAGTATAGTGACTGATCCTGAAACCGGAGAAGTAAGGGTGAAGTATCTTACTCAGGCACAGGAAGGCCGGTCCCAAGCGCCTAGCAAAGGGGAATGCAGTATGGAGACATTCCTAACACTAGTGGAATATCCACTCTTGCCTCCCTAACCAATCACCCCAGAAGCACTTTGTGAATAGCGGGCATTATTAATAGCCCGCTTTATTTTTGCTAAAATAATGGTGCAAGGGGATATATGATTTCCATTAAAGATAATCAAGAACCATTAATCGATCTAAAGAAAACTTGCCCAGGAGTGGTAATTAGGTTAGGTAAAAAACGCTTTATCAGAGCCAATTTCGTGATATTATAGAAGCAGTTAAATTTTTATTATGTCTCCCGAACAAACCGACCCGCCCGCATTAACGCAACCAGAAAATCAACCAGTAACAAAACTCGCTTTATTTTGGAAGCGCAAAAAAACCTGGGTACCTTTCCTGGTAGTTCTAGTTTTTGTGTTAGTCAGCTTAACGAGTGCATATTTCTATCGTTCGGACTCAACCCAATTATTGAATGAACCTGACTCGGATGCTTCGGTGTTGGGAGCTTGGTATCGGTCAAACACAGAGAATATCCGCTTTGTTATGCCTGATGGATGGACAATAATCAATAATGCTAATCTATCTCTCCCAACAGGGTTTAGGGAGCCAATCTTTGTTCTGAAAAAGACGGGATCGACTTGTGTTATCGTTGAGGCGAAACAGGATATTATGCCTGCGGGCACACTAAAACAAATTTCATTTGCTGACAGAGTGTTTAGTAGTTATCATCAATATGATGGGAATTGGTGGATTGCTGCAACTGGCGACTCAGTCAAATATTCTTTTTCGGATCATACTCGGCAGTATATCGCCGGTGAATTTCGTATCTCCCACAGTCTACGCAATGACCCATTCGCACTGTTTATGAGTGATGGCACGGCTGTTCCAGATGATTGCAATAGTGATTTTAATGCAATGCTCAAGACTGTAGAGCCATACTATGAAACGGTCCAATTAAATTCCTTTTCTAAGGGGGTGCTCACCACTGAGAAAGTATGGGACGATGCTACGCGCGCTGCAACAGATAAGTCATATGAACATCTAATATTTATGGCCGATGGCTCCAAAGAAAAACGAGAAGTTATGCGTATTCCTACTGGCACATGGGCGGGCAGTTTTTCTGTGCTTGGAAATAAGTTATATACACCGGCAAATTCATACCAACCTAATACGGCAGAGAAGAAAGCAAGATTTGATTCCGAGATCTGCGTTCTTGATCCCTTCACTGGTCAAACAAAACAAATCCCTGGCACAATAACAGCCAATACCTACATCTCATCTCTCTATTTGCGCGATGGCAACGTCTATTATCTGATGGGTAGTTCTGAGTTAGGTACTTGTTTTGACGGCTATAATAAATGTTCGGCCGATTTATACTCGATTCCGCTCGTGGGAGGTAAACCAACCCTGATCGCGCATAGCTCATTAGGAGCCGTGATACTTGGGTATGTCGAGAGTGAAGAAGCTTTTTATATTAGACAAAGTTGGGGAGACGCCGGGTATAGTACTACCCTCATTAATAAAATTATAGGTGCGGAAGAAAAATCAGTCGGGGAATTTAATAGTTATGGTGGAGAGAGTGAAATTGATAAGGCTGCTTATAAACAAATGCTAGACAAAATCAATGCTATTACAACGAAAGCGGGGGCGATGAAGATATTGAGTGAAGGGGTCAGGATTAATAATGGTTCTTTGCAACCTGCTAGCAACGATATTTCAGGAGATGCAAGATTTTACTTCGATAAGTAGAATCTAAAGTTTATTTAGAGAGTGCGAGATAAAGATTCTGACTGACAGCGGGTATTCAGCGCTCTTTAGTGTAACCTGCGCTTTGTTATAGAATAACGATGTAAGAAAGTAAATATATGATCACAATTAGGGAATGCGGAGAACCATTAGTCGATCTAAAGAAAACTTGCCCAGGAGTTGTTATTCGTTTAGGTAAAAAACGCCTGCGGCGTGAAAAGACTGCCTATTTGCGCAAAACCGTGGCCAATATGTTACATAAAGCTCAAGGTTATTTGCCCCAGGGGGTAAATTTTACAATTGGGGATGCCTGGCGGCCGCAATATATCCAAGAAGAAATTTTTGATGAATTTATTGCACGCTTTAGTAAAACTCATCCCAAATGGTCGAAACAAAGAGTATTGCAAGAAGTAAATAAATATGTGGCTGACTCAAAGGGGAAGTGGGCATCTGGCCATATGACGGGCGGAGCCGTAGATTTACGCTTAATAAAAAATGGCCGCAAAGTGCCAATGAAGAGTTCTAAATTAAACTATCAAGAAAACGCTCTGTCCCATCAATCTAAATTACCGGCTTATTTAAGGCGCAATCGGCAGGTAATGTTTGCTGCATTAACTAAAGCGGGTCTATCTAATTACCCCAAAGAATATTGGCACTGGTCGTATGGCGATATTCAATGGGCCAGGCGTTTGGGTAAGAAAACAGCTATTTATGGGGCAATTAATAACCCCAAAATCATTACCTAGACCCCTCTGAAATAATCAGCTCTGGAAGCGAAAAACTCTTGACAGAAGAGGCGTTTTGGAGTAAGCTTATTTGATCAGTTAAGGAGGGGGTTTACAACTAATAAGGTTGCTCTGATGATCTGGTTTCCAGGCAGCAGAGTCCTTAAGGAGAATAATATGGATAGCATGATCACAATGCTAACGCCTTTTATTATATCGGCGTCTATGCAAACCAATCTATTAGCCGACAGCTTAAGAATTCTTCCGGAAAACCGGATGATTTTACCAAAGATACAGATTTTCTTAGAGGAAAAGAAAAGTCCGCTACCTGCTGGTGAACTATTAAAGTATTCTAACTGGGAAATGATTGTAGCTCTCTCTAACGCGGAAAGCGGTTATGGCAAACACTTGGGCGGGGATTACAATGCCTGGGGGATTAAAGATTTTCGCAAGGGTAGTGCTAACTTTGGCAAAACCCGAGACTTTACTTCTTGGGCAGAATCCATTGAATATACTTCTGAATTATTGTACAAATACGACAAGAAAGATGGCGAGCCAACTGCTGTCGGAATGGTAGCTAAATGGAAGTATGTAAAGCCTTTTGAACACTGGATCTACAATGTGAATTATGCGCTAGCGGATTTGGAATCCCACATCCAGGCCTAGTCAATCAAAACAATAAGACTCTGATAGAACACGGTATATACAGTGTTCTATTGTTTCAGTAACTAATATTTATTTTCCGTCATTCTGGTAAGCCAGCAGGCGCATCCAGAATCTTATACGATCCTGGACGAAGCCAGGACGACAATACAATGAATATATTGTCGATTGGATAAAAGAAAAACGAGGAGAAATCCTCGTTTTTTTATTGTGGTTTAAATAGATTTTCTATGTAGCCATACTGCAAATAAAATGTACATAATCACGTAGTTCTTCCAGGGTGGCTACGTGGCCCTTTTTCTGATAGTCTGCGATGCGACGCATTTCTTTAAATACCTCATCATTAGGGGAGGTACCATCTCCACCTGGAATAGGCGCAAACCAATCTACCGGTGCTGCAACTGGTTCGATGATGGTTGTCTGTCCCATCCCATTAATAATCAGAGATTTCGATAGGGTCAGAAAAACTCTGGGCATGTGCCATTGAGATGTGATCAGGAATGTGTGCTTGATCTTGCGGGCGCTGATCTGCCCAGCTATCCAGTCCGCCTGTTCTTTTACGTTTTCGGATCCTTTCTGAATCTCGAAATGTCCATAGAACGGGTGTGTGCGGTGTACCCCCTCGCTAATAATTTGCCAAATAGCTTCATAGCTTTGTACGTCCACTCGGTTGCCGGCCACAAGTAAGTGATTAATCGAAGTGGAGTAATGATTAAACTTATCTAAAGCCAGTGTAAATTGGGGCATTTCCCGTCGTTCAGGAAATAACGCTATTGCTCTGGTGTGCGCTGGAAACATCCCTTGTTTTATGTACACATTAGGAAGACAAAAGACGATGTTTACAGCGGCGGCAACTGCTTGATCAGTGATAGTGTCAGGTATCTCACCAGTCATTTATGAGCTCCTTTTCAGTCTTTTCTTTTTGATCGCAACTTTAAAATTTCAAGGACAAGAATCTGATTAATAAAATTACTCTAATTATGAGTCCAAGTCAAATAACTGGATAAAAGAAAAAGGCTGGACGAGATCACCCAAAAGTAAAAAAATTTGGTGCTGCCAGCCTTTTTATGTCAGGTTGGCGAGAAATCATCAAATTGATGAAACGCACCAAACCGGACGTGTACACGGTCATATAGTCCCGATCAATAATGACCAAACCCTTTGCTGCTCTTACGGTCTCCACGGCTTGCGCCGGGCTAACCATTTTTTGTTCAAAGGTACAAAGAAGAAAACCAATTTTATGTTTGTTTTCGGAACATAGGTGGGTGTGATCGGCACCCGAACGAGAAGCAAAGAAGATAGTTTACCAACGGTTTGCTAAGCTACCTTCTTTGGCCAAGGGTCTAGATTATGGCTAGTTATTAAAGATCATCAGGAAATTATAATATTGTAGTATAAAATGAGCTTTTCGTCAAGGGAAGTTAGGAGAAATGGGGTATTTTAGGCTCTGGAAGCGCAAAGTTTGTTGTTCGATCGTAGTGAGAACTCTGTCCTTATTCCCCGAGCTTGTCGAGGGGATACATCGTCAAATTCACCTCCTGCTCCTCGAGCCTGAGCCTCGGAGTCGAAGACCGGAGGAGAGAGAGGAATTATTTTCCCTTAGATGCTATATGCTAACCCCTAAATGCTAATATATATGTATGTTGGTGGCACCGCATTTTTTGGTCGGAACGGCGATTGCCGTGTATGCACCGGAGGCCTGGCCTTTAGCCGGACTGGCGGCTTTGACGAGCCATTTTGTGTTGGACTCGATTCCGCATCGGGACACGATCGGAAAAACTCAACTTACCCTGCCTAATATAGCGATGCAGTTGTTTAATGTAATGATCGTAGCAATAATATTTTGGCTGATTATCCCCGCTTCCTTGCGGATCTACACCCTGGTTATTGGGGGAGTGGCCATTATGCCGGATTTACTTGCCTTACCATTCCTGTTTTGGCCGCAATTATATAAAGTTCCTATCATTGAGCAGTTACATGAATGGCATACGGAAACTTTACAGAATAGAAACGAAGCAGTTAATTGGTTCTGGGGGTTGTTACCACAGGTTCTGGCAGTAGCCGTAGCAGTTTACTTTATCATCACAAAACCCCTGTAATCTCTTACAAGGGTTTTGCTAATATCTAAATAACAGCTAGCTATTTTGTTTTTGACTGACCCAACTACTTCTTGGGCATAAAGACCTCATAGAGGCCGAAGATAACATAAATGATACCAAGCACAACGGCTAAGGTGAATGCCCAGCTTCCGTTAATGAAGACCAAAATCAGGTCCACAATTCCTATGAGCAGATAAAGATATGGCATACGCTTGTTCCTCCTTTCTTTATAAGTATTACCTAATTAGTAAAGGAATCACTACTTTTATTATATCAAAGTAGAGTTATCCTAGAATGGTTCCAATTATGTCTGGGTGGCCACGCAAAAATTCCTGATCGCTGGTTAAATTTTTGCCTTCTAAACAGACAACTTCTAGCTGAAGGCTAGCTTGTGATGTAGAAACTGCCAGATGTTTATCTGAAGTCAGCCAGGCTTGGCCAACTGGTCGGGGTTGGTCGGTAGGCACCACTTTGCTGAAAGCAATTTTTAACCGTTTGCCGTGATAGAAAGTATAGGTAGTGGGTTGGGGAGTGTAGGCTCGAGTCTTACGTTCAATAATAAAAGCAGGTTCTTGCCAATTGATTAACCCATCCTCTTTTTTGATGAGAGAAGTGTAGGTCGCCTGGGAGTCATCCTGAGATATGGGCGCGATCTCACCTTCTAAGTAAGGGATGAGATTTTGTTGCAATAGATCCGCGCCGACCTTTGCTAGGACATGGCTAAGAGCTAATTGGGTGGACGTATCTTTTATGGGGACAGGTTCGCTGACGGCTATAATTGGACCAGTATCCATAGTGGCATCTATCTTCATTAGGGTTACTCCCGTAATAGTATCACCATTCAAAATGGCGGCAGCAATAGGGGAGGCGCCGCGGTATTTTGGTAACAAAGAACCATGTATGTTGACGATGCCATGAGCAGGAATATCCAAAATTTCCTGTGGCAGAATTTTGCCATAAGCAGCCACTATGATCACATCCGGATCAAGTGCTTTAATTTTTTCTAGAATCTCAGAATTGTGTTTCAGTTTTTCGGGTGTCCACACTGTCAGCCTATTGGCTAAGGCCAATTGTTTAACTGGACTGGGTTGAACTGTTTTGTGGCGCCCAATGGGTTTATCGGGTTGAGTGATAACCGCAACAATATCGAGTTGGGGCAGATCAAGTAAAGTCTGCAAGATTGTCTTGGCAAACTCGGGCGTCCCCATAAAAATTACCCGGTATTTTCTAGTAGAAGTTTTCATACCTCGTTCTCGGTATCTAAATTTGGTAAGTGTAGATTTGTTTGGGATTGGCTAACCGATCAACAAACAGAATACCGTTCAGGTGGTCGGTTTCGTGCTGAATAATGCGGGCTTCTAAATCTTTCGCTTCAAATTTAATTTCTTTATTATTAATACCCAGAGCTTTCACGGTAATTTTTTTGTAGCGCTCGACTTGCCCGAACAAGTTAGGGAAGGACAAACAACCTTCTTCGCCCATTTCCATTTTGGTAGAAGTTTTAATAATTTCCGGATTGATTAAAATTGTCAGCGGCAATTCGGGAGTTTTGTCAGTGGAATCTTTCGGTTTTTTGTATTCATAAACCAGCACTCTTTTTAGGATGCCAATTTGCGGAGCCGATAATCCCACCCCGCCGCTACAACGCAGGGTTTCCACTAAATCTTTAACCAATCGCATAGTGGCCTTATCTAACCTTTTCACCGGCTGGGATTTTTCCCGCAGCTTCTTGCTGTTGTATGTGAGTATCTTCTTCACCATATTTTTAGTATACATTACCCCTCCCAACCTCCCCTTGACTATAAGAGGAGAGGTGGGGTTATCCAATTTTATGCTATTATAAGATATTCTTTGACAAAAACGAGGTGAGCAAGCTATGGAGCTTTCAGTTATGTTGGGGTGGGTCATGACTGTGCTCCACTCCTTATCAAGTTATTGGTACTTTTTACAGCTACTCAGGCGAGAATCGGAGGTCTATATCTCCACGCGCTCTATCATAGCTTTAGTGAGTTTGATAAGCGGATTGACCTATATTCAGATGACCGCCGATCCAATTAAAAGCATTATCCCGCTAGTGAGTATGGCTGCTAATATAGTTTTTCTTGTGCCTGTTATGAAATACGGCAGACATAAGAAATTACAAAAACTAGACTATGTAATATTAGCAATCAGCTTAATTGCTATCCTGATATGGTTAGTATTCAAAAATTCTAGCGGTGCGAATGTTATTATTCAAAGTAGTGTCCTGATTGCTTTTATCCCTCAATGGATAGGGATAAGCAAAGGGAAACCAGAGAAACTATTACCTTGGTTCGTCTGGCTGTTTACTACAAGCCTACACATTACAGTAGTTTTATTGCGTTGGCAGAATCATTGGCAGGATCTCGCAGCGCCCGTAGTATGGATTGTAATTCTCACTACGGTGATAGTTTTAAGATGTCGCTACTTAAGCAAAAGCAGTTTTTCATTAAAAATATAGCCGGTTGGGATGGTGCCCCCGGCTTTTTTATTGGTGTAATTTCTGGTAGTATAAGGTATCTTGCATCTTAAAAGGAGTATACACTCATGAATGCAAATCTTCTTTGGTGGATGTTATTGTTCCTTTTTTCATTCATCTCATTGTTTTCGTGGCTTATTAAGAAGGAGGGGGCTATGACAAAACAGAATGACATATCCCATACTGATGTCAAAAAAGGGGGAGTTGTGACAGAACAGAGTGATGTATTTAATGCCAATATTGCCAATAAACTTGCAGATGTAGCTAAGGCAGAGGCCGCACGGATAGCTCGTAAAAGCTGTGCCAAGCAAATGGAGCTAAATGAGCGTGCCATTGCAGGCTTAACTCTGCTGGTCCCCAAGAGATTAGAAAAAGACTGGATTCCTAGAATTCGTTGGGAGGCTGATCGAGGCAAGACGGAGGTCTTACTCCAAATGCGAGTGCGTGACTTCCTTGGGTCAAAAGAAGCAGAGATAGGGAGTGTAATGTTGCGAGAGCGCGGTTTTGGAGCCGAGATTATCTCCCGCGGCACTGCCTATCGTTGTTACGACAGCCCGTCGGATGATGGCGCTCCCTATACCTATTTCATTAAAGTCACTTGGTGATTTGCTTGCACTCCTGCATGAATTGCGCATTAATACATTCTCGACCACAACCATAGCTGGACACCCTCCAGCTTTTTTGTTATCATTTTTCAACGGCTCAACCGGTTGAGCCGTTGAAGTTCTGCATAAGACATGAGATACAACGGCCGTTATATTTCATGTCCAGCGGAGCTTTAGCGCTTTCTGCCCCAAGGAGTCTGCCCATTGGAATCCGAGCAATCTTAAAGCCATTGGAGGAGGGATGTGCTGAATTGAGCCAAATCCTTGGCGCGGGGAGATGTTTGACCCTGCGAATGCGGGGGAGTTTCGACCATTAGCGGTAAGAGGATTTGGCCAATGAATAATCCCGACGACTTGGCCGTCCTTTCGGTGCTACCACTTTGGACGAGCAAAGTGGTAGCGAAAGAATATTTGATTAGGATAAGATTCTGGACAAGCCAGAATGACGGACTGCAAAGTAGCCCCTCGACAAGCTCGGGAATAAAGAAGTTAAGAGGATTCTCCCTTTAATTTTTGTTTGATTTTCCACCAAAACAACTTCCCGGGATTATCTACTTTATTCTCTTTCACTTCCGACAAAAGTTGTCGGACTTGCTTAACTCCCAGACGCTTAAAAAACCCTAAATAAAAACTAAAAGAACCGGGACCTTTTTTGGCGGTTTCGCCAAACAGGGTTCGAGCCTCGTCGACCAAAAGGTGAAGATCCGAATGGAGGTGGGGATTGGGTTTCCGACCCTGGAACCGGCCTAGACTAGCTTTGATATCGTCCATATTCATAGCATATAGCATTTAGCATATAGCGGCTAAGATAGGAGAATTCCATAGATGCTGGATGCTAATCCCTAGATGCTATCCCAGGGTTTTTTAGGGCTTCTGGAGCCCATTCTTGACTATTCCAGGAGAATAAGGCAGAATACTCTTGCTTTGCGAATACTGCAGTGATAAGATGCCAAAGTAAACAAAAATCAAACTACATATATAGATAAGTAATGGGCTTGAATATATATCTCACAATTTCTCTTCAATCTGAATTAATTGTCGGATCTTTATATAACCTTAAGCGAACGCCGTAATTCAGCCCAATAACTTTTTTTGGAAGTAAGGGTTGAAGCCCTTATTTTTAAATCTTGCGGTGCAAGATTTAATCCCCCGAAGCATTATCTATTTTGCGAAGAGGATAAATATCCTATTTCGCAAAGAGATTATGCGCAGGGTGGAGCACACCTTATTATCGCTGTGCGAAATTTAACCTGAGTGGAATCGAAGAATTACATAATGTAATGCTTCGACTGCGCTCGGTAAATAAATACACTAACCTGCTAACCTGCTGAAATTCTAACCCGCTAATAAATTTTCATATTAGAATCGCTCAGTATTAATCGGGCATTCTGCAGCTTGAAAACTAGTTCCACGAATTAATAAACTGTCCTTAGTTTATTGTAACTACCGATTAAGATTTAACTCTTGAGATAAGGTCAAGTTACTTAAGGGCTGTTGGTGGATGCCTTGGGAGAAGTAGACGATGAAAGACGTAGCAGGCTGCGATAAGCCTCGGGTAGGTGCCAAGCAACCTTCGATCCGGGGATGTCTGAATGGGGTAACCCATCTTGTGATGAACAAGATATCTTAGAACTGAATAAAATAGGTTTTGAGAAGTAAACCATGTGAACTGAAACATCTTAGTAACATGAGGAACAGAGAAAAGTTTTTATTCCCTTAGTAGTGGCGAGCGAAAAGGGAAGAGTCTAAACTCTTATTGTGTTAAAGCCTATTGGCGTTGCAATAAGGGAGTTAAAAGGAATTGCATTCTTGAGCAATAGATCAAGTCAGGAGTCAAAAATTATTTTCTTAGCAGAAGGTCTCTGGAAAGAGCAACCATAGCGGGTGATAGTCCCGTATGCGAAAAGAAAATAACTCTGAGCAGTTTCCTTAAGTACGGCGGGACTCGTGAAATCCTGTCGGAAATCGCCAGGACCATCTGGCAAGACTAAATACTGCTTCTCACCGATAGTGAACTAGTACCGTGAGGGAAAGGTGAAAAGTCCCCCGAGAGGGGAGTGAAATAGTACCTGAAACCAACTGCCCGTTTAAAAGTCGGAGCTCCGCGCAAGCGGGGTGACGGCGTGCCTTTTGTAGAATGAGCCGACGAGTTAATCTCAGCAGCGAGGCTAAAGTCCTGAGGGACTGGAGCCGGAGCGAAAGCGAGTGTGAATAGCGCGAATTAGTTGTTGGGATTAGACCCGAAACCGGGTGATCTAATTATGGTCAGGCTGAAGCTGCCCTAAGAAGCAGTGGAGGGCCGCACCCACTTACGTTGAAAAGTGAGGGGATGAACTGTGATTAGCGGAGAAATTCCAATCGAACCCGGAGATAGCTGGTTCTCTTCGAAATATATTTAGGTATAGCCTCATGTGTTCCCGGAAGTGGTAGAGCTACTGAATGGATTCGGGCGAGAAATCGTACCGCGTCCAATTAAACTCCGAATACTTCTCGGTCAATAACATGGGAGTCAGTCTGTGACGGCTAAGCGCCATGGTCGAGAGGGGAAAAACCCAGACTGCCAATTAAGGTCCCTAAATCTCAGCTAAGTGTCAAAGGAAGTAAGAATACATAAACAACCAGGAGGTTGGCTTAGAAGCAGCCATCCTTTAAAGAAAGCGTAACAGCTCACTGGTCGACGTATTCTTGCGCCTAAAATTTATCGGGGCTCAAGCTGAGTACCGAAGTTGCAGATTGGTTCTGATTTATCAGAGCCAGTGGTAGAAGAGCGTTCTGCTCGGCTGTGAAGTTCAACCGTAAGGTTGGGTGGAGCGGGCAGAAGTGAGAATGTCGGCACGAGTAACGTGATAACGCAGGTGAAAAACCTGCGCGCCGAAAACCTAAGGTTTCCTGGGCTATGTTAATCATCTCAGGGTTAGTCGGTCCTAAGGCGAGGCCGCAAGGCGTAGTCGATGGACAACAGGTTAATATTCCTGTACTACTGATAATTCGTCCGAAATTGGGCGCGTTCTACGCTGGAAAGGTTGTTTTGCCGCAAGGCAGAATGGACGTCCGGTTGCAGATGTGTTCAATTTAGCTATGGGGTAACGCGGGTTGGCAGGTTGAGCGGGCATAGGTTTACCCGTCCAAGCTTTTAGTGGGGTTCCTTTGGCAAATCCGGGGAGCTGTCCTTTTAGGACAACCGCGAGAAGTTACGGAAAGTGTTCTGGCTTGCCAGAATGCGATTTAACTCATCCAAACTGACTGGAAAAACCTCTCTGCGAGAATTGTTAGTATCCGTACCACAAACCGACACGGGTAGGTAGGTCGAGTAGACTAAGGCGATCGAGATAACCCTCTTTAAGGAACTCGGCAAAAAAGCGTCCGTAACTTCGGAATAAGGACTGCCTCTACGATTTTAGTTTTCTAGGGTCAATGAGGCCACAGCAAAAGTTTTTCATGCGACTGTTTAGCAAAAACGCAGGTCTCTGCCAATTCGAAAGAAGATGTATAGGGACTGATGCTTGCCCAATGCCAGAAGGTCAAGTAGATTAGTTATTCGGATTTATCCGGAGAAGCTGAAACATTAAGCCCTGGTGAATGGCGGCCGTAACTATCGACCATGGTAGTTGTAAAATTTGGCTATATGCTGGAACACCTGTTCTGTGAAAGATGTAGTATCCTGCGCTAGTCGGAATCATATACAATATAGGTATGATTGAGACTGAAAAAGCGTCAGGTGCAGGCAATCAGCAGGAAAGACTTTCAATGGAATCAATTTCCCCCGCCCTTGGCAATTTCCTATCTGGATTTGCTCTGGGTGAAGGCAGTTTCATGGTTGTTTGTCGTCGGAGAACCGATTATAAACGACATTGGAAACTGTCTGCTGCCTTCAATGTTTCTCAACAAGATGATGAGCCTTTGTATCTTTTTCAGCGAACACTGCAGTGTGGAAGTTTACGCAAAGCAGGCAACAACGGGTGGTATTACGAGGTCAATAATTTAGTTGATCTAACCACAAAAGTTGTTCCTTTCTTTGACCACTTCCCATTAGTAGGTACAAAACATCAAGAATTCCTTCGTTTCAAAGAAGTAGTCAATATTTTGTCACAATCAATGACGAATGACATTGATTATTTGAAGGTATTATCTTTGCGAGAACAAATGAATCGCGGTGGCAAACGGAAATATTCCAAAGAAAGAATCCTCAGAGACTATACGCCAAACCTGTCAGTAGTAAGTTGATAGGATGATATAGTCCGATCTCATGGGCGACCATGAGTGTTAATCAGAAATGGTTAACCCTTTCAAGAAAAAAGGTAACATCAATGAACGGTCCTAAGGTAGGAAAGAAAGCTGCCTTAGTAAAACTTGGCTATATGCTGGAAACTCTGTGTATCTCACAATACTCATTGAGTAAAAATTTGTGAGTGCAGACAATCAGCAGGAAACTCATTTAAAATGAGGATCCTCAGAGACTACACGCCAAGCCAATCTCCTCTGCCGAAGAGATTGGAAGATATAGTCCGATCTGCATGGCGACATGCAGCCTTGCAAAAGGTTCTGCCACAAGGCAGAAAACAACAATAAGCGAAATTCCTTGTCGGGTAAGTTCCGACCCGCACGAATAGCATAACGATATGAAAACTGTCTCAAAGAGGGGCTCGGTGAAACTACATTGCCGGTGAAGATGCCGGCTATGCGCAGCAAGACAAAAAGACCCCGTGGAGCTTTACTACATCCTGATACTGAATTAAGTTCTAGTTTGTGTAGGATAGGTGGGAGACTTAGAAGCCCTAGCGCTAGCTAGGGTGGAGTCAACGTTGAAATACCACCCTGATTACCTCTTAATTCTAACCTGTGCCGTTATCCGGTATGGGGACAGTGTTTGGTGGGTAGTTTAACTGGGGCGGTTGCCTCCCAAAAAGTAACGGAGGCGTTCAAAGGTTCCCTAACATCGAATGGAAACCGATGTGATAGCGCAATAGCATATGGGAGCTTAACTGCGAGACTTACAAGTCAAGCAGATACGAAAGTAGGATATAGTGATCCGACGGTTGCACATGGGTGCGCCGAAGCTCAACGAATAAAAGTTACCCCGGGGATAACAGGCTTATCAGGTCCAAGAGTCCACATCGACGACCTGGTTTGGCACCTTAACCTTTAAGGTTTCGGGGTGCTGCAGAAGTAATTCTGCACCTAAAATAAAAAATTTGGCTTATAACGGTGAAACCCAACTATTCACAAGGTGGTAAAATAATGATGTGAATAAGGGCAATACCGTGGGAAGTCCTTCGATTTTGATATCGGAGTGACCCTGTAACGACTGACCCGAAAGGGGAGGCTCTGCTCCTAGAGCAGGGCAATACGCCAACGCCTACAATCTCAACTCAGGATATGGTTATTTAACCTAAAGTCCGAGCGTAGGATGAAGATATAGTCTATGCCATTAGTAATAATGGAACATCATACGATGTCGGCCCGTCGCATCCTGGAGGGGCAGCACCTTCCAAGGGTTTGGCTGTTCGCCAATTAAAGCGGCACGCGAGCTGGGTTCAGAACGTAAATTACATTGCGTTCTACGGTAGAAATACCGTATAATAAATGTGGCTGTATCGGTGAAACCCTAACTTTCCAACCGAACGGAAAGAGGGCAATACCGAGGGAAGATTAAGATTATGTCAGAAAAACTTCTTGCGTATATTGCAGGTTTCTTGGATGGGGATGGTTGTATTATGGCTCAATTGGTCAAACGTCCCGGATATATTTATGGCTTTCAAATTAGAGTCAGCATAGTGTTTTATCAGAAAAATAATCATAAAGATTTTCTGGTTTGGCTCCAAAGTAAATTTAAAGTCGGATATATCAGGGATCGGAATGACGGAATGACAGAATATACTATTGTAAGTCCCATGTCAGTTCAGCAAGTGCTCGTAAGACTATTGCCGTATTTACGGTTAAAACGTGAATTAGCGGGAAAAGTTTTAACCATTTGCCGGATCAACCTTACCAACAAGAAATCTATTTCCGCCAGAGAGTTCTTAAGAAGAGCTCAATTGGTGGATGAAACTGCTTTATACAATTATTCAAAGAAACGCACAACGACCAGTAAAACTGTCAAAGTTTTTCTTCAACAAAATAATCTTATTCCCCGTAACGACTGATTCAAAATTGCTTGGCAAGAGCAATGAGATGAGATGGCTTTATGCCATCACACGCCACCTCCTCCTGCATGAGTTGTATTGCAGAGGATGAAGATATAGTCTATGCCATTAGTAATAATGGAATCACATGCGTGAGACAGTTCGGTCTCTATCTGCTGTGCACGTAGGAAATTTGAGGAGAGTCACTTCTAGTACGAGAGGACCGAAGTGAACGGACCGCTGGTGTACCAGTTGTTTTACCAAAAGCACCGCTGGGTAGCTATGTCCGGACGGGATAAGCGCTGAAAGCATCTAAGTGCGAAGCCTCCTCCAAGAGAGATTTCCATTTCGCAAGAAATAAGAACCCAAGTAGACCACTTGGTTGATAGGCAACAAGTGTAAGCCCAGCAATGGGTTGAGCTGAGTTGTACTAATAGTTCGATTACTTGACTTACTCTAGAGTTTTCTCTTAATCGGTAGTTCAAGTAAATTAAGGGCAGGGAAATAATTTGTGGTAAAATGATGATGAATTAAATTGTTTAGCAATGAAAAAAGATAAATCCGATAAGTTCAAAATGTTAAAAACCTTCATCATCCTATTTAAAATGCTAGGTTGGTTATGTTTAGTTGGCGGTCTAGCAGCGGCTATTGAAATATTAGTGTATCCCCAAATGATCGATCGGCTAGGCTTGGCGGCTATTAGTCAGTCGGCTTGGCTGGTGGCGTTAGCTATGTTAATCGGGGGAGTTATCTATGCTATGATTTTGTTTGCATTATCAGAATGTGTCCAAGGATTTTTGTCTATTGAAGGTAATACCAGAAAACTTCGCGATCTACTGGATCGCAAATAATTAACAACGAGTATATTGTCCTGGTGTCTGAAGCGAGGTGGTCACACCCGTTCCCATCCCGAACACGGCAGTTAAGCACCTCAGCGCCGATGATAGTTACCCCTTGTGGGTCGCAAAAGTAGGTCGGTGCCAGGACAATATACTGGTTAGATAGAATAACTTCCGAATAGGTTATTTTTTGTATTAAATTCCATTACTAGTCTGCACTTTTTCAACAAGAGGAGATCCATATCATGAAAGAACAGCTTGAAAAGTTTGTTCAGATTGCCAGCCAATTACCTGGCAAAGATCTCGGCAGTCCGGCGGATAGAAAAAATTCTTACACAGACACCATTGAGGGGATTGTGTTGGTTGGCACTGTAGTGAAGAACTCTGCGATAGGTAGACTACTCTGTATTTCTACTAGTAACGGGCCTTATAATCCCACCAAGAACATTATGGACACGTTAGAAAGCATTATGGGTAGAAAGCCAGAGATGACCGATTTTGTGGTTGATATCCAACCAACTGCTGCTATCCCTGAGTGGTTGAATGGCAAAGACCAATCTGTTATTGAATGCGAGGACAATGTGACCAGGTATGATCTAAGCGATCCTGGCCCATATGGCAGGTGGGAAGTGATCGAGAAGTTGGCCGATACAATAGGAGATCCGGCTATCTGGAACCATTCGATCTTTTATTATTGGAAGGTCACGCCCTTGTCGCTCAACTGACATCACTTAATTCCCACCAGATTAAACGCCCCTGAAAAAGGGGCTTTTTGTTGAGGTAATTTTCTGTTTAGATTAGCTTTATTGGTTGTGATACAATATATTTACTAATTAATATGTAGTCCTATGGCGAAAAAATTCAAAAAGACAGCTAAGGAGATCGAAAGATTAAGCGGGTTATACCAGCAGACCAATCAGCATATTGGTATGTCCGCAACTCCTATAGCCAGTGCCATATCCGGCTCAGCTGCTGAAGGCACTTTGGCGGCGGCGCACAACCAAAAACATGCCATTATTCGGCACGATCTCATCACCCTGCTGATTGTGGCGGTCATTATGCTAGTAGCTTTGTTTGCTCTGAATTATGCGGTTGACCACACCATTGTCGGCACTTGGCTGAATCAAGTAGTCAGCAAATTCATCTAAAATTCATTTTGTTAGATTAAAAAAACCGCAAAGTTAATTTGCGGTTTTTGATTAATGTTTTAACTAAAAGAATTACTTGATAACTGGCACACAAACGCCATTGGCAATTTTTGTCAGCACAAGATCTCTGTTAACCATCCCTGTATTATCAAATTTTACATCTCCCCAAAGCCCAGGAGTCGTGTTGCGTTTGAGATAACTAATCATATTATCCGGATTACTGCCTGTTTTTCGAGCAGCAGTTAAGGCTAGTAAAGTATTCTCAAAAGCACCGATGTAGAAGGTATTCACGCTCCGACCATTTTTAATAATCCAATCGTTGATGGTTTTATTGCTGATCGGAGGATATTCGTAACTATATTGTCCCTCTAAAGAAAATTTCTTATCGGTAAGAACGCCCGGTAATGTACAGGCTAGGTATGATATTATCGGTGTAGTAATCTGATTAACAGTAAGATCAGCGAATACTTGGTTAAGGGCAGATCCATAGCCCACTACCACCATCACATCCGGATTAAATTGTTTAATCTTTAAGGCCCCGGTGCGATAATCGGCAGTGGTTTTTTCGAAAGAAACATCTTGAACAGTTTTATCTGTATTCAGATTATTCTTGATATTTTTTCCCCACAGATTACCGAACTCATCGTTAATATAAACCACTGATACTTTTTTCCACGCGGTATTGTTATTAACTTGTTTGGCGATGTCTGATAACGATGGCATAAAGTTTTGCAAAGTATAATGTTTGTCTTTAGTCAGGCCCAATAAAGCTGCGTCAGAGATCAGTAAACTCTTTTCTTTCTCAGCGATAGGAGATATTGCGGCTGAAACACCGCTCATGCCAACTACAGCTATTTTAATTTTATCTACTGTAAAAAGTTTAGTTGCTGCAATAGTTCCTGTTTTGGGGTCGCCCATACTATCTTCAGCTATTAATTCCACTTTTTTACCAGTGGTTTCTGTGAAATAAGCAACAGCATCTTTGACTCCCTGAATCGACATTTGGCCGAACTGAGCTGCTGGACCGGTGAGGGCATAAATAGCGCCGATCTTAATTGTTCCCTCCGATGTCGATTGGCCAGTATTTATACTGTTAGACCACAAGACAACCGCTACAATCAGGACTATTGCCACTAAAGATCCAACTAACCAGTTATTTTGTTTATTCATCCTCTTCCTTAGATTAATGCTATAAGCCATTCCCCTTAAAAGTGGGGATTGTTAGCTCTAGGATAATAGAATTTGATTAATATGTTAATAATGTAGACAAAATAATTGTAAATATACGAATAATGTGCTACAATAGGAGTAAATACCACTTAAAATGTTGTGCGAAAAATGCACAAAGATAATAAAGAAATCGAATTTTTACTGCAAGAAAGTGGCTTTTCCGATAAGGAATCAGCGGCTTATTTGGCTCTTTTAGAGATCGGGAAAGGGAGCGTTTTAGATGTTTCCCGCCAATCTAAGGTAGATCGCACTACTCTTTATCGGATATTAGAGAAGTTTTTGGCTATCCCTCTGGTCCAAACCTTTAAGGAGAACAAAAAAACCACCTGGGCAGCTTTGCATCCCCGGTTTTTAGTGGAATATGCTCAAGCTAAAAAAACGGCAGTCCAAGAGATTTATCCGGCTTTGGAGCAGCTATACGACTTAAGCGCCGATAAACCCAAGCTGACCTATTTTGAAGGAGTGGAAGGTTTGCGCAATTCTATTGAATCATTAATTAAAGAGGTTAAGCATCGGGGCGAGATTCTCTCATTTTCCGCCCCGGGGGCCGCGGCAGTTTACTATTCTAAAAAAAGATTTGAAGGTTTAGCCAGAATGCGTATTAAAAAGCAAATTCTAAGTCGTTTGCTAATGTCATCTATTGAAGGAGCGCCGGGCTACAAATTGGGAGAAGATTGGAAGAACTGGCGCCATGTTAAATTAGTGGATGCAAAACAGTTTCCCTTTAAAGCCAGCATTGATATTTGGAACAACAAAATAGCGATTATGACCACCAAAGACCGGCCCATCGGGGTGGTGATTGAAGATAAAACCATTGCCGATACTATGCGGTCAATTTTTGAGTTGTGCTGGCAGAAGATTCCCGACCAAGAGTAATAATAAACAAACCATTCATTTTGTGCCAGGTTGCTGGCCTGGCCGTTAGCTCGTGTTTGCCCAAGTCTGCCCATTGGAGCCCGAGCGTTTTTCCCTTAAGCCATTGGAGGAGGGATGTGCTGAATTGAGCCAAATCCTTGTCGCGGGGAGATGTTTGAGCGTAAGCGAGTTTCGACCTGAAGCGGTAAGAGGATTTGGCCAATGAATAATCCCGACGACTTGGCCGTCCTTTCGGCGCTACCACTTTGGACGAGCAAAGTGGTAGCAAAAGAATAAGTTTATTGATTTTACAAAATCAAAGGTAGCCCCTCGACTACGCTCGGGGAATATTTATAACAATCTTCAGATAATGTCAGGATGACAAGAAGAATCAGAATTCGTTGTCAGTTAAACGATAACTTAAGGCCTCGGCGATATGCTGAGGTTTTATGTTGAGTTCCCGTTCTAAATCGGCAATCGTGCGGGCTACTTTCAGGGTGCGGCTATAAGCCCGGCCGGATAAGTTCATTTTATCAACCGCGTGGCGGAGCAAACTGTGTCCCTCTTCATCTAAGGCACAAAATTGCTTGAGCTCTTCGGTGTTCATTTCGGAATTGTTGGTAGTGGGGGAGTTCCCAAATCTTTCAGCCTGAATCCCCTGCGCTGAAATTATTCTTTCTCGAATAGCAAAAGAACTTTCGGCATTAGGGTTGGTGGTAAGTTTGTCGTAACTTAAACGGGGGACTTGAATATGCAGATCGATCCGGTCTAGCATCGGCCCCGAAATCTTCTTTTGGTAATTATGGATTTGGCCGGCGCTGCAGGTACAGGATTTTTGGGGATCGCCAAAATAACCGCAGGGACACGGGTTTTGAGCAGCCACCAGCATAAAATTGGCCGGAAACGAAGTGCTTTGGTTAGCCCGGGAAATATGCACGATCTTGTCTTCCATGGGTTGGCGCAGAACATCCAAAACTTGGCGAGTGAATTCCGGGAGTTCATCTAGAAATAAGACACCTTTGTGGGCCAGAGAAATCTCGCCGGGTTTTGGCCAATTACCTCCGCCGGTGACGGCCACCGCCGAAGCGGTGTGGTGAGGGCTGCGGAAAGGCCTCTGCAGGATCAGAGAGCTATTATTAGCCAAATAACCGGTTACACTGTAAATCTTAGTTACTTCCAGCATCTCCGGGACTGTCAGAGGCGGGAGAATGGTAGTTAGCGCTTTGGCGAGCATAGTTTTGCCACTACCCGGTGGCCCTGACATCAGCAGGTTGTGTTCACAATATTAGCAGGTATCCGAATGTTTAGTGTCAGCAGTTTATCTATTAATTCTCCTTTTTCTACTAATAACCTGATTATTTTTTGTTTTTCTTCAGCATCATGATCTACCAGTTCTAGACCAGCTCGCAACTTGCTTCTTAGTTGTTCCACTGATCGGGTAGCATTGATTCTAATATCTGGCGGATTTAGCTCATTGTGCCTAGTATTAGATTTACCCAACTCAGATATTTTTTGTTTGATTTTATTGGCTTCTTCCTTGTATTTTGGCAAAGATATAGCCCCATCTCTATATGCCGAGAATATTCTTTCGTCTTGCATGGTAAGTTTTTTAATTTCTTTATCAGTTGATATCGGGGTAGGCAATTTTACACTCCCTTGTTTCTTTGCCCAATTTCTGTATTTATCGATCTTAGATTCTAGCAATTCGGGTTCCAGAATCATTCTTTTAATGGATTCCCATGCCTTATTATCAACTTCATTAGATCGGATAGAGTGTGCATTACAGGTTTTAGTCAACGGGAAGTCTTTATCCCGTGAATTGCACCTGTAATAGGGCTTATCATGCATGGGGCACCCTACAAACAAGGAGCCACATTGGCAATATAATAGCTTTGCTAGTAGATAGCTATGTTTAGTGTTTCTCTTCGCAAAAACCTTATTATTCTTTATTATCAGTTGAACTCGATTAAACTGTTCATCTGAAATTATTCGGCATTGAGGGACTGGTATCTGTATCCACTCGGTTCTATCCCTAAGCCGGCGACCATTCTTCTTTTGTCTTTTATATTTATTAGCATCTTTTGGCGAATGCGGCTCAACTGCCTCGTATTTGTTGTAAAAGGCTATGCCAATGTATTCTGTTCTTTTTAGTATTCTCAAGACAGAGCTGCGTGCCCATTTAGTGTTGCCCTCCCTGGGCGGTATATTATTTTCTGTTAGCCACCTAACTATCTGTCTCGCGCTGTAACCCTTCTGATCAACCAAATTGAATATTCTCTTTACGACATTGGTTTCCTTCAGATTAATTTTATAGAAGCCGTATGCGTTGTTGTCTTTATCCCTTTTTATATAGTCGTAGCCATAAGGGGGGATGCCACCCAATATAAGCTTCATGTTTTCTACCTTATTACGTTTGCCTCGTCTGGTCCGGTCTAAGATGACCTCTCTTTCATATTCGGCGAAAGCACTCATCATATTGATCATGAGATTGCCGTTGGCATCATGGTTGTTATTTGGGAGTTTCCTAAAAATAATTTGTTTCCCCTTATTCTCTAGATCACGCCTGATAGCTATAATATGGCCAATATCACGGGCTAATCTGTCGACATCGTTTACTAATACCGCCTCAAACAATGATTTGTCGGCATCATCTCTCATTCTGTCTAACGCTGGGCGGTCCAATAGACTACCACTCCAGCCGTCATCTAAATACTCATTAGACACCAGAAAATTATTTTCTTGTGCGTATTTCCTGAGCTCGTTGAGCTGAGATTGAATTGTATGACCTTCTCTTTGCTCATCAGTAGAAACTCGAGCGTATATAGCCACTTTTTGTTGATTTTCCATATTCATATAATTATTAATATTATTTACCAGAAAGGGCAACCCGTTGGACATAGCTCTTGCGAGACTAAACAGGTTGCCCCCTCTAGTGCGAAACTAAAAGCCCCGCAAATTAACTATGTCCATACTTAAGATATTATTATGCGCAATGATTGTCAACTTTATTAAAAGTTAGTTTGTCTTTAAGCTGATCTTTAATTATTTTAGTTTTTTCCCATTGTGCATCATCTAAAATATGTAAATCTGGATTAACTATTTTATTTTTCCCACATTCGCAAATACCACGTGCTTCGTGCCATTCCCCATATTTGCACTTCCGTTCGCCGTTTTTGCGCCGAGTGCGGTCTTCCATATCTTGAGGCCGTAAAATGGCAACGATATCAGCTGTGTTTATCGTGCGGTCATCCATTTGAATATACTGTCGACCCGTATTGTTTTCTAGCAAATTTTGTAATTTTTCAGCGCGGTCTTTATCAACCCATACTTCAAAATCACCTCGCAAACAAATGCACATCTGCTGATTAGCTAATTCTGTGCTCATATCCTTATCCCTTTCTTACTTTTATAACTATTAAATGACTCTATTTTGTTAAACCAAGCGGTTAATCGCTTTCTAATCTCAAAGGTTGGTTTAGTTTGCCAGAGTTGCTTATTGCCGGAGGGGCTGAGCTCAGTCCAGTAGGAAATAAACTTGGCAATCTCGGCACTGGCAATAGGTTGGGGTATACCTTTAGCAACTAGCTCATTTATGAGCTGAGTTTGAGTATCCTGGTTACTAAAGAAGTTTGTAGTTACATCTAAGGGAGTGGGAGCGTTAGCGACTGTTTGCCTCTCTCTATTTTCTTTAATTCTTATATTCTTATATTCTTGTTTAGTGGTTAGCTGCTGGTTAACTGATGGTTGATTGCTGGTTAGTTTGCTGGTTGATTTATCCTCTTCGTGGTGTTGATATTTATCCCAGCTACAGATAGAAACCAGACTCTTTTTACTATCAAATTTGGTGGTTATTCTGTTGGTTGATTTTAGGTAGTTAAGTGCAGTTCTGATGTTTTGCTCTGTCAGACCGGTTTCTTTGGCTAAATATTTTCTGCCGGTGACACATTCACCATTCTTTAAGTAGTATTGGCTTCCATCAAAAATAACACTGATCCCGTTATCGCCAGCATTAGTCTTTAAGAGCAGGTATGTAAACACTCGGAAGGCGTTCTGATGTTGCCAAAGATCACTATCCAGTGATTTTCTATAAAGTTTTATCCACCCTCTGTACATTTTTTCTAATATTAATAATTCTCTTGTCTTTGATTAACTCGAGCAGTAGATCGAATGCTTGGAATAGTACTCTGTCACTTTCTTCGGGAGTGATTATTTGACTGATTTGGCAATCAATATCCAGATTGTCTTTAATTGGCTCCGCCATAAGAGTTTCTTATTCTACTTTTTAGCATCTTAGTGTTGTTAAACAGGGTTCTGGCCTTGACTTCCAAGGTATCTGCCCAGTAATTTTCTTCTGCTTGGTTCAGTTCTGGGGTCCTAGTGAACACGAAAAGTACTTGGCTGGGGTTGGTGTTATCAAATCCGGCCAACTCAAATCCGGCGCTCATAAGCGCGGTGCAGCATCCCAGATCGTGGGTATACAGATAATTTTTAGGATTGTTTAATTCAAATGTCATATAATTTTGAACATAAAAAAAGAGGTCGCCAATCAACTCTCTTGGAGTTAATTAGCAGCCTCTTTTTTACGCTACTTTCAGCGGGCTTCTAAGTCCCGCGGGTGACTTCTTGTCTTCTTTTCTATATAAGAAAGAGCTATCTAACTATTTTTATTATACCATTAATTTGTGCTCTAGACAAGTAATCAACCACAAACTATGCCGTCTGGGATTGATTAAATTATTCCTAGTGTTAAGATGGGGGCGTAAGAGTAATTATTATATGAAGAAACTAAATACAGCGTATAGCTGTCGGGTCATCATAACTGTGGTTATGCTGCTTTTGGTTCTTTTGGCAAGCCCAAATGTTGTTGAAGCTAGACAAGGGTGTTGTTCTCGCCACAGTGGCGTATGTGGTTGCGAGTGCTGTGATGGAACACCATTATCTAGCACCTGTGCTCCGTATTATCCAGAATGTAATCAGCCAATAACTCGGGAAATACCGTCTGCTTACCAGCCTCCGAAAGTAGAAGAGCAAACAACTCAATCTTTAACTCCATCTAACAATATAAGCATACTTGGGACTAATGTTCTTATTCTTGACGAAGATGGTATGTTGCCGCGCAAGGATAGCTCTTCGAATACTGGAGTTGTCGCAGCGACTATTGCAGGGGTTGGGTTAGGTGGATGGGGTTTATATAAATTGATAAAAGCTATAAAAAAGTAAGGAATGAATAAATCTGACAGCAAGGTAAAAAACTATCCAGCTATTATAGCTATAATTATGCTACTCCTAGCCCCTCTAGCGTGGCCTTACGGGTACTACATGCTACTGAAATGGGTAGTGTGCAGTATAGCCGTTTATTACGCCTATACGCTATACGATGCTAAGAAGTTAACTGGTTGGCTATGGACGCTAGTCATCATAGCCATACTATTTAACCCGCTTGTACCCATTTATCTAAACGACAAAGGGCTGTGGGGCTCTATTGATGTAGTTGTAGCCATCTTGTTTGTTGGGTTAGTAATAATCACTAAGAAAGATACGAGCTGATCGTTGGCTAGTATTAATTAAAGAAATAATATGAAATTATCCGAAGGTGTACTGGTTGGTGTCGCTACATTTCTGGGGGTTATAAACCCTATTCTATCGTGGGGCGGCGGTCTGGTTGCTGGCATTTGGCTTTTGATTGAGGGTCAGTGGCCGATTGTTCTTTTCGGCATACTAATCATGTTTATAGATACTTGGGTTTATTCTTTAATAACACTTCCTATACAGTTATTGTTAGGTGGGATAACATTAGCCTGTAAACGTATTAAATGGTTGATGTGGTCATTCTTAACCTTAAGTGTTTTATTTACAAACACAGTAATAGTGGGATGGTCATTACTGTTTATAATTATGGCAGATTCATTATCGGGCGGTGACGGGTTAATTTGGCCATTACTTATTGGGGGCTATTGTATTGCAACTGGTTTATTTACTTCTTTGGCTCAAAAAGAAAGTAGAGATAATGAGGCCGCATTATTTGGAGTAATGCTATCAGAGTTAAGCTATGTTTTATTGGTTACTGTCAGATTAGTTCTTGGAGCAGAATGGGTTATTGTGGTTGCCATAGTGCTCATTTTACTGTGGACGCCACTATCATTGAGTTGGAGCAGCGGTGCTATTAATAATGAGTTTGAAGCGGATAATAACCTAAGTCATGAATAAAGATTGGACAAGAATCAGTAAGGATCTTGGCGTGGCTGTAATACCAGAGGCGTTCAAGTCCTCATATGACTTACCCGATTTGTATGGCGGCATGATTGGCAGTCCAGAAAGTAATCAAGTTGCTATATTGGTAGGAATCAAAGAGAGGGAGGTGTTGTTTATTGAAGCATTGTGTTGCCTTTTGCATTTGATAGATAGGACAATTTTTCAGAAAATTGGTGTCTATGACCGGCAATTATTCATGGATGCCATAATTGATTATATTATTGAAGACTTACCGCAAAAGATCAAAGTTAGATTAAGTGACTCATTCGCCAAATCATTTATAGAGTCTTATCGCCAGAGGCAAAATGAATATAAAGATTGTAATGAAGGCGTAGATGACCCGTCAAATAATATTTATTTAGTTTATGGTAAGAAAATATCAGAATCATCAAATCTAGGGAATAATGCAGCTATGATTTATCTAGCCAGTCAATTTATGATAACCTTGGTCGAACATACGCGGAAATTGTTAGATAAAAGCGGGGTCTTTAACTAAATAGTGTTAGAGCATTTTGTATCAAATAAGTTATTGTATTTCACAAACCTAATCAAAACATTATGGCAATTACTGACTTAAAATTAGACCAATACATGGAAGAAATGTTGACGCAACTTAAGCAGTGGGAAGTCGCTGCTGTTGAGATAGACGGAGTCAAGAAGAGGTTTGAGGGTGGCAAACATAAGATGTCTCTAGAAAAGATCAACTATTGCCTAGACAAATACATAAAATCTGAATTGGATTATCTGACATCAGGTTATCGCGGATTGGGTCGCTTAACCGATAATCAGCCACGTCTTGCAGCATATTACAGAAGTTATTTTTCGAAGATGGATGGTAATGAAATCTCTGAGATGGGTGAGTTAATCACAAAGATCATCATGAAGGCATTTATGTATCCTTTCACATTTATGACGGGATCTATCATGAACCATTCCAGCACTGTCAGTGGTCAACAATTGTATGAAAAATGGGTGCCACAGATATACACACTCGATTGGAATATGCTTGGAGATAATACATTAAGAGGTCTAACAAACATCACTAATTTGGACTATCAGAAAATGGAGGTTTTCTTCAAGAAAAAAAACATAACACCCGACCTTAGAGGTGAAGACAAGTTGCCCAGTATCTTCGTTGGTTATCTAGCAGCCGGTATGATGCTATTTGCCTCAGACCATTTCCAGTCCTAAGGTATAGGGAAATAGGGTACCTACCATAAAAAATAAATAAATCCTGTGCGGGGTACGGGCATAAAGAGCCCCACCCTAGGTTAAAACATTGCTAAATAATCTGTTGTTTAAATAACACCCAATTTCTAAACATAACGTTACCATAACTATTTTATATCGTTTTCATGGTGTTCCCCTGGTATTATTAGGTGTATTAGTCTGATAATTAAAAAACTTATTTATATCGGTATGGGTGGAAAAACATACGTCTTCATTGATGCCTCTAATCTTTTTTATGGTGGGAAAAAGAGTCTAGGATGGACAGTTGATTATGAGAAACTCTTCATATACCTGCAGCAAAAATATCAAGCCGAAAAGATTTATTATTTTGGTGGCGTAGAAACATTCAATTACCAACACGATTATCTCGGTTGTGAATCAGTGGATTTGAAAGGATTAAAAATAGAGCTCTATAGTAAAATGAGTTATGCGGCTGACATTTTAGTATCTGTACCTGCAAATAACTTAGCTGCAAAGGAAAAGCTAAAAGAAAATATCACCAATTATATATCCGAATGTCAGGCCCAACACAAAGATGTCCAACAGACTGCAATGGCATGCAGTAAAAGATTTAATTGTGAATTTGATGCTCAAAAGATTAAATCATTCGAAGAGCTCAGGAGTGCTTATCAAAAAACTAAATTTTATTTGAAACTACAGAATTTTGGGTATTTATTGGTGGTAAAACCTGTTAAATTCTATCCGCAACAAGACGGCACAGTTACCAGAAAGGCAAATTGCGATGTAGACCTGACATTCTATTTAATGAAGGAGAAGGATAATTACAAGAGAGCCGTTGTATTAGCAGGTGACGGGGATTATCTACCAGTCTTAAAATATCTTAAAGACCTTGAGTATGAGGTAATTATTTTGGCTCGTTCGCATAATACTGCTCAAGAAATCAAGAAATTTGCTGGGAGTAATTTTAGAGATTTCATAATGCTAAAAAAGGACCTTGAACAAATTGAGGAGTCTCAATCTATCAAAAGAAGCGGACATACGAAATATCCGCTTCAGGTTTAGTAACTAGATTATATCGTTCTCCAATCAGAATGTCAATCAGTATGCTTAGGGGTTTGAAGTCGGAATCAAATCTTGATTCTTATCTTAAATCTGGGCATATTGTCTACATTGTGCCCATAACTTGAGAATATTGTGCCGGCCGGCAGCAGCGATTTCCAAGGCTCGCTTGGCTTGTTCTTGCCCGGAAATATCTTTCATATCGGTCGCGAAAGATTGTTCCAACAACGACGGGTCCACGGCAGTTTGCGGGTGGGCTGGAATATTAATTTCTTTACGCAAATGAGCCACCAGTTGCTTTAAATTTTTGACCGGAATAATTTCTATTTCATCGATCAGAGAAGCCTCTAAAGCATTTTCGGCGGGTAGATAAATAGTTTTAATGTGCAGATCCTTAGCCATAGAGGCGAACAGGATCGCTCCGTTGATGGGGCGAATATTCCCGTCCAACGCTAATTCGCCAAAGAACACCGCACTATCCGGTTTATAAATTTGTTCTGAGGCTAACATAATCCCCACTGCAATCGGCAGATCATAAGCTGGTCCTTCTTTGCGCAAATCGGCTGGAGCTAAATTAACGGTAATCTTGCGATTGGGGAATTGCACATTACTGTTCCTGATAGCTGATTTTACTCGCTCTTTAGCTTCTTCCACGGCTTTGTCCGGGAGTCCCACTATCAGAAAACCTGGCAGACCATTGCTGATATCCACTTCCGTATCCACTAAAGTGGCGGAGAGTCCTACAATTGCCGCGCTATTTATTTTTGCCAGAGCCATACTTTGACTATAACAAAAAGGCGGGTCACTGTGAGGATCCGCCAGTCGGGAGCAAACCCAGTCTATACTGGGAAGAGCTCCTCAATCCGGTCAAGAATGGCAAACCATTCTTGCACTGTGATAGTTTGGGGAGGATTGGTCCGATGATAGGTGCCAGAGAGTAGTTCAGTGGCTCGAGGGTAGTTAATATCGCTATCGGTATCACTGCCCAGGTAGAGTCCTCTTGTCCAGCCAGACTTGCGAGTGAATGTTTTAGGGAGGTTGAGTTTCCCTAACTTTTCACAGATCTGTTTTGCAAGCATCTCGTGTTCTTCAGGCAAAATAGTGATCGCCGCTGTAGTCATAGTAGCCTCCTTAGGTGCGCCCTTTTTTCGGGTATATTTTATTATACTGCTATTCGGCAGCTGCGGGGTTGAGCTTATCGGATAATTTGATGAGATATTCTTTTATCTTGGTTTGATCGATCTCGTCACTTAATTTAGGTTGCCAGCCGGCATTGATCGGCACAATAGTGTGATCAAATGTGCCGTCAGGTTTTAAAGTAAATTCCACAGCAAAACTGTGTTGGGTCCAATAATCAAATGGTTGCCAAAAGGCAAAGTTCCCCAGCGAATAAAAAATTATCCCGTTATTGTAATTTTCAATCCCCTCTGGCACATGGGGATGGTGGCCGATCACAATATTAGCTCCGGCATTAATCACTTTATGGGCAAAATCGATTTGAGTAGATGACGGAGTGGCGGCATATTCAACACCGCGATGCATCGAAACGATGATCCAATCCACCCCACCCATCCCCCCATCGGTAAAGGGAGGTGCAGGAGGGGTTCTTAATTGTTTGATAGCCTCAATCAAGCGGTCATCATCTGCCCAGGCTACATAATCTTTTGCTCCCGCTTTTTCGTAACCGTTTAAAATGGCAGTAACGGCGAACCAAGCGATTTTTTGATTGCGCACTTCCATAATCACCGGATGATAGAGATTCTCTGTGGTTCTACTAGCTCCAATATATTTAATCGGAGTCCGATCCAAGTTATCCATCGTTTCGAATAGCCGATCTTTGCCATAATCCCACATATGATTGTTGGCGAGAGAAACGATATCAAAACCGGCATTATTTAGGCTGTCGGCTCCGGCGGGTGGCCCGGCAAAGCGATATTCATTAGTGGGAGATTGAGTTTCCCCATCCAAATCAGCCAATTGGCTTTCTAAATTACCAAAAGTGATGTCAGCTGATTTTAAATAATCAGCAATATTAATAAAAGGATAATCAATCTCACCGGCCAAGATCTTTTGGCCAGTTTGTCGTCCCAAATTAATATCTCCGACCGCAATGATTTTGACAGGTTGTTCAGTCGGAGTATTGGTTTGGTTAACGCTAGGAGCCGGTTTATCAATAAAATTGACCAAGGCGTACAAAATGAAGATTACACCTAAACCGAGATAGATTTTATCCTGTATTTTCATAGGCTTATTGTATCGCTAGATCTTGGGAAGGGGAATGATACCCAAAATTTCCAGTAGATTCTCTAAGATTTGTTTGACGCTGGCGACTAAATGCAAACGGAAGTTCTTAGTTTCAGGATCAGCTGATAGAACTGGGTTTTTTTCGTAGAACTTAGCAAATTGGCTAGCCAAAGCAAAGGCGTAGTCAGTGAGTAGTGAAGGATCTAATTCCGTTTCAGCGGCCCGCAAAGCACCCGGATATTCTTCGATTGCTTTGAGTAATCCTTTAGTCTCCAACGACAACCCCGCCGGTATATTCAATTTCTGGCTAAGTGGTCGCCATTGTTCCACTTTATTCAAGATATTACAACTTCTAGCATAAGCATATTGGAGGTAAACGCCGGTATTGCCGTCAGTCCTTAATGCTTCGTCAAAATCAAAAATAATTTCCGTGTGGAGCCGGTTGCGGAGCATATAATAGCGTAAGGTTGAGGAAGCTAAATTTTGTACATCGGTGGGGAGGAGATTGGGATTAACAGCGGCAATTTTTTCTTCGATCTTATCCATCAAATCATCAATCTTAACTCCAATACCTTCCCGGCCGGACATAGCATACTCGGTTTTGTCCACCTCCGGTCTAATACCTAACTCTTTCACAGCTCCCAATGAAAGCTTGACCACATTGTAGTCTAGGTGGATGGAATTATTCGCAGCATCGGCATACCCTAACTTAGTTAGAGTTTCTTTGATCACTTCCTGCGGATAACTTTGCCTGACATCAATTACGTTAATAACTTTATTGGGTTTCTGGAAATGCCGTTCAGCCGGTTCCAGATTCTCAATTCCCAAAGTTCCGCCAGCGGTGGTAAGTAATGGTTCATTATTCCACTGGCGAGTACGGACAAAATATTCAAAATCAATCGGGAGTAAGCCGAATTTCCAAAGTTGATAAGCCAGATCTTTAGCGGTGTAGGTAGCCACCCCGTCGCTTTTGACCAAGATTTTATGTTCGCGATCAGTGGAACCAAATTCCACAATCCAGGCCCCTTTATTGACTCCGCGCCAAGGCTGTTTGATTAACTTCTTTTGTTTTAATTTCTCGAATACAGTTGGCCAGAGCCCGAGATCGATGATGTCTCTTTCCCAAACTAAAAGATTGTAGGCAATGTTGAGCCGAGACATAGTTTGTAGATGGCGATCGACCACTTGGTTGGCTATCTCCAAGGCTTTTTGGGCAGTTTCATTATTGCCTTCCTCGGTGAGCTTGAGAATCTCTTTGCGGCGGGCAACCAATTTCTCGTCCACTTCGTACATTCTGTGGATTTTGGTGTAGATATTCCAGCAATAGTAATCAAACGGTTCGCTGCCTTGTTTATCGGGTAGATTCTCCATTGCCACTAAAATATCAGCCACTTGGGCGCCAGTGTCATCAATATAGTTTTGTACCTCGACTTGGTAGCCAGTAGTGCGCAAAATATTGGCCACAGTATCACCCAAACAGGCATTGCGCAAATTGCCGACATGGGCAGCTTTATTAGGGTTGATAGCCGTGTGTTCCACTAGAACTTTGCCTTTATCTTCCCGCCATGTGCCGTATTCATGTTTTTGAGTTAGAATCTTCTGGATCAGATGTTCGCTTAAAGAAGAAAAATCAACCAAAAAATTAACATAACCGGGAGCGGTGGTAGTTATATCTTTAATAAAACCTAAAGATTGGGTTTGCAGGTGGGTTTGCAGCTTTTGGGCGATCGACATAGGCGACTCCTGCGCTATTTTTGCTAGAGTCAAAGGTAGGGCAGTAGAAAAATCCCCGAATTCCGGCGAGGGAGGTGCCACGACATCAAAACCGGGCAATTCAATTATTGGCCATAAGGCGATGGCCGCTTCTTGAACTGCTGCATGGAGTTTTTCCGCGATAGTCATACACCTATTGTATCGTCATCTGGACATCTCTCCAATTCGTCATTTTAGTGCCTCCTTCCGTCATCCTGAATTTATTTCAGGATCTCCATCACTGATATTCTTTATTAACTTAAGCAACAATAGTGCAAGAGATGCTGAAACCCAGCCGACGCCGAGGCTATGGTGGGCTGGTGTAAGTTCAATAATGACGGTAGAAGTGGTAGATTGTTACTTGAGTAACTTGAGGAGTTCGGCGGTGGTGACTAATTTTACTTCCGACTCGGTGCGGCGCTTCAGCTCAATTTTTCCGGCAGTTTTACGGCTTACGGTGGCGCGGTAGGGAATACCGATCAAATCGGCATCGGCAAATTTTTCTCCGGGTGAAACATCCCGATCATCATAAAATACTTCAATACCCTTGCCGACCAATTTCTCGTAAATAGCGTCAGCTTTTTTATTTTTATCAATGCTAATTAAATGCAATTTAAACGGCGCAATATTTTCCGGCCAGATCATGCCGCGGCTATCATTACTAGCTTCAATTACCGATGCCATTAACCGCTCCAACCCAATCCCATAACTTCCCATCACGACCGGTTTTTGTTGATTGTTTTCATCAGTGTATATCAATTTCATCGGGATGCTGTATTTGGTGCCCAGTTTGAAAATATTACCGGACTCAATCCCGCGTTTAAATTCACAATTAGTGCTGCCGCATTTCTTACAGCTGACATTGGGTTCGTCCGCTCCTTCTTTCATAATACCTAATACTTCTGCATTCACGGCACAGCCGCAATCTTTACAGATAACAATCTTATCTTCTCCGCTCGGCGTGATCATCATAAATTCATGAGCGCCGGAGCCGCCCATAGCGCCGGTAGATGATTCTATCATCACAGTTTCGACACCCACTCTCTGGAAGATATTATTATAAGCGCCAATAAATTTTTGATAAACCGCATCCAATCCGGCTTCGTCGCGGTCGAAAGAATAAGCATCTTGCATAGTAAACTCTTTGGTGCGAATTAATCCACCTCTCGCCCGAGCTTCGTCGCGCACTTTGGTTTGAATTTGCCCGACTAATTTCGGCAGATCTTTGTAAGACGAAATGATTGCTTTGGCCGCATCGGTCACCACTTCTTCGTGAGTCATAGCCAGGACAAAATCTTCATCCGAGCGATTCTTTATCTTCCAAAGTTCTGGCCCAACTTCACTAAACCGGCCGGTTTCTTTCCACACTCTAGCGGGGTGCACTACCGGCATGACCATATCTTCCACACCAATTTTATGCAGCTCGTCCATAATGATGTTGTAGATCTTTAGATAAACCTTAAAACCCAGCGGGAGCAGTGAATAAAATCCGGCACCGAGGGGGTGAATAAACCCGCCGCGGAGCAAAAGTCGGTGCGAAATTGTCTCCGCTTCTTTCGGCGCTTCCTTGTTGGTTTTAATAAAACTTTGCGAATACCTCATATCCTCATGATAGCATAACCACTAATTCCGCTGATTGGGGACGGATTACACTGATTCCGTGGGTCCAGTTGGCGGAAAGCCGGAATAATGGGAAAATAGGAATGATCATCGGGGTGTAGCCCAGCAGCTAAGGCGCCGCGTTTGGGACGCGGAGATCGGAGGTGCAAGTCCTCTCACCCCGACCACAAATACATACCGTCATTCTGGCAAATTTGCCCGTGGCAAATGCGTCCAGAATCTTTATACAATAGACTTATGATTAAAGGCGGATTTACATATATTGTAGGAAGTTACAAGTTGACTTTGTATACAGGAGTGACAAATAATCTAATACGCAGAGTTTATGAACATAAGCATAATTTAATTCCAGGCTTTACGGCTAAATATAAATGCCATAGACTACTTTATTACGAAACTTTTGATTTCATAGAGCAAGCTATTATTTGAGAAAAACAAATTAAGAATCTCAACAGAGCAGACAAAATCCGCTTAGTAAAAATAATCAATCCTGATTTAAAAGATTTGTACTCAAAGATTCTGGACAAGCCAGAATGACGAAGTAGGGAAATGTCTAAAATAAAAGTTGAGAAAAATGGGGATAAAATATTTGCATATAGTTTGAGTTGCTTATATATTAAAGTTGTTGCAAATATTTATTTTATTTTGGCTCACAAAATTTATTAGCAGTATGCCCGGGTTGCATAAAAAACAAATATAATTTTTATAGGAACTTCACGCCAGTGGGGCTCTTGACAGTTGTGTTATCCGGTGGATTAATAGGCTAGCCAACAGAACTTTCGCCACCGCTACAGAGAGATGTCGGCGGGGGCTCCAACAGATGAAGTCCAAGGGCTGAAAAACAGTCAAAAATCCGTCTTTCTGGTCTTGGGTTCATAGGAAAGAAGACGCTTTACAAAGATGGAAAATAGTGGTATAATAAGATAATAAAGTAAAAACAGCTCGCAGAACTAAAGAAACACTCAAATAAATGGCTACTAAGCAAACAATCTTAAATAGGGCGGAAAATCAAGTGCGGCAACAGCTGTTTGGCGGTATTCTTTTGGCGGTTGCTGGGTTGATGATTATGACCACCTTTGGCTTAGTCAAAGCTGTGGGCGATGTTACTAATTTGTCTTTCAATGTGACAGCCGGTTCTTTTACGCTTGAAAATGCTCCTTTAGCAATAAACTTTGCTTCCCAAGCCTTTGGCATAGGTAACAACATTACTGGTGATACAGAGATTGATGGTTTGGTAGCTACGGATTATCGCGGCAACTCGCAAGCCTGGGGAGTAACAATCAATTCGTCTAACTTTACCGGGGATGAGATTGCTGCTTCTGCCTTGAATTGTTATGCGGAAGCGGGTATTATTAGCAACTTGCAGAATGCTGATACTAATCAAGTAGCGAAGGGCACCAATGGTACTTTGGATAGAACTGGAATTACTCTATTCAATGGTTCTACGGCTGCCTCGGGGAGATTTAATTACGATAATGGGTTTATCAACTTGACGGTTGACGGTACAGATCCTGCCGGTGCTTATACTGCCACACTCGTTTATACGTTGGCATAAATATCTAACCATAGTTAATTGTAATTATTTGATGCGTTCTAAAGGGGCGCTTTTTTAATATCTGCAAATTCATTACAATAGATGTGTGAAGAAACGCACAGCCAAAAGCAAAAAAGTTCTCGTTAGTAAAACTAAGCGCGGTTTTGCGATCTGGCTGACTCGTTTCAAAAAAATCAAACCGCAGAGTTTGTTTGATTCAGTTATGGCACGATCGGATAATTATTGGTTAGGGGTGATGGCGCTAGGGGTTATTATTAGCCGATGGATTGGCAAATCGGAATATTTGTTTAGCACTGATTCGGCTTTGTATGCCTTGGCTTTGGATCATTATGATATCAGTATGCACCAGCCTCATCCACCGGGTTACGCTTTATATATATTATTTGCCAAGGGGTTTTACTTATTAATACAGGATGCCAACTTAGCGTTAGTCATAGTCAGTATTATTTTTTCAGTACTGGCTTTTTACGCTGTGTTTTATTTAGCCAAGTTAATTTACGGAAGAAAAGTGGCTTGGTTAAGTACTATTATGTTAATAACAGGCCCCTTATTTTGGTTTTATGGCCAGGTGGCGCTCAATTATGCTTGTGATGCTTTCTTCTCGGCTTGGGCGGGGATATATTTATATCGTGCAGCTACTGACACCAAAAATTACAAGGCGCTTCTGTGGGCAAGTTTGATCTTGGCTATCGGCGGGGGATTCCGGCCCACCCTGATCATCTTTATGGTTCCGTTGTGGTTGTGGACAATTTGGCGCCAACGCAGCTGGCGAGGGCTGCTTATTAATATATCTATTATGTTAGGGGGGACACTCGCATGGCTGTTCCCAGCCATGTGGCTGAGCGGCGGATTGCTTGAATTCTGGCAAGCCTTAAGCAGTATTTTATTAGGGAAAGCTGGTCTGTATAGTTTTACAGTATTCGACCAGGGTTTGGCCAAATTGGCGTGGTATGCGAAACTGATCTGGAATAATTTATTGCTTAATTTTGGGTTAGCTACTTTTGTCACTATAACTTACCTGGCTTCTTGGTTAGCTCCACGGGCCGGTGAGCGGAAGTTGAATCTGCTTAATCTCTGGTTTTGGTGTCTCTGGGTTATTCCAGCGATGCTGTTTTATCTATTGATAGTATTTACCATTCCCGGATATCTTTTGGTGGTACTGCCCGCTCTAACTATCCTGGTAGCGGTAGCTACCATAGGTTTAATTGAATCGTTGGTAGCGGCCTATCATGTTAAGACCAGTCAATCATTATTGATAACTTCTTTGATAACAGTGTTAGCTATTAGTATAGCTGGGTTCAATATTTTTACTTATGTTAAGCCAAGCGCCACTGTCGCTATGCAAAAGAGTACTTATCCCGTGATTGAAGTAAATAACAGACTTTGGCGAAATGTGATTCCGGCTATTCGCAATAAGTTTAATCCGCAAAGTTCCTTGATTGCCTTAGAATCGCCATTTCTCAATTGGGGATTTCCTCAATTTGAGTATTATTTACCGGAGTATCCGGTATATATCCATACCACTTGGGGAGTATATAATCCGGATAACAAAAAATGGATGTTGGCTTATAGGCACCAGTGGTCTTTGGTAGATTGGCTGGAAATATTGCCCACCGATGAATCTATGATCATCATCCGTAATAAGTGGAATATTCCCACCGGAGCATACTCTAAATTAGCATTAGGGGACGGTGTGGGTTATTTGGCTTACTATGATTTAGGCGTCCCTGGTATTCGCGAATTATTAAATGGTATAACTGATGTCAAGGTTAAAGGGCTCGCGCCCATCACAAAAGAAGAATAAACCAATTTCCAAGATAAGGACGGACAAAATTGTCTGGTGGTTCAGCGGGTTAATTTTACTATTGGTTACAGTTGTGCTGATGCGTCCCCCAACCGATCCGGATTTGGGTTGGCATTTGCGCAACGGGGCAGATATTCTTCGCCTTGGAGTGCCTCGAGGTGATCTTTATTCTTATACTATGTTTGGTTACCCGTGGATCTCTCACGAGTGGCTCACAGATGTGGGGTTATATTTGAGCAATCATTATTTAGGATTTTGGTGGTTGTCGGCGCTGTTTGCCGGACTGGTAGCTGCCGCTTATTTATTGGCAGCCCGAGTTTCTAAAGCACGGTGGGAAGTGGTTATCTTTATGACATTAGTGGCGGCTTTAGTCGCCTTGCCGATCGTAGGCATTCGGGCCCAGGTGATCACGCTAGTAGGGTTGGCTGCCACGCTCTATTATTTATTCAGTTGGTATTATGAGCCCAAGAACCATCGGATTTATTGGTTGATACCTTTAATGCTAATTTGGGTTAATTTACATGGAGGATTTGTTGCCGGATTATTGCTCTCTGGAGTATTTTTATTTTTGGCAACAAGCAAAACTATTTGGCAGCACTATTCTAAAAAAGCATTGATCGGGCCTATCCTGACCACTCGCCAATTAATTGAATTAGGGATAGTGATTGTCTTGATGGCAGGGGTTACCTTAATTAATCCATATACTTGGCGCGTGTATGATGAAATTATTCGGACTGTGTTTAATCCGGCCGTACTCAAGGGTATTTCAGAATGGAATCCGGTCCAGTGGTCTAATCCGCAAAGCCAGAATCTGATTATTTACACAGTTTGTTTGCTGGTCTTACTTCCATGGACCTGGCGGAAATTGGATGTTGTTAAACTTGGTTTAGCGTTAGTTTTTTTTGTCATAGCTATCGCTAGCTGGCGTAATTTGCCGTTTTTCCCGTTGATTGCTTTACCCTTGCTAGTGGAAATGATTGACCAACTGTTTCCGAAAGGAATTCACTATTATTTGCGCAGCCGGTGGCTGATATTAGCGTTAATGCCTATCATTATATATATAGGCTATCTAAGGTACCAAGAGATAATGCCTTATACTCATGATCCCTCGGCATGGGGCAGTATCGCTAATTATCCCTATCAAGCCGTACAGTATATCAAAGAAAATCACCCTGCGGGCAAATTGTTTAATGAATATAATTGGGGGGGGTATTTGGTTTGGCAGCTGCCGGAGAAACAAGTGTTTATTGATGGGCGGATGGCGGTTTGGCAGACACCCGAACAGGACATATTTGCTGATTATTTAGTAGTCGGCAAGAATCAAGAAGCCACCCCGGAAATACTTGGTCGCTATGATGTGGGGTTAGCGCTGGTGTTTGCGAATCGGACATCAAAAGATTACTTTATGGCGCATCCGGAGGAGTGGAAATTATTGTATAGCGATAAGATTGCGATGATTTTCGAGCGCTCTGACCTCAAAAGCATTACTAATTAGAATTATCAGATGATATACTGATAAATATGGAGGGAATGCGTTCAACATCAACAATTTATCGTTTTGGGTTGGTGCTTCTGGCTGTGATTATACTCAATTTAGCGCCAGCGCGAATTTTAGCGATTGAGGGAAATGGCGTCAGTGTCTTTCCAGCCGCAACGAATGAATACCCTGGTATCCGGTCGTGGTTTGTATACGAAGCAGAGCCGGGCAAAGAGATCAAAGACAAAGTATTAATTAAAAATCATAGCAATAGCACGGTTACCTTAAAAGTGGCTGTGTTGGATGGAGCAGTCACCAAAGACGGCGGCTATACTTTAGTGGGAGGCGTGGAAGAAAACAAAGATGTGGGGACTTGGTCAACTTTAAGCCGCAATAGCGTAACTTTGCCTCCCCAAAGCCAACAAACCATAGATTTGACCGTGAAAGTGCCATTAGATGCGGATGTTGGAAGCCACCCTGGCGGGGTAGTGATTTGGGAAGACAAGACCGCCACTGCCGGTGCGACAAAAAGTGCCGGCCAGTTGTCGGTAGTCACTCGCGTGGCAGCTCGGTTATATCTGACTGTTCCGGGAGATATCATCAGAAAACTGAGAATAGAAAATGTCCACCACACTATTTACAAGGATGTGCTGTATTTTCAGATGACGATGCACAATGATGGCAATGTCCAGTTGACTCCGAAAGCAGATGTGAAGTTGCGGGGGATTTTTGGTTCTGCGGGAGAACAGTTAAAATCTCAATTTGGGATGATCCTGCGGGGAGGCACGATCCAAGCTAAAATCCCTTGGCAAAAGCATCCGCCTAAGTTTGGCCGGTTTGTGGCTGATTTCCGGATCCATTATGGTGAAGAGGACTTTAAAGGTGAGTATGTCAAAGACGAATACCAAGATATTCAGTATGTCTTTTGGTTGATTCCATGGCTGACCATGCTCTGGTGGCTGATCGGACTAGCTCTCTTATTGCTGATACGCAAATTCTGGCTGTGGATCGTGATCCGCCAAAGGTTGAATACTAAAACCAAAGAGCACACTGTGAAAAAAGGCGAAACCTTAACGACGATTGCCGGTATTTATAATATAGATCCGAAAAAAATTGCCAAATTTAATTTATTAAAATGGCCATATGATCTATTGGTGGGAGATATCTTGCTTATCCCGCAAGGACAAATGACTAAAGTCGAACAAAAAGCGCAATCTAGTGCAGATAAGGAGGCTTTACGTCGCGGGGTAGAAGAACCTATAGGGAAATGGTTTAAAAATATTTTCAGGCACCGCCCTAATTCCAGTGGTCGTCATGCTGAATTTACGCCAGTCCTCCGAAACTCGGAGAGCGAAGGATGGATTTCAGCATCTCCAAGGAAGATTCTGTCTGCCCGGCCAGGGAAACGAGCCCGCCTTGACTCGCGTCAAGCGAGGCAGGTTCAGGATGAAGGAAGTATGGTTGATCTGGAGCCAGTGATTGCGGAGGTGGGGGACACCGTTAAAACTGTGGCGGAATTTGCCGAGGTAAGCGCCAAGGAAATCATTGCGATCAATAAATTGAAATGGCCATATAAGTTGCAGGCAGGACAGGAATTATTTATCCCGGTTCCTCCAGTAATGGCAATTAAAAAATCGTCTGGCGCGAGTAGATTAGCGGCTAAAAAAACCGTGAAGCGCCGGCCACCCAAACGATCAAAATAATTGACGATAATTATCTTGTTTCGTCATGCTGAATTTATTTCAGCATCTCTAAGTTAATGTCCCTCAAACGACAGCGCAAGAGATCCTGAAACGAGTTCAGGATGACGGAATTGGAGGCCAGTATGATGAAAAAAAGAATTTTCTTGAATGAGCAGATTAACGAAAACTAAACATCACCAATCGTTAAAACGGAAGATTTTTCGTCCCACTCTACTCCGCCGGGTGGCGTGGTTGATGATGGCGGTTTTTTTGACGACGAATATTTGGGTGGATACGGATTTAGTTGGCCACCCGCAGGAAGTAACGCCAACACCAAAAGCTAATGCCCAGGCCACCACTCAAACCACTTTTTATTTCAAAAACGATACTGCTACTGCCAGCACTTATTATGATATTACCGGGCCGAACAATGAGGAAAGCACTGATACTGCTGAAGTGACTGAAGCTGGCGCCACCACTGCTATAGCGCAACACCCAGTTTTTGGAGCACTGGTTCCTGGCGTAGCTACTGATAGCGTGCAGGCGAGCAGCACGGTCGATGCTAATGCTGACTTAGTGTGGTATCGTACTTTTATTATGCCGCTCGCAGCCGACACTACTTTTACTAGTGCTACAACATTCCAGATCGGGGCCTCTTTTGATGAAAGTTCCGGTAACGCCAATGCCATGGCCAGAGCCTTTGTCTATGTGTATGATGGCGACGAGAATCCTTCGGCCAATGTCAAAACTTTGGCCGGTCCCGGCCAGGACACAACCGAAATAGGGACTAGCAATGAGGGTATTCTGATCAGCACAACCGAAATGGGTAATGTAGTGGGGGCGGGAACGCCTTATACTACCGACACTGATGACTATCTGGCGGTGGAAATTTGGGTCAACTTCAACAATACCCGGACGACGGCCTATACCTGCACTTTCATGTGGGGCGGGAATACGGCGGTGGCAACTGGAACCGGCAACGCTTCTCCGGCCAGCTACATCACCGTCAATAATACTATCGTAGACACTTTTGATCCGCTCTATTTCCGGGAAACTAATGTAGACCATGAGCCCACTAACACCACTAGCATAGAATCCGCTCCCGAAGGAGGCACACTAGACAGTCGCCGGATGCAAACAGGTGCCGGTAGTAGCGCCGAAACCAACTCCCAGGCCGCCACAGCTAGCGGTGAATGGTTATTTAATATATTTACCTCTCCTCCGCTGGCGGCCCAGACCATCCCCGCTAGTAGTAATTTTATCATCAAGATGTGCGGTAACGAGAGTAATATCAGTGCCAACGCTTTTTTCCGATATGCCATTTACACTTGGGATCCGGACGACACGATTGGAGACACTATTGTGGGAGTGACCCAAGTTTCAGGGGCTGCTAACGAGTGGGCCGTGGCCACGACCGACAATCAAGTTGAAATAGTTGTTAATAATGGCGCCGGAGCCATTACCATCTCAGCTGGTGAGCGATTAGTTATAGAGATGAATGAATATATAGTTAATACCTATACGGTCAATCACTACTTTGGTGGTGCCAATACCCCCAGCACTTCTCCTAGAAACAGCGCCATTATCCCTCCGCTGAACTCCAATCGAGCGCCTCTGCAGTACCAAGCGGCGACTTACACTGAAAGCGATTATCAATTTGACGAAGATGATGATGATGAAACTCATATAGCTTGGACTAATGGAAACGGTGGTGCCATCGACCCCCATACTGCCGCCGCCTTTAATGCAGGGGTTAACTTTCGCCTGCGCATCCAGATTGAGAACGCTGGAGGGGAACCAGATGTCCTGCAACCAAAAATAGAATATCAAGTTAGCTCACCGCCCGGCGCTTGGGTGGAAATTACTACTTCCGCCGCTCCGATTAAAATTATCGCCTCTGCTCAATTTACCGAACCCACTGCTACTACCAGACAATTAACTGATCAGACCAGCTCCGGCTATGATTTTGTAGCTGGGCAGATGGAAGAGGATTCTAGTCCGGCGAGAGATACCACAATGGGGTTGTGGAATTTTACCGAATACGAATGGTCGTTGGTCGGCGCCGGCTCCACCCAAACCTACAATATCCGCGCTAATGACAATGGCAGTGCTTTTGCTACCTATACATATACTCCCCAGATAACTATAACTGGTTATACCCCGGAAATAAATAACTGGCGCTGGTATGCGGATGAAGCCGATGCTTCGCCAGACGAAGCCGATGCCTATGCAGCAGAAAATACAGCCCCCCCGCAAATAGAAAATGGCAAATCCATTCCGTATAAACTACGAGTTAACCTGACCGAGACCGGTGGGATAGCGGAAAATGATAGTCGGAAAGTGTTGAAATATACTATCAGTCTAAATGAACCGATAATATGGGTTCCAGTGGGGAGTATTGCAGATGGTACTCGCCAATGGCGCTTTTATGACGGTGGAGGAACAGATGGAGATAAAATACCATCAAAAGTGTTGTCTGATTCTCATGCCACCAATTTAGGTACACATAACGAAGCGAGTTCTACCGGCCAAACCAATTCCGATCACCCGGCCAGTACGACAGTGGAATGGGAATTTTGTATTGAGCATTATAGTGTTCTCAATGATACTGACACTACTTATTACTTTGGTCTCTATGATGAAGTATTAGCGGCAAGTATTCCTTTGGCTAGCGGCAAAAGTTATCCCAGCTTGAAAGTTGCCGATGCATATGCTTTGACAATCAGTTCTCCTTCATCAGTGGCTTTAGGAAATTACCAATTCGGCAGCGGCGCTTATCATGAATATGACTTTGTAGGAGGGGAGGAAATTACCGTGAGAGACAACCGAGGCCAAACCAGCGGCAATAGCACCGGTTGGGATTGCACAGCTACAGTGACCACCGAATTCAACACCTGCGCTACAGGGACCCTGGGGAATATCAGCTTCATTGGAGGTGGGCTTAATGATATGAGCCATAATAATACCTATGAGGGGTGTTCGGTAGAAACCTTTACGATTCAGGTTGCCAATACGATTAGTAGCCCTGACACATTCGGTTGGTCCAGTGACTTAGGCGGGTCTGGCAGTGGTGATATGTCCACCGATTGGGTAGAACTGCAACATGGAGTGGCAGTTAAATGGGCTGCGGTAGACGGCCATTTTACGGGCAATGTATGGCAGTTTACTAGTGTGCCGGGCAGCCAAACTGTTATTGCCGATTCCAGTACCTATTGGATTAGCGATGTGATTACTGGGTTATTTGCCGCTCCGACCACTAACATTTCTACCCAGTCGGGAGATTATATGGGAAGTGCGGTAACTGCTGCTTCGGTAGCCGGCAGTAGCAAAGATGGTTTAGGCGGATTTACCTTACTACCAACTCTCCGGATCTATAATATTGCTCAAGTAGGTGCATATACCGGAAGTATTACTCTGACCCTGATCTGATACAATAATAAATATGGATGATCAGGCAGTGCGGGCATTGGCGGAGGAGGAGAAAACTTATTGGTGGCATATCAGCCGCCGAGCGATTTTGCAGACAATATTAAATAGGTTTCATGGTTTACTTTTCTGTCATCCTGAGCGGAACGACAGTGGAGTCGAAGGATCTCCTCCGCTAGATTCCTCGACTTCGCTCGGAATGACAAGGGAGGAGAAACTAAGGATTCTGGATGTCGGATGCGGGACAGGAGAAAACTTCTACTGGCTAAGCAAATTCGGCGAGATAGTAGGGACTGACACGAGCGAGCTGGCAGTTGCATTAGCTGCCCAAAAAGGAAAGGCAGTGTTAGGTAGGGCAGAAGATTTGCCAGTGGAAAGCGGAGAATTCGATTTAGTCACCGCCTTTGATGTTTTAGAACATTTAGCTGATGAAAGTCGGGTATTAGGGGAGTGGGGGAGAGTTTTGCTCTCTGGTGGCTTATTATTCATCTCTGTGCCGGCATATCAGAGTTTGTTCGGTCCGCATGACCGCGCATTGGGGCACTTTCGGCGTTATAATTTACGGCCATTAACTAAATTATTGCAAAACAATGGTTTTAATATCATCTTTAGTTCGTATTTTTTTTGTTTAACCTTTCCTTTATTTTGGCTCCAGCGGATTTTCGTGAAAAAATCTTCTCAAGCTTTGGTCCAATATATAGCTGTACCCAAATGGATTAATAATTTTTTGATTGGTGTAGGCAAAGTTGAATCCTGGTGGTTGAGTTTCGCTAAATTTCCCTTTGGCAGCAGTATAGTAATATTAGCTAAAAAAAGTCATGGTAATGCCTCGACTCCGCTCGGCAAATAATTATTCCCCGAGTAAGTCCCTCCCTAATTTTTGCAAAAGATTAGCAACTAATCTTGTGTTATTCAGGAAAATTGGGGAGGGACGCATCGAGGGGTTACATTATTTTAAAATCAGCTACCAATTAATGAAGTTTATCATTGTTGGACTGGGTAATACGGCGATAGATTTTGGAGTATTGAATTTGCTGATCCAAATCTGGCATTGGCAAGTCTTACCGGCGAATGCAGTTTCCTTTTCGCTGGCGGTAACCAACAGTTATTTTTTGACTAAATATTGGACTTTTCAGGACAAGTCAGTTAATAGTTGGCAGCAGTTTAGCGGGTTTGTAGCGGTTAATTTGCTGGGCTTAGGTATTTCCACTTTGATCATTAAGTATGGCCTACCCGCATCAGGCGACTATTGGCCGAGTTTGGCTTTCGACTGGCGCTATAATATAGTTAAAGTTGTGTCAGTTTTTGTTATCTGGGTCTGGAATTTCTTAGCCTATAAATTTATCATCTTTGGAAAACGCAAATCATCCATCATATAAACAGCATATAGCGGACAGTAAGCCCTCCGAATTGGACTGGCCGGGTTACAAGACGCTGGTGAATCAATATTACCAAGAGGTGGAAACCTATGATTGGACTGATACCGCTGATAATTTACGAGGGCCAGAGAGTTTTTTGCATAAATACAGGGAATGGTGGCTGTTAAAATTGTTGCAGCCCTATCTTCAGGGCAGCCCAGTGGCGTTGGAAGTAGGTTGCGGAACAGGCCTGATTTTACGGCATTTACCAGTTGGTTCGGTGGGGTTGGATCTAAATCCGCGCAATTTAGAACGCTTAAAAAAATATGTACCAGGAGCCATCGGCCAGTTATGCGATGTGGAAGAAGGGATTAATTATCCGGAGGCTACCTTTGATCTGATAGTGGCGGCAGAAGTATTAGAACACTTAATTTATCCGGAGAAAGTGGTACATGAAATATGTCGCCTCCTAAAAAATGGTGGAGTTTTGGTAGGATCAGTTCCGCGGAGATCATGGTTTTGGAAGTTGCGTTTTTTAAGTATTACGTATCATTCCAATACTAAGCACTATAAAATTCAAGAACCTTTTCATAACGAGATGTCGGTTAATGAACTGAATGATTTATTGAGCACAAGTTTTAGCCAAATAAAAATTTATCCCACTGTTACTAATATTTTCTTTGTCGCCACTAAATGAATGCATCAATTTTTTTATCAGTAGTGGTTCCGGCTTACAATGAGGAAAAGCGGGTCAGTGAAACTCTCACTGGGCTGCGGAAATTTTTGGAACAGCAGGCATATATTTACGAAGTGTTAGTGGTAAATGATGGCAGTACTGATAATACCAACAAGACAGTGAGTGATATTGCCAGAGATTGGCCAGAGTTAAAATTGCTTTCTAATTCAACGAATCAGGGCAAGGGGGCAGTGGTCCGGCAAGGGATATTGTCTGCTCGGGGACAGTATGTTCTGTTTTCCGATGCGGATAATTCTACTCCCATTACCCAAATTGAGAAACTATTACCCCACATTGGTCGATACGAGGTGGTGTTTGGTTCTCGTTATTGCCCGGGGGCCAAAATTCTAATGCCGCAAGCGTGGTATCGAGTTTGGTTAAGCCGCCTGAGTAATCGTTTAATTCGGGTGGTCTTGTTGCCAGGTATATATGACACCCAGTGCGGGTTCAAGTTATTCCAAAACCAACCCGCTAAAGAGATTTTTAGCCGAGTGACGATTGATAGGTTTGGGTTTGATTTCGAAGCCTTAGCCATTGCCCGGTATCTTAAATATTCATTTAAAGAAGTGGGAATAGATTGGTCTAACGATAGCGCCAGTAAAGTGCGTGCTGGCCGAGATGCTTGGCGGACTTTGGGCGATCTTTTTAAAGTCAAATCTAACTTAGAGAAGGGGATTTATGTAAAAAAAACCCCTGGGGCCTAAGCAGGGGTTAAAATTTATCCGGAGAAAGTTGGTTCATTCCGAACCACCCGAAACAGGGAGACAGATGATACCCAGTGCCCTGAGTGTTCCTGCTGCAGTTTGTCTTACTAGATAACCTTTATTTGGGTCATCAGCTACTTCTCCCAATTGCCTGATAAGTTTTTTCGCTTCCTCGGGGCTGATTTCTCCCCTTCTAGCTTTGTTTTTGAGAAGGTAAGTGTTTTCTTCCAACTCATTGGCTGTCATTTCGGCGAATGTTTTTTCGTCTTCTTTTGTGCTAACCATTTTTAATGTACACTCCTGTTTTTTTGTTTAGGTTTTGCATTATATCTGATAATTCAGTGGATCGCAAGTAGAATTTTATCTAAGAAAATTTCGAATCAGAGTTTCAGCTTCGGTATAATCTTTGATCCAATGGATGCGAGGATCGCGTTTAAACCAAGTCATTTGCCGTTTAGCATATCTTTGGGTATCCTGCCGCATGCGATCTAATGCTTCATGCAAGGTAATTTTATGTTGCAAGTAACCCAGGATATGTTTATAGCCAAGAGCCGAAAAAGCCGGCTTGGTAAAATCATAGCCTTTGGCCAGTAATTTTTTAGTTTCTTTCACGAGCCCTTGTTTGTACATTTCGGTAATTTTATTCACGATGCGTTGTTTAATTTCCGGCCGCGGTCGAGTGATGCCAATGTGGAAGAATTCATAATTCAACTTTACTGGTTGATTTAGGATTGGTTTCCCCGACCGGTTTTTAATAATTTCCAGGGCACGGATTACTCTGCGCTTATTCTGTAAATCTACTTTTGTGGTGGGATCAAGTTGTTTTAGTTGATGGGCTAATTCTTTTATTGAGAACTGTTCTAATTGAGCTCTGAGAACTGGATTAGGCGGGACGGCAGGCAATTGGTAACCATCCACAATCGATTTGATATATAAACCAGTACCCCCGACAATAAAAGGAATAACCGGTTGGCTGCGTTTTGAATTGTTTTCGGAAATTGAGCAAAGTAAATTGTTCACGGTGTTTTGGTAATGAGCTAGATTAAAATCTTCATCCGGGCTTAAAATATCGATCATATAATGAGTAATATTTTGTTGCTGGTCGCGTGTAGTTTTGGCGGTAGCGATATCCATATCTTTGTAAATTTGCCTGGAATCGGCGGAAATCACCACTCCATTGAATTTTTTAGCTAATTGCAAAGACAAATCAGTTTTACCTGAAGAGGTTGGTCCCACGATCACAATCGCTTTACCCTGTTTAGAAATTACCATCAAAATCTTAGATTAATGTTAACTTCCTGCCTGCCGGCAGGCAGGCTCGCCTCTGCTCGAAGAATATTGCTACAGTAGCCCTCCGAAGCTCACAGAGCGAAGGATGGATTCGAGCTTAAGCGAGAACTCAACTGCTGATTATATCATTTCTAACGAGACGAAGATTTTTGACCATGTTTAGGGGCGGAAGATAGCTTGGCAATTAACTGAATGCTTTTGCGGTTATCCGGTAAGTGATGTTTTTTGCGGAGCTTAACCTCCCGCTTTTGAGCGTGCAAATCAGGATCGCCCGAATCCTTTATTTTTCTAGTCATATATTTACTATATTCCTGTCATTCCGGACTTCTTGGTCGTCATTCTGGGGAGCTTCTGGAGCGACTCCAGAATCTTATATACGATCCTGGGCAAGGCCAGGATAGCGATGCAAAGTAAACATTGTTACTTTAATGGAGAGCGTTGTTTACGAAAGAGTTCGATGATTTCGGGGATAGTTTTGGTTAATTGTTCCTCGGCATGCAATGTCCGAATAGTTGCAGTTAAAGCAGAGGCCTCTTTTTCTCCCACCACTAACATATAAGGAATTTTTTGAAGTTCGGCTTCGCGGATTTTTTTACCCAACGATTCATTGCGGTCATCTAAATTGATTCGATAACCCTTTTTGATAAGTTGATAAAATACAGATTTGGCATAATCATTAAATTTATCGCTGACTGGAAGGACAATGGCTTGGACTGGGGCGAGCCAGAAAGGGAAGGCTCCAACATAGTGCTCCAATAGAAAGCCGATTAATCGCTCATGGACGCCGAGCGGTGCGCGGTGAATACATAGTGGCGTAGCAGTACCGCCATCGCTGGTGGCGTAGCACAGCCCAAATCGTTTCGGTATGGCAAAGTCGACTTGATTGGTAGCAATAGAAAATTCTTTACCGATGGCACTCCAAACCTGCACATCGATCTTTGGCCCATAGAAGGCCGCTTCATCCGCCACTTCTATATAAGGAATTTTGGCATCAATCAAGACTTTTCGTACCATCTCTTCGGTTTGTTGCCAAAGCTCAGGTTCGTCAATATATTTTTTGCCTAATTTAGCTGGGTCGTGAGTGGATAGGCGCATCACATATTTTTTGAGACCGAAGATCTTAAAGTATTTAATGTACATATCATTAACCGCCTTAAATTCCTCGGCAAATTGTTCGGGAGCGCAATAAATATGAGCATCATTCATTTGAAAAGACCGGACCCGCATTAGTCCGAACAATTCCCCTGATTTCTCATAACGATAGCAGGTACCATATTCTGTTAAGCGCAAAGGCAGGTCCCGGTAACTGCGGGGGATAGCGGCAAAGATTTTGTGGTGATGCGGACAGTTCATAGCTTTTAAGTAATACTTGGCATCTTCTGCCACCATAGGCGGGAACATACTATCGGCATAGTAGGGCAGGTGTCCAGAAGTAAGATACAAGGATTCCTTGGCAATATGTGGGGTTCTGACTTGCTGATAGCCGGCTGCTGCTTCGGTTTGGTGGGCTAGTTTTTCTAATTGTTCAATAATAACCGTGCCATTAGGCATCCAGAGGGGTAAACCCGGGCCAACTTGGTCGTCAAAAGCGAAGATATTAAGTTCTTTGCCTAATTTGCGGTGGTCGCGTTTTTTGGCTTCTTCTAACATAACAAGATACTCATCCAATTCTTTGATCGTCTCGAAAGCAGTGCCGTAGATACGGGTAAGCTGGGTATTATGCTCGTCTCCGCGCCAATAAGCCCCTGCGATAGAAAGCAGTTTGATGGCGCCGATCTCTTTAGTGGATTTCACATGCGGGCCGGCACACAAATCTACGAATTCCCCGCTTTTATAAAAAGTAACTTGGGTCTCCCCCGCTGCTTTCAAATCTTGCATCAACTCTGTTTTGTAGATCTGCGAAGTATTGGCCGATTTATTAATAGCCTCGTCAATCGCGACGGTAGTTTTTTCGAACGGCAAATCAGCCGCAATGAGTGCTTGCATTTTGGCTTCGATTAGAGGCAGGTCTTCCGGAATGAGCGGGCGCGGCAGGGCAAAATCATAATAAAACCCATCCTCGGTCGCCGGGCCAATCCCCAGTTTGGCTTCGGGGAACATTTCCATCACTGAGGCGGCTAAGATATGGGAAGCCGAATGCCGCAAGATAGAAAGTCGACTCTGTTTATCGGTTTTGTGTTGTCTGGTTTGTTTAGACATATTCTATGGATTAACTCTCCTTTATTGTATGAGATTTTAGCGTTGCTGGCTATCAATGCTTTGTTGACAGGTCTCTTAATATGCCATAGTATAACTAACCTACCTTAACCTGACAACTTAGAATAAATAGGTGCAGGAAAGCACCTTAACAACTAGACAATCACAGGAGAAACACCGATGACACCCAAAGAACCTATGCAGTACCAAATTCCCAAAAGAAAGGCTCCCGGACTTTTTGAACATAAGGACGCGAGCGAGTTCGATTTCAAATTCATCAAGTATCAGAAAACGGACGGAATCGCACGCGTGACGATCAACCGTCCCGACGTCTACAACTCATACAACCTTGCAACTCTAAAAGAAATGACCGAAGCGTTCGACGATGTTGCGTGTGATGACAGAATCGGCGTGGTCATTCTCCGTGGTGAAGGCGACATAGCTTTCTGCACCGGCGGCGACGTCAAAGAATATGCCGACATGATCGTCCTCGGAAAATCACAGGACATGTGGCACTGGATGAACTGGTTTGTTCGCGCCCATGATGCCCTCCGTAACACTGGCAAAACTTCCATTGCGTGCCTGAACGGAATTGTCGTCGGCGGCGGTAATGAATGGAACTTAAGCTGCGACGTCGCGATCATGGCCGACACCGACTGGAAAGAAAAATCCGACGGGACGAAATCACCGACTCGCTATATCAAGCAGGTCGGTGCGACGGTTGGAAGTGTCGCCGCCGGCGGTGCGACCCAGAATCTACCACTCGTGGTCGGCATGCGTCGCGCGAAGGAAATTCTCCTCTTCAACCGCCCGATCCTACCCGAACAGGCTAAAGCCTGGGGGTTGGTGAACGACGTTGTCTCATACGCCGAACTCGACTCTACGGTCGATCGATGGGCGCATGATGCTCTCAACCAATTCCCTGGTTCAATCCGCTCCACTCGCGAGCAGCTTAATTTCTTCAGTAACCTGGTCTGGGGCACCAGCATGGGATTTGCCAAAGACACACTCGTTCGCAACATGGGCGGGATCGAAGCCTATTTCGGCATGGTCGGGTTCGCGAAAAAACGGCCGGTCGATCATGACTCTATCCGGTGTGCCGCCGCGGAAGGCGCCGACATGGAACTTTTGTTTGGGCCCTATACGACACGCAAGTGTGATGCCTGCGGAGCCGAAGGTATGCCACTCGAATTAGATTTTTGTGGCAAGTGCGGTGCAGAACTGCCCCCCGTGATGTAATAAAAAAATGATCCTTTTAGAAATGATAATCTCAACGCCCCCTTTATGGGGGCTTCTTTTTATCTTGAGAAAACCAGCTTATATTATAAGCATGACGAAAATGAGATTGAACAAGTATTTGGCGGGGGCGGGGATAGCCAGCCGGCGCAAGGCTGACGAGCTGATCCAAGAGGGGAAGGTGAAGGTAAATGGCAAGATTATTACTAGTCTTGGCATACAAATTGATCCAGAAAAAGATAAAGTGGAATACCAGGGCAAGATTTTGCAGGCGGCGACTCCTCTGCTGTTTATGTTTAATAAGCCAGCGGGAGTAACCTCGACTATGGCAGACCCGCATGCCCAAAAAACCGTTGCCGATTACTTTAAGGATGTGGGTCGGGTTTACCCGGTGGGCCGGTTAGATAAAGACAGTGAGGGATTATTGCTAGTTACTAACGATGGGGATTTGGCTAACAAGTTGATGCATCCCCGCTACGAACACGAAAAAGAATACGAGGTAGTTATTTCCCGTCATGCTGAATTTAGTTCAGCATCTCCAAGGAAGATCCTGCCTGCCCGGCCAGGGAAACGAGTTCAGGATGACGGAAGAGGCACGGAACGCGAAGATTTAATTACCAAATTCTCTCAGAGTTTCAAAATAGATGGCGCCAGAATTAAACCCATGCGAGTGAAGATAATTAATAAGATTAGTCCTAATTCGTGGATTATCTCATTGATTCTGCAAGAGGGGAGAAAACGGCAAATCCGACGCGTGGCCGAAATGCTGGGATATAAAATCATTCAACTTAAGCGAGTGCGTATTGGCAAATTAAAACTCGGCCATCTTTCCGTGGGGAAATATCGCCGAGTTTTAGTAGATGAAATTATTTAACCTGCCGGGATTTGGGAGTATGCAGTTGTGCCCAGCTCAACCAAGCTATACCCATAATGGTAAGCCAGAACCATGGCGATGGAGGCGTGACAGGACCAGTAGAAGGTAAGCCGCGAGGAATAATAATAGCTACCGGTGCATCATCATTTCTGTCTCCTAAGGTGGAGCTATTGCCCTGAACATTAAAGAGGGTACTGGAATCAATCACGGCATTAGACCGCGCTACTAATAATAAAGTAGTGGTAGTTTCACCAGCAGGAACGGTAGTTTTACCGAAAGTGGCCGAGGCAACATCATAATTAAGTCGCAAAACATCGGTAGAGAGAGTGACGGGACCAGTGAAGCCGCCCAAGCGAATAATGGTGATTTGATAGGTAGCAGTTTGGCCTGGATAAATAGTAGTGTTAGTCAGAGGAGTTACTTGGATAGTAAAGTCTTCTGTGCTGCCGCCAGTAGTGGGAGCAGGAGGAGTGTAAGTTCCACCCCCGCCTCCACCGCCAGCGGGAGGAGGAGATCCGGCGACATTAATTTGTAGGTCGGCATTATCGGAGTGAATCGGAGATCCGCTGATGGCAGTTCCGGTAATAGTAAAAGTAAGTATGTGGCTATTGGAGATATTCTTAGTTTCCACATGCATAGTGGTAGTATAGTTGTTGTCTATATCAAGTTGTAGGACATCGAAATCAACTTTAGATATGTAATCGCCAAAATCACTTAATAGATTGTGGGTGAGAATAACCTTGTCGTTAAAATTATTTATAGGTGTAACGGTAATGGTGTAATCAGTGGAACCACCAGCATCTACCTCTCTTAGGTCGGGAGTAATTTTGATAGTAAAATCAGGGACGGGTGGAGGTGGCGGAGGCGGAGGAGGCGTGTCACCGATAATAGAAAGAGTAGCGTTGTCTGAGTGTTCAGGTAAGCCAGTGGCAGTTTCTTTACCCGTAACCACAAAGGGCAGATCAATATTGCCGCCGATCACATCTTTGGCAGTAACATACAGAACTGTGGTTTGATCGGTAGTTCCGTCCGGGAGAACGTCTAAGCCAAAGGTAGCCGAAGCAATATAATCCGGATAATTACTCAATAGATTTTCACTTAAAGTCACCGACTTATCGAATCCATTTAGACGATGTAATAGTACATCATAGGTAGTACTGCCAGCCGAATTAACGGTCTGGTTTTCGGGAATCACAGTAATAGTAAAATCAGGAATAGTGGGGGTGAGTAATCGGAGAAGAGCTGTGGCTTGATGAGATAGGGGGGCAACTTCCACTGAACTGTCTCCCGTTACAGTAAAGTTAATATCTAAATCAGGGGCCGGGCTCAAGGTGGTTACATTTAAGCTAGTACTGGATTCGGCGCCGTTCAAAGCAGTATCGGCCAATATAGCCGATGCAATATAATTTTTCGTACCCAAGTCAGTAGTTAAATTAACAGTACCGGTGAAGCCATTAAGTCGAGTTAGGTTAACCGTATAAGAGGTAGCTCCGCCCGGAGTAACAGTCTGGCTATTTGGGTCGATGGTGATGCGGAAATCCACTACATTTAATGTAGCCGTATCCTGGCGAATAGTGGGTATGCCTTCCGGACTGCCACTACCAATCACTAAGAAAGGAATATCGACAGTGGGGACGGTAGCTAAAGTGATGACATTTAAAGCAGTGGCAGTTTCTGTACTATCTAAAGTATTGTCAGTAAATAAGGCAGATTGAATGCCGATCTTGCTGCCCAGGTCGGTACTTAGACTAATCGTACCGGTAAAATTATTAAGGCGAGTAACTGTAATATCGTAAGTGGTAGTTCTGCCAGGAGCCACTGATTTAGTTTTGGGAGAAATTGAAATCGTAAAATCCTCATTATTCTCAATCACAAAGGTCGCCTGAGTTGTTTTTTGGGCCGGACTACCATTGAGGTCAGGAGTGTCTCCGTAGACAGTAAAGACATGGGTAGCATCACTGGCCGAACTGTTGGCGGTTACTGTCAAAGTGGATGTCATGACCCCACCGGACAAAGTTTCCGGATTAAACACAGCCGATTGTACTCCCACCATACTATCCAGATTAGTCGTTAAACTAACTGGGCCAGTAAACAAGAATTCCCTAGTTAAAGTGACGGTATAAGTTGTAACTCCACCCGGGGCCACTGTTCGGCTAAGGGGACTGATAGAGAGGCGGTAGTCGAAGGGATTGCGAATCAGAAGATCAGCATAATCGCTGCGGTCTTGATTGATGCCTTCTACCAAACCAGTCCCTGTCACAATAAAATCAAGAATATCGTAATTAGGAATGTCTGATTTAGCTGTTACCCAGAGTTTGGTCGTAGGGGAGCTGGGTCTTAAAACGGTGGTGCCAAAGGTAGCTGATTGAATATAATCGCCATAAACAGACAGAAGATTATTGCTGAGAGTTACAGAGCCAGGGTAGTTATTGATTGGAATCAGAGTGACATCGTAGGATGCCGTGCCTCCGGGAGCGACCGTGAGAGTATTTGGTGTTACCTCAATGTTAAAATCCTCATTATTCTCAATCACAAAAGTGGCCTGAGTTGTTCTTTGGGCAGGACTACCATTTAGGTCAGGAGTAGCTCCATAGACAGTAAAGACATGGGCGGCATCACTGGCTGAACTGTTGGCTGTCACTGTCAAAGTGGATGTCATCACCCCGCCAGATAAAGTCTCTGGATTAAATACAGCCGATTGCACCCCTACCATACTGCCCAAATTAGTCGTTAAACTAACTGGGCCTGGGAACAAGAATTCTCTAGTTAAAGTTACGGTATAAGTCGTGATTCCACCTGGAGCCACTGTTCGGCTAGCGGGATTGATAGACAGGCGGTAATCGAAGAGATTTTCGATGATAAATGTGCCATCCGTTTCCCGGGTGGCTGGATTACCCGACACAATACCTTGGCCAAAAACCTTGAAAGGTAAAGTGCTATTATCGGCTGGGTTCGTAGCTGTAACTCGCAAATAAGTATCATTTTGACCTTCTTCTAGAATAGGATCGTCGAAGACAAGAGGAGTTACTACAAATAGACTGATCAGATTATGAGACAGGGTGACTGTTCCGCTGTAGCCATTAAACCTGGTAAGTCGAATATGGTAATTGGCAGTTTCTCCCGGATGGACGGTTTTGGTAGTAGGTGGCTCAATATCAATAGCAAAATCAGGCGTACTCTGAATAATAAAGTGCGCTGGCAGTTCTGGAGGAGGCCCAGCTAACTTGTTGGGCGCCCATCTTTCGGCAGGTAATCCACCCAAATCGGGAGTAGTTCCCTTGACATAGAACGGATAATCCGCATTAAATACTGTTCCATTGGCTGTCACGGTCATATCATAAATATTTCCGAGAGGATCTTTCACTAGATTTTGAGCAAAAACAACTGATCCTACTCCGGTTTGGTTAGTCAGTTCATCCGCACTAAAGCTAACTGGGCCAACAAATCCACCTACACGCAAAATTCTTACCTCATATACAGCGCTGTTACCCGGAGCAGTTGGAGATACGGTGTGAGTCAGAGGCACAATGGAGAGGGAAAAATCTGGTGCCACACCTATGGCTAGAATTGACGTGTCAAACCGGTATAGAGTAGGGTTGGGCGGAGTGCTATTGCCATACACGGTGAACGTAAAGCCTGGGTGAGACACACCTTCTTTAGTGTGAATGTGTAAAAGAGTTTCGTTAGTAATGGGATTTTGATCGTAACTAACCCCATTAGGTTCAACATAATCGCTATAGTTAGTTAAAATATCATCGCTCAAACGAATAGGTTCGTTAAAACCATTTACAAAATCCTGAATTTTGATGGTATAGGTAGCCGTGTTGCCAGCAAAAACATTTTGGCTGGGTTCCACAATGTCTAAGGTGTAGCCCGGCGTACTCTGAATAATAAAGTGCGCTGGCGGTTCTGGGGGAGGTCCAGCTAACTTATTCGGTGCCCATCTCTCGGCTGGTAAGCCGCCCAAGTCAGGAGTAGTTCCCTTGACATAAAACGGATAATCCGCATTAAATACTGTTCCATTGGCTGTCACGGTCATATCATAAATATTTCCGGACGGATCTTTCACTAGATTTTGAGCAAAAACAACTGATCCTACTCCGGTTTGGTTAGTCAGTTCATCCGCACTAAAGCTAACTGGGCCAACAAATCCACCTACACGCAAAATTCTTACCTCATATACAG
>JBAZXK010000003.1 GCA_041659905.1 Patescibacteria group bacterium | reverse complement strand
ATCCTGATACTACCGAACCTTCCAGGCCGGCAGCGATAAAGATCTCGCCCAGATCGCCGTTCTCAAATTTATTAGCTGTAATGTAAACTTTGTGCTGGCCGTTGATGACAACTTTATGAGTGACGCCCTCGCGGGTTAACGGCATCTCGCGATGGCGCGACGGCACCATTAACATCCCGGGTTGGCTGGCACCTTTAGCAGTCAGCGGTTGGGAAGCTTTGCAATTATCCCGATAGATGGCGATGGCTTTAAGGCCCCGGCGCCACGCTTCGATGTAGATCTCCTCGATCGCCTCCACGGTAGCCTCCTCAGGCATGTTCACGGTCTTAGAAATGGCTCCAGACAGGAACGGCTGCACGGCGGTCATCATTTCGATATGCCCCATCGGCTGAATAAAGCGGACGCCGCCATTACATTTGTTGGCACAATCGAAAATCGGCAAATGTTCTTCTTTAATTTCCGGGGAACCCTCGATCGTGCCTTTTTCTAGAACATATTGTTTAATTTGTTCAATTTGATCAACCGTATAGCCTAAGTTTTTTAAGGCCGGCTCGACTGACTGGTTAATAATTGAATAGCCGCCGCCGCCGGATAACTTTTTATATTTTACTAAAGCAAAGTCTGGCTCGATGCCGGTAGTGTCTACATCCATCAATGGACCAATAGTGCCGGTGGGAGCTAAGACAGTGACTTGAGCATTGCGGTAGCCGTACTCTTGGCCCCGGTCTGAGGCTTCGGTCCAATCCGCTATTACTGCTGTTTGCAAATCTGGATCTGGAATATCTCGCAAGTTCTCGGCCGCATATTTATGCAGGCGGATAACTTCTTGCATACTCTCAGTGTTGAGCGGATATTCGACAAACGGCCCCATCCGGCCGGCAACTTTAGCTGACATGGCGTAAGCTCGTCCGGTCATAATAGCGGTGATCGCCGCGGCCATTCCCCGCCCTTCTTTGCTGTCGTAGGGCATCCCTAAGCGCATCAAATAAGCGCCGAGGTTGGCATAACCCAGTCCTAACGCCCGAAACTTGTGGGTATTGAGAGCGATTTTATCTACCGGGTAAGAACTGTAATCTACCAAGATCTCTTGCGCTAAAATCATCAATTCTACCGCCCGCCGGAACGAGGCGATATCAAATTTGCCTTCTTCGTCGGCAAACTTCACCAAGTTGATGGAAGAAAGATTGCAGGCCGAATCATCTAGGAACATAAATTCGCTGCAAGGATTACTGGCGTTGATCCGACCGGACATTTTGCAAGTATGCCACCGATTTACCGTGGTATCGTATTGCATACCCGGATCTGCGCAGCGCCAAGCTGACTCGGCGATCATCCGCATTAGGTCTTTCGCTTTGTAAGTCTGGATCACCTCGCCATTAGTCACGGCTTTGGTCTGCCAGTCTTCGTCCGCTAAGTAAGCTTGCATAAATTCATCGGTCACCCGAATCGAATTATTCGAATTTTGCCCTGCCACGGTGTGATAAGCCTCGCCGTTGAAATCGGCATCATAGCCTTCCCGGATTAAAGCCTGGGCTTTTTCTTCTTCTTTGGCTTTCCATTTAATAAAGTCTTCGATTTCAGGATGATCGATATTAACGATGACCATTTTAGCCGCCCGCCGGGTAATGCCGCCGGACTTGGTGGCACCAGCTCCCGCATCTAAAACTTTTAGGAAGGATATCAGCCCCGAAGGGTTGCCGCCAGTCGATAATCGTTCGAGCCGCGAGCGTAGCGTCGAAAAATTAGTGCCCGTGCCGGAGCCCCATTTAAACAGCCGCGATTCGCGCTTAACTAAATCAAAAATATCTTCTAATGTGTCTTTGATGGATTGAATAAAACAGGCGCTGCACTGCGGGTGTTCATAATTATCGAGCGAATCCTCAACTTTGTCCGTGTCGGGATTGTAGTAATAAAAATTAGTGTCCGTAGTTCTGGTAATGCCGTATTTTTCGAAAATACCCACGTTAAACCAGACCGGTGAATTGAAAGCTGCTTTTTGCAACAGCAATAAATGCGCTATTTCGTCGTAAAAAGTTTGGGTTTCTTCGTCATCGGAAAAATAACCTAATTTTTTTCCGGCTTGAGTAATCGCCAAAGCCACCCGATCGATCATTTGGCGGACGCTCATCTCGCGGCCTTCCGGAGTTGGTACGCCCTTGCGCCGGAAATATTTCCAGGCGGCAATATTGACGGCGGTATCTGACCAGGCCACCGGCGCCTCGACTTCCCAATCAATTAAAACCTGATTGGCCTTACTATCAAATAAATAGGCTCGGCGCTTCCCCCATTCTTCTTTATCAAAAACATTCTCACCCTCTCTCGTAAAATACCGCGACACCAACTTAACTCCCGTGCGAGTTACTGCCATACCACCTCCTAAGTAGTAATTATTATCTGCTAATTAATTTTTTGATCTCTTCTTGAAAAGCTGCTAAATCCACAAACTCCCGATAGACTGACGCGAACCGAATGTAGGCCACCTTGTCTAGTTGCTTGATTCGTTCCAGCACCATTTCCCCGATGACGGTGCTTTGAATCTCTACATCATATTTTTCCATAATTTCCCGGACAATACTATCAATCATTATTTCAATTTTGTCCGGACTGACGTTGCGTTTTTCAAAGGCCTTATAAATTCCCCGAGAAAGTTTATGGCGATCAAACATTTCCCGCGCCCCGCTTTTTTTCACTACCATTAAATTGGGCACTTCAAATCTTTCATAGGTAGTAAAACGGTAATGGCAGGTGGTACACTCGCGCCGGCGGCGAATACTATCGGCTTCGTCGCTTTCACGGGAATCAATGACAGCCGTGTCTCCTTGTTTACAGGCGGGGCAACGCATAAATCTACACTATGTTGATATCTAATTCCTAACTTACCCCCAATATCTTGTGTCGCCAAGATAGCAAGAAAAAACTCGCCCCCAGCCAGAAAAGTTTGTTGAAAGATATTTAAAACGACCTGTGTAGAAACAGGTCGCTTATTTTCATGGTCTTGTTGTAATGATTTAGTGTGCAGAGCCAGGCTAAGACTAATCTTATTCAGTGCTGGCGAGGAGAAGCCGAAGCTTAGTAGTTTCAGCTGCAAACAGAGCTGCAACATCTGCGAGAAAAAGATTCATCGTCTCTGAAGTGATGTCTTTCTGGCTCACTGCTTCGTGGCCTGCGGCGATACCTAAGTCCGGACTGTCCACAATGAATTTCTCTACCCACAAGGGATTCATATCGAGATACACCTCATGGGTATTGAGCGATTTTCTGTTGGCAATAGGAAAACGTACCGAGAAACCGGTCTCCCCTTTTTTCATTTCCTTCATAGGTTTGTATATCCGGATGGATCCAAAGGTTTCGCTCCCAGAGAAATCAGCGTGGCCCCGCAGGCCATGTTTTTGAGCCAATTTTTGAACTTGAGTCAGAAAAATAACCGGAACAAATCTAATAGCCGTAGGCGGCATAAGTGGCCTCCCTTTTTCACCCCATTAGGGCAGTGTTAATTTAAAAATCAATGATCGACCATGAATGGCCTATTATAGCCAGCACTGCAGGAATTGACAAGTCTACTTAAAACAGCCCGGATAGGCTGTTTTAAGTTATTATTCTTCGAGTGTAATCGAGAAGTACTTTAGGTGACTCCTCGACTGCGCTCGGAGGGTAAATATTAGAGCTTGGGGAATATTTACTTGATTTTTTTGCGGATGAAAGCCGGCACATCGATCTCGTCCTTGTCTTCTTCGGTAGTTTCCTTGGACGGCTGTCCTCCAACTCGGGCTGGCTGCTCCATCCGGCGCCGGCCTGGACCGACACTGTACATATCATCATCAAAGCCAGTCGCTACTACAGTAATTTTTACTTCGCCTTGCATCGCTTCATCGATCACGGCGCCAAAGATAATATTGGCATCCGGATCCGCCGCTTCGGTAATAATTCTGGCCGCTTCGTCAATTTCGTACATCCCCAGATCGGGACCGCCGGTGATGTTAAAGAGAACGCCTTTCGCTCCGTCGATCGAAAGCTCTAAGAGAGGACTGTCGATGGCTTGCTTGGCAGCTTCTAAGGTCCGGCTATCGCCAGTGCCCCGGCCAATACCCATCAAAGCGGAACCGGAATTGGACATAATGGCTTTGACATCGGCAAAGTCGACATTGATCATGCCATGCTGAGTAATTAAATCAGAAATGCCTTGGACGCCTTGGCGCAACACATCATCGACCACCGAGAAGGCATCGTACAGCGAAGTTTTTTTATCGATCACCTGCAACAGGCGGTCGTTGGGAATCACAATCAGCGTATCGACTTTGGTGCGAAGTTCCTCAATCCCTTCTTCGGCAATTTTCCGGCGCCGCAAACCCTCGAAAGAAAATGGCTTGGTGACCACCGCTACGGTTAAGGCTCCTAGTTCGCGCGCAATTTCCGCTACTGCCGGACCGGCGCCAGTGCCAGTGCCGCCGCCCGCACCATAAGTCACAAAGACCATGTCGGCATCTTTGAGCGCATTGTAAATATCTTCTTTATTCTCTTCGGCTGATTTCTTGCCTTTTTCCGGATCAGCTCCCGCGCCAAGTCCACGCGTGGTAGTTTGGCCAATATGAATTTTAGTGGACGCTTCGCAATAATGTAAATCTTGCGCATCTGTATTTACTGCCACAAATTCGACGCCCTTGATATTGGCATCGATCATACGATTAATGGCATGTGAACCACCACCACCAACCCCCACCACTTTGATTCGAGCGAACACCCCTTCGCCCGCAAAATCGGACACCATTTTCCGCGAAACCATATAATTATTCCTCCTAAGCATTATTTTGTTGGCTTAAAATAATCCACACCCAATCCCCAAGTTATCCACCCAATGACTTCTTATTATATATGAGTAGTAAAAGATAAGTCAAAAGGATTAAAAGGTTTTCTATAAAATGGCTTTGGGAGCCATAAAAGCCATATTCCATCCCCACTAATTTTAATCCCCAAATTGTGGATAACTTATTTAAACCAACTTCTCAAACGAGCCATCACTCCGCTAAAACTAGGTTCTCTAGTGAACCCGGATAGGTTGCTAGTTTCATCCATTCCCCACAAAACCAAACCAATGGCAGTGACAAACCGCGGATCGTCCAACCGATCGACCACTCCCCGCAATTCAATAGGAAAACCGATTTGCGCCGACAAACCTAAATGATCTTTAGCAAAATCAACAATGCCCGGCAACTTAGCGCCGCCGCCCACTAACACTGCCCCTGCCGGCAACATACCGTCTTTTCCGGCTTTGCGTAATTCGGCTTTAATCATCATAAAAATTTCCATCAACCGCGCTTCGATAATTTCGGCAATGTAACGCCTGGAAATAACTTGGTCTTCCGATTTATCAAACCGCGAAAGATCGACGGTGTCTTTGTCGGACAACATGACAGAGCTCGCCATACCATACTCGACCTTAACTTTTTCGGCGACATCTAGGGAAGTCCGGAGCCCAATAGCAATATCCGAAGTGAGATGGGATGAACCGATCGGCAGTACGGCGGAATGGCAAATATCTCCCTCATCAAAAACGACTAATCCGGTGGTGCCAGCCCCGATATCGATCACCACTACCCCGAGTTCTTTTTGCTTCTTGGATAGCACGGCCTTACTGGCAGCCAAGGGAGCCATGACAAAATTGGCGATACTGACGCCTGCCTGTTCCACTGTCTTCTGCAAATTCTTAATAAAGGGGGTGGCGCCGGTAATGACATGGGCATCTACTTCTAGCCGGGTCCCGGCCATCCCAATAGGGTCTTTGATGCCATCCTGACCGTCCACAATGAAAGTGCGCGGAACTACGTGGATAATCTCGCGGTTGGCTGGTAAGGCCACGGTTTGGGCGCTCTCAATCACTCGCAGAATATCGTCGCTACTGATTTCGTGATGGGCTACGGAAATCAATCCGCGGGTATTAGAAGATTGGATATGTTCCCCATTAACGCTGACATAAGCATTCTCGATCGGAACTCCCGCCATCCGTTCGGCCTTATCTAAAGCTGCCGTGATGGCGGCCACAGTTTCTTCGACATCGGTGACTACCCCTTTTCTGAGACCAGAATTCTCCTGGACTCCGACGCCGATAATATTGGGATGGAGTTCGTCTTCGCCGCGATGACCAATAATAGCCACAACCTCCGAACTACCCACATCAATGCCGATGGTAACTTTTTCCCTCATGCAGAGCTTATTTATTCCTTAAAAAGTTGACGTTCTTATCTATTATATGCGAGATGTCCCGCTTAGCCAATCATCCCCTATGTTACAGCACCAGCTGGACAATGCGGTCTTCTAGACTTTCCATCTCTTTAGCATCCGCTGATTGTTCATGATCAAACCCCAATAAATGGAGTAATCCGTGGACAAATAATTGAGCAAAGCGCTCTTTGTCAGAAATTCGCAAACCTTTGGCTTCCTGTGCTAATGTCTCGCAGCTAATATACACATCTCCTAAATAATTTTTGTCTGACTGGGCTTGCGTCACGCCGACTATGTCTTTATTTTCGAAAGATAAAACATTAGTTGATTTATCCTTTCCCCGATAGCGCTGATTTAATGATTTCATTTTATCGTCGTTGGCCAAAATCAAACCCGCTTCGCTATCCAGACTTTTATTAGCTGAACCCAACACCACGTCAAAAATAAAACGGATGAACTCATCGTCCACCCCTTCAATGCCATACCCGTCATAGCCAATAAAAACCTGCGACATTGATTACCGATTAGCCAACTTACTATTAACTAATTTTGCCACTAAATTGCCGTCGGCCTGGCCACCGGCTTTTTTCATCACGGCGCCGATAATCTGGCCCACTGCTGCCCCGGGCTGAGCCGCTAGCTCTGCTTCAACTATTTTAACGACCTCCGCTTCGGACATTGCCGCCGGCAAATAAATCTCTAATATTTTCATTTCGGCGGCTTCTTTGGCGGCTTGTTCCGGCCTCCCTCCCGCCGTGTAGCTTTCGACAGCTTCTTTGCGTTTTTTAACTTCGTGTTTAACGACTGTTTGCAGATCGGCTTCACTTAACTCGCCGCCTTTAGCTATTTCCTGGTTATGAATCGCATTAGAAAGCAGCCGTAAGGTTTGCAGCTTCAAATCATCCTTATTCTTCATGGCCACAACTAATTCGGCCTGGACCGTAGCTTTAATATCCATAAATTAATAAAGCTCTTTCTTCTTTTGCGTGCGAATCTTATCCTTGCGCACTGCGCTGGCTCGCCGTTGACCCTTGGTTACCGGTTTCGCCCGAAACCGCCGTTCTTTGGCTTCTGTTAAAGACTTGGATAGCAACACCATCCGGTTAAACCGGCGCATCATGGCCTCGAAACTCTCTTTTTCTTTACGTTTGACGTAGCTAGACATAAGCAAATGATAGCCTGTAAACCAGGTCTAGTCAAGGGAGTCTGTCGGGCAACGGCTCAACCGGTTGAGCTGTTGCATCTTAGACAGCTTCTTCGATGGTTTTTGCTTGAATATGGGGTTCTTCCTCCGCCACAGCTAACCCGACTTTTTCTGATAGGGGTACGCCGCCCAAAACATGGAAATGGAGATGGGGAATAGCTTGGCCACCCCATTTGCCAATATTAGTGACTACGCGATAGCCATTTTCCGCTATGTGCATATCGGCTGCCACTTTTTTGCACACCAATAAAATCTTGCCAGCTAAATCCCGGTCTAATTCCTCCAAATGAGCCAGGCTGATAATATGTCTTTTAGTGATCACGACCATATGGATCGGCGCATCGGGATGCAAATTATCGACCACAATAATATCATCGTCTTCATAACGGATGGGAGTAATCGCCCCACCCTGGGCTACTTTACAAAACACACAATTATTTTGATCTTCGCTCATCTTAATTAAAAAACACTACTATCAAAAGTTTGCCATTCTCCGTCTACTTCCCGATAGGCTTCCAGCTTATGAGTGATCTCAGTAGGAGAATAAATATATTCATACTGAGCGCTGCTGGTTCCGCGCCGATGGGCGCCAATAATTTTTTTATCCAGCACGACCGGCCGGGTGATCCAAAGCAATTTAATTTTTCCTAACGGTCCTGTAAAAATTAAAGTTTCTATTTCGCCGATCTCGTCTTCACCGGGTGCTTTAGTATCCTCTAACACAGTAAATTGGGCCTGCACTCGGTCTAAAATCTCGCCCCATTTTTCTTGATCCATACCCTAGAGTTTAATGGCAGTTTTTTCTTCTATCTTCTGGATGATCATTTTGACAATATTCCGATCCAGCACTGTTTCCTGAGACCGATCCTGCATATCTCGCAAAATCACATTTTTATCATGCACTTCCTGATCGCCGATAATAACTGCCAGAAGACTATTAAGTTGGCTAGCTGCCCCGAGCTGCGACTGAATATTCCCCTTCCCCAGCAAACTGGAAACTCTCAAACCGGCCTGTTCCAAGCTAGTAATAATTTCGATAGCTTTGGCTTTGGCTCGATCCCCTAGTTGCACCACAAACACATCGGTTTTAGCTGTTTCTGGAACCATAATCGTTTGTTGTTTTAGAGCATCAATAGTCCGCTCCACTCCGCCAGCATAACCAATTGCCGGCGTATCAGGACCGCCTAAAAGTTTAATAAGGCCATCATAACGACCGCCGCCGCCGATAGAAGTATCTTCTCCTTTTATAACCACTTCAAAAATCGTGTGGGTGTAGTAATCAAGGCCCCGCACGAGATTAGAATCGAGTTCGTATTCTACCTTCATATCATCTAGATATTCGAGAACTTTAGTAAATCGTTTTTTTGATTCTTGGTCTAAGCTATCCAATAGAATATTGCCAGCTTCGGCTACAATCCCCTTGCATTTAGCCACCTTGCAATCTAACACGCGTAAAGTATTTTTCTTCAAGCGGATTTTACAATCTTCACATAAATCTTTCTTGTGGGGAGTTAAAAATTTTTCTAACGCTCCGACTGATTTGGCTCTGCACTTGGAAGTTCCTAAGCTATTGATTTTAACTATTAAATCTTTGAGACCAATTTTCTGATAGTACCGCATCATGGATTGGATCATGGCTGCATCGGTCGCCGGGTCATCGTCGCCGAATAATTCCAAGCCAAACTGGTAGAATTCCCGAAATCTCCCCGCCTGAGGCCGTTCGTAACGGTACATTGGCCCCCAATAATACAATTTAACCGGTTGAGGTAAGGTCCGCATGCCATGTTCAATGTAAGCCCGAGCGGCTCCGGCAGTACCCTCGGGACGTAGCGTGACGCTATTGCCGCCCAGATCTTTGAAGGTATACATCTGTTTATCCACAATGTCAGTAAATTCGCCAACGCTGCGTTTAAATAGTTCAGTAGCTTCAAAGGTTGGCAAAATAATCCGCTCAAAGCCGGCGGCATGAAAAACATCCTGAAAATTTTTCTCTACCAAAACCAATACTTCTGCTCTTCGGGCAAAATATCTCTGAGTCCCCGCGGAGTTTGAATAACTTTTGAGCTGGACATGATTAATGTTTTTTATATCCGAGTAACAGCAGGGGCGAAGCAATAAAGACCGAGGAATAAGTTCCCACGATTACTCCGATAATCATCGCTAGCGTAAAGAATTTGAGAGTGGGGCCGCCAAAGAAAAACATTGCGACCAGCACTAAAAACAGCGTAAAGGAAGTGTTAATTGACCGGACAATGGTTTCTACAATACTGTCATTTAGCAGCACAACGAGATCTTCACCCGCCCGGCGCCGCAAATTTTCTCTTACCCGATCGAAGGTTACGATCGTGTCGTGGACAGAAAATCCCACCATAGTTAAAACCGCCGTAATAAACATGCCGTCTACTTCCGCTCCCCAAAAATGACCGACAATAGCATAGAGGCCTAATAGAATCAAAACATCATGCGCTAAAGCGATGACGGCAGCGCTGCCGAACCGCCAAGCACTTACCTCCCCCGGCACTCTGCGAAAAGCGTAGGCGATGTACAGTAAGATACCAAAAATAGCCAAGATCACCGCCAGCACGGCTTTGCGTACCACATCAGCACCGATGGTCGGATCGACCGATTCGAACCTGAGCTCGCTCACCTGGTTGAATTTTTCTTGCACGGCCACCAGAATGGTATTTTTCTGATCATTGTTAATTTGAGCACTGCGCACAAAGTAGCGATCACCGCCCTCTGCCTGAGGCGCCACATCCAAGTTCACTTTAGATTTGTAGGCATCCGTGATAACCATTTTAGTGTCGGTATCCGGAGTTTTGGGTTGAGCTATCTGCAATTCCAAAATAGTGCCTCCGGCAAAATCGATGCCAGTTTTGTATCCATAAAGAAACATGGCGGTAATGCCGACTATGATCAGTACCACAGACAATCCGATCCAGAATTTAAAAGTTTTAACTACATTCATAGTGATTTGGCTCCCCAAAGTTTAAGATTTTTTACGAGCGGAGTCGCTGCGACTAAGCGCAATAAGGTATGCGTGATGGTAATGGCGCTAAACATGCTGATAAACACGCCGATACCCAAAGTCAGAGCAAATCCCCTAATTAACCCGGAACCAAAGTAATACAAAATAACACAGGTAATTAAAGTAGAGATGTTCGAATCGCGGATAGAAGTCCAGGCCCGATAGAATCCCGCATCAATTGCTGCTAAAATACTGCGGCCTTCCCTGATTTCTTCTTTCATCCGTTCAAAAATAAGAATATTGGCATCGATCGCCATACCGACCGAGATAATAAAACCGGCGATACCAGCCAGGGTCATCGTTACCGGAATGAAGATAAAGATAGCTAAAGAAATAATGGCATAAATAATTAATGCCAGTGAAGCTAAAATGCCCGGCAAACGATAAAAGATGATCATGAAGAGCAATACCATTAACAGTCCGAGTAATCCCGCCACAATGCTTTTCGTCACCGCTTCTTGCCCTAAGGTGGCGCCAATATTGTTTTGAGAAATTAATTTGACTGGCACGGGCAAGGCACCGGCATTCAGCTGAATGGCTAAACTTTTAGCCTCTTGCAGAGAAAAGCTACCATTAATAATCGCTTGGCCATCCGTGATCTCATCTTGAACTGTCGGAGCCGAGAGCAGCTGTTTATCTAAAAAGATAGCTAGGGGTTTTTGGAGATTACGCTTGGTCGCCTCGGCAAAAATTTTAGCACCGGTACTATCGAACTCTATTGCCACCACCGGTTTTTGCACTAACGAACTGCTGCTTTGATCGATCTGGGCCTCGGCTCTGGCAAAATTAGCGCCCGTCAATCCAATGTCTTTCCATTTGTCGTATTCGTAAGCAATCACTTTGTTGCTGGCGTCGATACTCTGCCCCACTATCCCTTCGCGGAATTCCAATTGAGCAGTTTGACCGATCAGGCCAATAGCTTGGTTAACATCTTTAATACCCGGCAATTCCACAATTACCCGAGAATTATCTTTAGTTTTTTGGATCAACGGCTCAGACACACCCAAAGCGTCGATTCGGCGTCGGATAACATCCACTACTCCCATAACGGCAGTGGTTTCATCGCCAGCGGCAACTTTGCTTAAATCCGTCTGGTAAACCAGATGAGTACCGCCTTGCAAGTCCAAGCCCTCATGAATCGTCCAGCCATTTTTAAATCCGACGAATTTAGCTAAAGCTGGAATATCGATAATTAAGGCCATCAGGAGAATTGCCACGATAACTGCCCCTAACAGACCTGTTTTCTTTGCCATAAGGAGAAATTAAGCTTTATTTATCATATTACCAATTTATACTATCATAAATACTCTGTCATCTCCTCCTTTTCTAATCTCTCCACCAAACCCTTCACCTCTTGATCCCGGCTCTTTCTGACTACCAGCAGAGCATCCGGGGTATTTACGACAGCGACATCTTCTAAGCCGACTACGGTCACTAGCTTATCGGTATCCTCATTAAAAACCAAAACATCCTGACAGTTTACAACTAAAGCCTTACCCTTTACCGCCACTCCTGTTTTCTGTTTACCGTTTAAAACTTCGTGGACCGACTGCCAACTCCCTACATCCTTCCAGCCTAAATCAGCCGGGATCAGCACCATCTGCGGACCTTTTTCGAAAATAGCATAATCCACCGCTACTTTAGTAAAGGTGGGATAGGTGTTTTGCAAAACAGTTAACTCATCCGGTGTCCCCCAAGCTGCCTGAATCGTCTGCAGACCTTGGTAGATATCCGGCACTAACTGGCGGTAGATAGATAACATCTTTTCCCCTTGCCACAGCCACAGCGCCGGATTCCAATAATAATTGCCGGCTTGCATAAATTCTTGCGCCTGCTCCAGACTAGGCTTTTCCACAAATCGCTTCACTGCAAAAACATTTTCAATTATCGGCTCCGACTGCACTTCTAAATAGCCATACCCTGTATACGGATAAATAATCGGCAATCCCACGCTTACAACCAGTTCCGGATGTTGTTTTAGATAATTAAAAGATTTTTGGATGACTTCGACCCATTTATCTTCCTGGGCATAATAATGATCCGCCCACACATTCATCATGAAAGCGCCGGGATGTTCTTTTGCCACTACTGCCGTTGCCAACCCAATCGCCGGACAAGTGTTTCTAAGTTCCGGCTCTACTATTAAATGATTTGGTAGAAATTCGGGTAGTTGCTCGATTAAGAAATTTTCGTAACCTTTGACTGTGCTGATATAAATATTTTCTGGTGGCAAAATCTTCCGCACTCTTTCCCACGTTTTCTGGACCAGCGTATCGTTGCTATCTAGAAACGGTTTGAGTTGCTTGGGGCTATTTTGACGGCTCACTGGCCACAACCGCGTCCCTACTCCTCCCGCAAAAATCACCGCATAGAGATTGTCCATTTTGGCATTATATTTAGTATATTTATACTACCCGCTGTCTCTTTTTCTGTCATCCCAAACTGGTGTAGTGCGGCTGTTCGTCATCCTGAATTTATTTCAGGATCTCTATAATGGGGTTATGAAGAAAGGTTATGTTTATATCCTCACCAATAAGCCAAGGGGTGTGCTTTATGTTGGCGTAACCAGTACCCTTGTTCAACGATTAGATCAGCATTATTTATCCGAAATCAAATCCTTCACCAAAAAATATCGGCTTAAGCGACTAGTTTATTTGGAAGAATTCGATTCGGTAATAGAAGCTATTGCCAGAGAAAAGCAACTGAAAAGATGGCATCGTCAGTGGAAAATCAACTTGATTGAGAGTGTTAACCCTAAATGGAAGGATTTACTAAGAGATGCTGAAACAAGTTCAGCATGACGGGGGAAGGAAAAAATACAGAATAAATAAGAGAGTAAAATAACATCATGAACCAACGACTCTTTATTGCGATTCATTTAGATGCTGCCACCAAATTGGCCATAGCTAAAATTGCGGCTAAACTGCCCGACTCTTCTGCTCTAAATAAAACTCGGGTAGACAATTTGCATTTAACTTTGCAATTCTTGGGTGATACGGAAGAAGATTTAATTCCAGAAATTCAAATCATACTTAACAATGTCGCCAACCGTCACCCGTCTGCGGAACTCAAATTTACTCAACTTAGCGCTTTCCCGTCATGGCAACAGCCCCATCATCTCCGACTGGGAGTTGTTAATGATTCCCTTAAAAACATACAAGCGGACTTACTAAACAGTTTGATTAAAATCGTGCCCACATTAGACGCTAGACCGTTTCAGCCTCATATTACTTTAGCTCGCGTCAAATCTCTCGACGTTGTCACTTTGAATAAACTCCAATCTTTAAATGGTGTCATCACCCTACCTGCTATTATGTCCGCAACCAGTATTGATTTAATGGCGAGCACCCTCACTCCTCATGGACCTATCTATACTCTTATATCCCAACACCACTTGGTTCCAGTTGACAAAAAAATTTAATTGTGGTATAATAAAATTAAATACAAAAGTTGGGTCCGATTGCTGGCGAAATCAGATAAACCATCCGGTCCCCCAGGGGACTCTGGGTAAAAAGAAAAACAAACATGAAACAAATAAAAATTAGCCGTCTCGGCAAACAATTTATCAATCTAATCGAGCAAGAACTCCTAGCCATTATTTCAGTGGGAGTAGTTTTAGCGTTTCTGTTTAGCCAATCAATGGCCGCCGGTTTGCCGGAAGAGATAGCTCTTGCGGAAGGAAGCGAACTACAGGCGACTGAAGCCACTGTGCAAACCATTACGGATGTATCCCCCTCAGCCGGTGAAGTGCTTTTCCACGGCCAACCTACAATCGATTTTGGTTCTGATATTAAAGGAATTACCCGGACTGATTTCGAAATCTGGCCAAAAGAAACCGGCATCAAGAACTTCGGTAATTATTTACAGATTCTAGAAAAGAATGAAGTCACCATTTTAGGCGTCAGCAATGGCAGCCATAATATTTACGTAAAAGCTTTCGGCACTTTAAATATTAATGGGGTCGGTTTTACTTTTAAAACTATCCGCACTTTAGTTAAAACTATTCAAGTGACCAATGGAAGCATCCTGATTAAATTTACCGCCGGCGCCCAAATCTACACTATTTCAACTTTGCAGTTGGAAAAAGAAACTGCCGAGAACGAACCCCCGGCCGTACCAGCCAGCATCGCCGTTCTGCCGTTTCATAGTACATTAGTTTTGAATAAATACACTCCGGCCACTTTTCGGCCATTAGTGATCGTGCTCGATCAAGACGGGAAACAAATTTCTACTACTAGCGGGTCGCTTAAATGGACAACGAGCGACTCTAATGTTGCCACGGTAGACACGAATGGATTGGTTATTCCCAAACTACCCGGTTCCGTCACTATCACCGTCCAAGTCAATGGCACTGAACTAATCGCGGCTACCTCGGTGTTAATTAGAGCTGCCGAGGAAGTGCCAATTATTGATATAACGACGCCTCGCACTCAGAGTGCGGCTCCCACTACAGAAGCAACTAATACAACCACTACTGAAGAAAATCAAACCAATACTATCGCCGGTTTCTTCACTGAGCTATTTAATTTAAAACCTTCTTCGGCTGCTAATTTGAATCCGGCTACCACCACTCAAACCGCGCCGGCTGCTTCTATCACTGCTCCGGCAGCAGCATCCCCCACTGCTTCTGCCGATCCAGGCTTACTGAGCAAGCTAATTACCAGTGTACAAAACGGCATGACTACTGCGGCTCTGTTTATCCAACAGACGCTGGGTCAGCTGGTGGCACAATTAATCCATTAAGGTAATGGAAAAACTTTTCAACGGCACTTCTAAATTAACAGCGCCGTTTATTAAACTACTCGAGCAACTAAAAGCCCATGGAAAACAAGGGCTGGGAATCAGTCTGTTACTGCTATTGCTGATTTTACTATTAATTTGGTCTACCCGGTGCTCGACGCTACAGAAACAACCAGACGGCAACACTACTTCGGATCAGCCAGTTATCGTAGCTTGCTCCAGTAACGGCTACAATGCGGTGTATTACTCCTATGTAACTTGGTTCAATACCCGCCCGGGAATCAATTTAGAAAATATTATGGGCCACCTGGGCGAAAAAGGTTTTATTTCTAGCCGAGATAAATTTTTAACTGCCGTAAAAAAGACGGGGAATCAAGCCCTAGCGGATATTCAAGGACTAACTTGTTTAACTAATTTAGACATCACAGTAGAAGACAAAGGAAAAATCACCGATATCTCTCCTCTAGCTAAATTAGTCAATCTCAAATTCTTAACCCTTCCTCATGCCGACCTCAGGGATATATCACCATTAGGTCATCTTTCGCAATTAGAATATTTAAGTATCGATTTGGAACACCCGGTGGATTTGACTGTTTTGTATGGGTTAAAGAAATTGAAAGAGCTGGATGTGTGCGGCAGTTGGGTTGATGAATCTTGCAACGGAGCTGCGCTGGGGCCCCCAACGAGAACGCTAAGCCAATACCCTAAAGAGTTTTCGGATCTACTAAAAGCCTTGCCTCAACTGACCATCCGGTTTGGTTATTATTTAAACTTATCCTTCTAAGAAAAAACTCCTCGCAGCTGACCGATGAACTATCAATCGCTTTGAGGAGTTTTTTAATTATGGTACCTAATGTACTGTTGTTCTAGTGCATAAACTGGACGAAAAGGGACTCTTGTCTTATCTTATTGTTTAATACCGATGATCCCGCCCACAAAAGCCAGCATATACTGCCCTTCTGGCGCCGTTCCGGGTGGTGGAACGGCGTATTCATAACACATATATCCACCTGGTAAATCATTTTGGCTAGACTCCATGGCTTTAGCCTGTTGCTCTGTAAAATTATCAGTATACATTTCGAGCCACGCAGTGCTGCCGGTATCTGGCTTTTGTTTCAAAGGCACAATAGAGAAGACTTTGGTCTGGTCCAGAATGTCCTGTTGTGAGCTCCTCTCGGCATCTGTCATCACATAGACCGCCGTGATTTTGGTAATGCCCGGCTCCACAATCAGTGCTTTGGAGTTGAAGTCATTCAGCTCAAAAGACGGCGTAAGAAATCCGCCGACGATTAAATGCTTAGAGGGATCTACCATTTCCAACCCTCGTCCCAAATTAAGATAGAGCCCGGGTTGGTCGGGTCGTCCTATCCCCGCTAAAGCAGCGGCGCCTTTACAGGCAATTCCTCCAAACAAGAAGCATGCGATGATACATGTCATCGTGGCCAAAGTAGTGGTGGTTTTTAAGCCATGCTGTGTGACCATGGTTGTTAATCCATCCTTTCAAATAACAAGTAGTCGTTCTTACTCTGTAGAGTAAATAACGCCAAGCTCAAACTAGCATAAAATGGCTCCCAGCGCAATATATTTCTTTAATAGAAAAACCCAGCTGATTAGGCTGGGCGATTTATCGCGATTGAATTACTCCAGTAGTGCGAGCAGATCTGTGAGTAGCCGAATGCGCCACGGATAATCATATTCACCAAAAGGAATGTACAAACCACCATTCCATGGTCGATCGACCAAATAACATTTGATATCAGTGCCTAGGAATGATTCAGCGGTTTCCAGACAATCTTCCACCATTACATCAATGCCAAAATCTTGCGCTGCTGCGCGCTTATCGGCAGTGAAAATGATGGGCCTTTGAACTGAAAAATTATTATCGGCCAACCACTGATACGTGATTAGCTCGATGGTTTCTTTAAGGTCGCTATCAGTTCCTGTGTGCCCTCGCCCTCGGGCCGTAACAAAAACCACATTGTGACCAGCGTCTTGCAATTGTTTCACAGCAGCGGCTGCACAAGGATAAGCCGGCAGTGTTTGGATTAATCCCGAAACAACCATATAATTCTGTACCGGGGTTCTTAGGTTAGGAGGTATACCCATCCAATATTGGGTATAATCAAGCTCCTCTTGATAGCCACAAGCCTTAGCCGCCAGAGCGAAAGTTGGCGCAATCCGTATACAGACACCATCAAGATCAACACCAAAGATTCGAGGACGAATTGTCATTATACTCACCTCTCAAAGATCAGATTTGGCAATGTTTTATTTTACACTATTTCGGAAGTTGACAATAAATTCTTTCTTGAATTTATTAAATCTGTTTTGTGAGATGGCAGTGCGAGATTGTTCCATTAGGCGCATCAGAAAACGAATATTGTGCAACATTAGTTTAATTAATGTTTGTTGACGGGTTATTGGATCCGATGATTTCATGCCGGCCCGAAGTTCCCTACGACTAATCCCTGTTCTACAAGTTGGACAATCACAACCGACTTCAATCACGGAATTATCGCTAGCGTATTCTGCGCGGCGTAAACGCAAATAGCCCTGACTAGTTAGCAATCGACCATGGCGAGCTTCCCGGGTATGTGCTACGCAATCGAATGTATCTATCCCCCGCTCAATGCTTTCTAGTAAATCTACCGGCTCGCCCACGCCCAACAAATGGCGCGGTTTATCTTCGGGTAATTGGCTATTGCAAAAATCGATCATGTTATACATTTTGGAGCGCTGTTCACCAAAGGCTAATCCACCGATGGCTATGCCTGCAATACCATCTTTTAAATGTTTATTGGCATATTTCAGACTTAAAGCCCGGGCCCATTTATTCAATCCACCCTGTAAAATATAAAAAACATTATTGCTGATATTTTGAGACTCGCGAAACCACTTTTCCGTGGTTAAAACTGACTCCAAATAAGCGAAAGGATTTTTCTGGCGCAAATGCCACACCCGATCTAGTGGCATAATAATATCTACTCCCATCTGTTTTTGCCACTCCACTATTTGTGCGGGAGTAATTTTGTGTTCGGCGTCGTCCCAACTGAATTTAATACCGTCTTTTTCTACCCGCATATTCTTAGCTAAACTGACCATTTGAAAACCGCCGGAATCAGCAAAAACTGGCCCATTCCAACTCAGCTGCTCGTGAATATCCGGCGCTTGCAGCTGGCCCTCCATCATCGTATGCAGGGTATTGGTGAGCACCATTTCCACACCCAGCTCCTGCAATCGATTAGCCGATAAGCCAGACCGAAGCAAAGCTGGCGTAAAATTCACCGTAATCGTTGGAGTATGCACCTCGCCATGATCAGTTTGTAAAACCCCGGCTCTCGCCTGACCATCTTTAGCTAAAATATCGAATTTAATCGCCATAAGTTACATCTTACAGCTCTGCCTCTTATTCGTCATCCTGAATCCTTTATGTCATCCTGGACCGACTGGCTGAAAGCCAAGTTCGGATTCAGGATCCAGGCCTAGATTCCGGGTCCCGCCGGGCCAGAGCCCTCTGGGCAAAGGCAAGCCCGGAATGACATACAAATAATATACCAAAAGACCCGCAGGAAGCGGGCCTTGGTTATTTGCATAATTTCTGTTTTGGGGTTCTTCGTATCCGCCCTTAGATGCTGGATGCTAACCCCTAAATGCTATTTATTACTTAAGTTCCACAGTGGCGCCGGCGGCTTCCAATTTGGTTTTCATTTCTTCGGCTTCGGCCTTCTTGACGCCTTCCTTTAAGACTTTCGGTAAAGCTTCAACTAAATCCTTAGCTTCCTTTAGCCCTAAGACGGTCACTTCACGGACAGCTTTAATGACACCAATTTTATTGGAACCAGCCCCAGTCAAGTGCACATCGAATTCGGTTTTTTCTTCCGCAGGAGCCGCTGCGGCACCCGGCATAGCGCCTGCCATCATCATCGGAGCAGCCGCGCTGACGCCAAATTTATCTTCTAAAACCTTAACTAAGTCTGCCAATTCTAGAACAGACATTTTTTCAACCAATTCCATTACTTGAGTAGCGGTCTTGGTTAATTTACTCGTATCTACAGCCTTTTCCCCATCGGAATTTTGCATTTGTTCATCTGCCATATATTTCCTTTCTTTTTCAGGTAACTTCTCGACTCAATCGCGAGATCGCGATTTTCACTCGAAGAATAAATAGTTGTTATTGCCCGAGTGAAATCGAGGGCTTACCTTAATAAATATTATTTACTTGATAAAGCTTTAATTACATTGTAAAAACCTTGTACCGGGCCATTGAGTACTCGGACAAATCCACTGAGCGGAGAATTTAATGTCCAGACTAGTTTAGTCAATAATTCTTCGCGACTGGGCAATTGCGCCAACTGGTTGATCACATCAACTGATACAATTTTCTTTTCTAATATGCCGGCATAAATTTTAATTTTTTCGCTATGATTTTTGGCAAACTGGTAAATCAATTTAGAAATAGCCACTTCGTCTTCACCGTCGGTCGCCACGGCAATTTGCTTACCGACTTTTTGAGTGATTAATCCCTCGATGCCCGCTTCTTTAGTGGCTTTGTCTAGTAAAGTATTTTTAGCTACCTGGAAAGAGACACCTTCTTTGCGCGCTTTTGCCCGCAAAGCATCCAGGTCTTCCATGGTTAAACCCGTGAATTCTGTCAAAACTACCGCTTTGCTGGATTTCAACTTATCGACCAGTTTGGTTAATTGAGCTTCTTTTTGAACTCTGGTTTTTGGCATTTTAACTCCTTAAAATTAAAAAATCGTCTCCTCCGAGACGAACCTTTTGCCTTAGTTGCCAGCCCTAGATGCTAGATGCTAACCCCTAAATGCTAATTGGTTCCTTCTCGGTAGGATTTATGGGGTTTGGACCCCGCCTACGGTCTTTAAAGGATACGTTTAGGATATTACTCGACCGGAGCCTCTCTGTCAACCTCAGGCTTTTCCGGTTGAGTCTTTTCTTGGTTATTACCCCAATCTAATTCCAACCACCAATTATGCCGCAACATTACAGCAATTAGTCCGTAATTAGTCAGATCAAACCAAGTATCCTCGACTGATTCGTCATTAACTCGCTGAACTCTCTTATCTACCAATAATGATTTTAACCGCATGGCTTTATCGCCTACCCTGACCGCCACACCCAATTCCCCATATAGCCCAATATTTTGCGGGGAATAATCTAAATCTTTTTTCTCCGACAAATCCAAAATGTAATCAAATAACAGCTGGTAAGCTTCCCGCTTATTTTTCGGCATCGGTTTATTTTGTATCCATTCTTGAAACTTCATCTCAGGATTTTGTTTATAAACTCGATAAATCTATCTTAATGCCGGGGCCCATGGTCGAAGATAAACTCATCTTTTTAATGTAAATGCCTTTGGCGCTAGCTGGTTTGGCCACCATAATGGCTTTGTATAAAGTTGTGAAATTATTCGTCAACCCTTCTACGCCCAATGAGATTTTGCCAAAGCCTAAATGCACAATGGCATCCTTGTCTAACTTAAATTCAACTTTACCTTTTTTGAATTCCTCCACCGCCTTAGCCGGTGTAACTGTCACCGTACCGCTTTTGGGATTAGGCATCAAACCTTTTGTCCCTAATGTTTTACCTAACTGGCCAATCTTGGGCATCAAGTCCGGGGTGGCGATAGCTAAATCGAAACCTAACCAACCACCTTTGATCTTTTCGATCATATCTTCACTCCCCACAAAATCTGCACCCGCTTTTTTGGCGGCTGTCGCGTTTTCACCTTCGGCAAACACTAAAATTTTGACGGTTTTCCCAAGTCCAGCCGGCATCGCTACTACTCCGCGCAAATTCTGATCCGCTTTTTTCGGATCCAAGCCAGTTTGAATATGAGTTTCTACCGTTGCATCAAATTTAACTGGAGAAGTTTTAATTAACAAATCAATGGCTTCAGTAATAGGATAAAATTTACTTTTATCTACTAACTTAACCATTTCTAAATACTTTTTGCCCCGACCCATTTTGTTGATGGGAGCAGTTTTGCGTGCTTCTGTCCTTTTGGCACCCGAAGACTTAGGCGCGCCCGACTTCTTAGTGGTTTTCTTCTTTTCTACTGCCATGTTACCTCCTCGTGGTACAAACCCTAACCTCTTGGATTAGGTCCCACAAATTAATTATTAAACAAGCATTTAGGGATTAGCATTTAGCATATAGTGTTGGTATGCTTCGCATGATTTTAATTAGATTGTGCCGCAGACACGTTTTCCCTGGATGCTGGATGCTATCCTCTATATGCTATTCAGTATCGACGCCCATGCTTCTGGCTGTGCCTTCGACAATCTTGGCGGCCGCTTCAATATCGTTAGCGTTCAAATCGGACATTTTCTTTTCGGCGACTTCCCGCACTTGGGCTTTAGTTAGTTTGGCAACTTTTTCCTTATTCGGCTTGCCGGAACCCTTAGTCACACCAGCCGCTTTTTTAATCAGCTCCGACATCGGAGGCTGTTTCAAAATGAAGTCAAAACTGCGATCCTCATAGATAGTAATAATAGCGGGGATCACAGTATCACCCAATTCCCGGGTTCTTTCATTAAACTGATTGCAAAACTCCATAAGTTGGATACCGTGCGGACCCAGAGCCGTCCCTACAGGAGGTGCTGGATTAGCTTTGCCGGCGGGGCATTGCAATTTCACCTTAGCTTTAATCTTCTTTGCCATAAGGCATATTATTGATTAACTGGTTGTTTTTGTCAACCAGAGCAACAAATTACTCGCGGCAGCAATCAAGAGCTTTTTTGAGAATATCGCCCAGTTTGCCGAGAAAACCTTTTTTATCCGTGTCGGATTTATGTAAGGCACCTCCATCAATCTTCTTGATTTCCCCCACATCGATCAAATTCATATTGAGGCCCCAGAAGAGATTGTAGAGCTGATAGGATTTCTGGAATAGATCATAGGCCTCTTCTTTCCGTCCTAAGCTTAATTGTTTATTCCCCACCTCCAGTAAGCGCATGGAAGCCGCCAAGAGATGCTTGGAAATACACCAAATTTCCCCCTCCGGGTTTTTGACGATTTTCTCCATTAAACTTTTCCGCATTTCCCGAATCTCGCCAATAAAATCATAATATTTATTTTTGTCGGTTTTGGCGGCGGTAAAAAAGAAGTGTTCTTCCAAGCTCACTAGATTCATAATGGCAATGCTCAAATCCTGGTCGGAAGATAAATCCAACTTATTCTCCTTTTTCATCGCATCCACTTTGGCAACAAACTCATCTAAATTTTGAATTTTGTCAGTCATAATTTACTTACTTTGGTACTTACCTTGGTACTTACTTTACTACTTACTTAAAAAATAAAAAATCACACTGGCAATAATCAAACTGCTTAATATGATAACTGTGCGCTGAAATTGAAAATACGATTTGCCATTATTTCTGGTTTTCAGAGAGTAGTGTAGTTTGAGACCCAGCAAAACTATCAGCGTACCGATAGCCCCTCCTAATAATAACCTATCGATGCCCCATAAACGATTTAAAGGGTGCCCGATTTTCCCCAGCCACCAGAGCGGCCCCAACACAACCCAATAATAGCCAAAGAAAACTGCGGCCTGCCACCATTCAGGCAAACGCGGATAGCGCCGTTTTAACCAGGCTATCGTCCAGATGGCCAGCAGCGCCAGCAAACCACCGATCCAGATACCGGTCACACTATCATCCACTCCCAGATAGCGGGATATACCCAAACCAACTACCGCCCCGGCCGCACAGACCGGACAAAAAGCATGCGCTAAAAACGCCAATCCGCCGCTCACAGCCACAAATGGAACTGCCCATACTTTATTCATATCATAATTATTGCATAGTTTATATGAACGGAGCGGTCAGTCATTAAAATATTTTTTTGGCACGCAACCTCAAAGAATTCCCGACCACTGACACACTGCTGCCTGCCATCGCCAACCCGGCAAAAATTGGATTAAGAAATATCCCCCAAATGGGATACAGAGCCCCCGCAGCTATTGGGATGCCTACCACATTGTAAATAAATGCCCAGAATAAATTTTGTTTGATGGTAGTCATAGTTGCTTTTGCTAAGCTAATAGCTTGGATCAATTTTTGTAGATCGCCTTTAATCAAAGTGATTCCGGCTGACTCCATCGCTACATCGGTGCCGGTAGCCATTGCAATACCCACATCCGCTTGGACTAAGGCTGGAGCATCATTGATGCCATCTCCCACCATGGCAACTTTTATTCCTGCTGTCTGCAACTCTTTGATTTTTTGCGCTTTTTGTTGAGGCAGCACTCCGGCGATAACTTCATCAATATCAACTTGAGCGGCAATATATTTGGCGGCTAATTGATTATCGCCGGTCAACATAATCGCCTTAATGCCTTTTTTATGCAGACCATCGATAGCGGTTTTGGCGTTGTCTTTAATGGTATCGCTCAAAGCGATAAATCCTTGGATGTGGCCATCACTTTCCACAATAATTACCGTTTTGCCTTGGGCTTGCAGAAGATGAATTTCTGGAAGATCCGCTTCCGAGGGAGTTGGTTTGCGCACCATTACCATCACATTTTGCAACTTGGCCTGCACTCCTACCCCTTCCAAGGCTTTAAAATCAGTGGGGTCCTGCAAGGGTAAGGTTTGTTTATTAGCTTCTGCCACAATCGCTTGAGCTAAGGGATGTTCCGAATATCTCTCAATGCTACCAGCTAATATCAAAACATCATTCTCCGTTATAGTTTTATCTACAGGAACTATATCAGTTACTTCGGGACTGCCTTTGGTGATGGTACCAGTTTTATCAAAAACTACTACGCCAACAGTACTTAATTTCTCTAAGCTTTCTGCATTCTTGATCAAGATACCATGCTCCGCTCCCTTACCCACACCCACAATAATAGCCGTGGGGGTAGCGAGACCTAAAGCGCACGGACACGCAATAACCAAAATACCCACGAAGGCCATAATGCCAAACGATAACGCCGCCGAGAATCCCAAAAAGTATGTTCCGATAGTTAACCAAACTGCTAAAGCGAGTAGAGCGATAACTAAAACGGTCGGCACAAAGATACTGGAAATTTTATCAGCAATTTCTTGAATAGGCGCTTTGGAACCTTGGGCCTCTTCCACCATTTTAATGATCTGGGCCAACATCGTGTCCGATCCCACTTTAGTGGCCTTGAATTTAAAAGCCCCGTGCTTGTTAATGGTACCCCCGATCACTGCATCGCCAGCTTTTTTATCGACCGGTATCGGTTCTCCGGTCACCATGGCTTCGTCAATGGACGATTGGCCTTCTTGAATAATTCCATCTACTGGAATCTTTGTGCCGGGCTTGACTATCACCAGGTCACCAATTCTAACTTCGCTGATCGGAATTTCCATTTCCCCGCCATCTCGCCACACCAGCGCAGATTTGGCTTGTAAACCAATTAGTTTTTCAATCGCAGCGCCGGTTTTAATTTTAGATCTGGCTTCTAAGTATTTCCCTAAAGTTACGAAACCGATGACCACAATCGTGACATCAAAATAGGTATATTCGGGCAGTTTGAGCGCTTCTATGATTTGTGGGAATAAGGTGATGGCCGTGCTATAAGTATAGGCGGTGAGAGTACCGATACCGATTAGAGTATCCATATTAGCTACTCTGTATTTCACAAACCGGACCACCCCCTGAAGAAAAGCCGACCCCACCCAAAACACCATGACGGTCGCAATCACCAAAGCTACCATATTAAATACCTGCATTGGGATGGAAAGCGGCGGGACAACCGGAAAAATTTTGGCGAGAATATCCCAGATCATTACAACAAAAACCACCAGCGCCACCGGCAGAGAAAATTGGACTTTAATTTTTTGCTGCTCTAAACTGCGCAATTTGTCGGATTTGGATTGGTTCATTCCCGCATGATCCGCATGCTCATCGTAATTATGCACATGGCCACTGCTTTCATCAGCCGCCAACTCGTAACCAAGTTTTTTGATGGGCTCGTTCATCTCTTGGAGCGATATTTTATTCTCGTCAAAATCGATAGTGGCCGTTTCTGTGGCAAAGTTTGCCGTCACAGTTTTGACGCCGTCTAATCCGGCAATGGCTTTTTGAATGATGCTGGCGCAACTGGCACAATGCATGCCCTTGATGTTAAACCTCATTTCCATAATTACGATTTATTGGATTATTAATAAATAGCTTTGATGGTGCCCCAAGGCACTCCCATAGCGCAAGTGATCGGGAAAGTGTCTGATCGGCGGACAGTAAATTCCATCACCACAGTTTTGCCTTTGCGCATCAATTCGGGTTGATCCCATAATCCCGGAATTAAAATAGTGCTCATGCAACCGTAGACATCATCCTTCACTTCTATCTCCAGTCGCACCGGTTGGCCAACTTTGATAGTAAAAGAATTCGGGTTCAACCCTTTGGCGTCCGAATAAATTGCTTTAATCACTTGGGTGGTATCCGGTATCGGCAATGCGTTATTTCCTGATTGACCCTCCAAATTCTCAACAGCTCCCAGGTTGCTTATAAAATTTGATAGATATCGCACCAGGCCAAATTGAGTATTCAAATTAAATATAATAAAGAAAATAATTAGCAGCCCGGCCGTCTTTAAAAATGCTTCGGAAGATTTTTGATTACTCCCCAGTTTGACGCTGGAGGCCCCGATGGCCATTAGCGGTAACATCGTACCTAAAACAAAGAAAAACATAATCAACAATCCGCGCCATGGGGACCCGGATAAGATAGCCGCTCCTTCCGCAATAATTGTAAAACCGCAAGGAAGCAACACTGTCAAAAACCCAACAAACAAAGGATAGAACCAACCGCCCTTCCGCTCTCCTGCGTAAATTTTCCCAGTCAGGTTTTTAGGCAAAGCTATGCGCAATCGACTAAATGTTTTAACTCCCATCATCTGTAAGGCCAACAACAACATGAGTCCTGATACGGCCAACACGATTACAGCTGTAATAACTGGAGAGAATTGAATTCTTTCTCCCAGAAATCCCAGAGCCAGCCCTAAAAGACCATAAGAAATAATGCGTCCGACATTAAATAGAGTATGCGGAATCATTTTTGCAGTTAAGCTGGCAGAAGGGCTGTACATTTCCAGCCATTGTTTTGAGAGAGACAGTACCAGCCCGCCGATCAGGGCGGCACAACCGGAAATTCCCGCCAACAAACCAAAGATAAAGAATACTCCCAAAGAACTCTGGGAATTGACGCTGACAAAAGAAGCCAAACCTAATTTTATTACCAGAATAAAAATTGTAATAATCAGCCCGGCCCAGAGGATCGGCTTTAACCAATCCGAGCTTTCTTTAGGGAAAGGGTGGTCCGAAAAAACATATCCGTTTTCCCTGAATAATTCATTCAATTTCTCAAGACTCGGCCTGTCATGTTTGAAACCTATATTAACCTGCCCGTTGGTGAGAGTTGCATCCGCAAGTTCAACACTGGGGAAAGACAAGAGTTCTTTTTCAATTAAGATCTCACAGGAAGCGCAGTGCATACCTTTGACATAGTAGGTGTGTTTTTGCATATATAACTCTCTCTTTCTTATATATAATTTCTCGACTCCATCGCAGAAAGCGATTTCACTCGAAAAATAAAATTATTACTGTTCGAATGAAATGAGAACTATTATCCCCCGAGCGAATCCGCCAACTGGCGGAGAGGGGTTACTTCTTACTTATTAAACATCTTAGTAACACTCAGAATCTCTTCAATCATCTTTTCTTTCTTGGCCGTGCTGTTGGTTTGGATAGCGTTAGTAAAACAGCCCTTAAGATGATTCTCCATTAATTTGGCATGGGCGGATTTTAGGAGGCCGATTACAGCTAAGTTCTGTTGCATAATGTCGATACAATAATCCCCCCGCTCCACCATTTTGATAATATTTCCTAAATGGCTGTGGGCTTTTTTGAAACTCACCAAACTTTCCTGTTTTTTGTTCTCTGTTTGCATATGCGTAGTTTTAGAATATAACATACCTCCACCATAGGTATAGGTATATATTATCACGCTCCTGAAACCACGCCAACTTATTCTTAATCATTCGGAAAATCTTTGCAGTAAACAGCATACTAAATGATGGGTATCTGCATGCCTTAAATACCCCAAATAAGATGGCATGGTTACTGGGATTCGCTCTGGGCAATACTCTTTGAGATAGATTAATTTTTTGAAGATTCGTTTGACAGTTTTCTTTCTGGGAATGGCATAGTGAGGTAAGGCCACATAACCGACATAATCTATGCCCCAATTAAGTTTTCTTAAATATATCTTATTGGGATGGATATTCAGCTTGAGCTTAGCTTTCAGAAACCGATTTACTTCTATCAGATAACCCAGTAATTCATCCGGGTTATCAGACAGAAAGACAAAATCATCGGCATACCGGAGATAATGCTTGGCTTTCAAATGATGTTTAGCAAACTTATCCAGCGGGTCTAAATAAACATTAGCGAATAACTGTGAGGTGAGATTTCCCAATGGCATACCCCTGCTTTCTGCGTCATCCTGGCTTGTCCAGGATCGTATAGATTGATTATTATACGATTCTGGAGTCGCCTTTAGAGGCTCCCCAGAATGACGAGAAATAAATTCAGCATGACAGACAGAAAAGCTCTGAATAATATTTTCCAATAACTCTAATAATTTCTTATCCTCAATTCTCTCGCGCAATAAGCCCATTAGTATTTCATGGTCTATGCTGTCAAAGAACTTGCGGATATCCAGCTTGAGGGCAAAACAGGGGTGGGTATAATTCTTGCTTATCTTTCTGGAGACATTCTCTAGTTTAGTAAACGCCTTATGAGTGCCTTTGTTATTCCGGCAGGAATAACTGTCATAGATAAAAGTTTTATCCCAAATTGGATATAGGACTCGGTAAATTGCCCTATGAAGCAATCTGTCTCTAACACTTGCCTTATGAATGTTTCGGGGTTTAGGATCGGATATCTTAAATGGGCTATAAGCTGAATGGCGATAGTCGCCAGATTCTAAATCTCGGTGCAATTCAATAATATTAGCCATCAAGTCTCTTTGGAACTGTTGCACATCTTTTCTTGAATGTTTGTCTACCGCAAACTCCTGCCAAGCTCCAAGCAGGTTTTCAAGTGAGATAATATTTTCATAATATCCTTTAGAAATTTTCATATGGCAAGTAAAGATATCCACACACACACACACACACACACACACTTCTGTTGCCGGTATTACAAAAGCTGAAGGATGCTTACATCCTCTGGCACGGCTATCATAACACCTTGCCTAAAACCCATCGGTACTCTTTGGGGATAAAGGTGGATAACTTATTTACTGCCATAATTGAGGCGGTAGCTGAAGCAGGTTTTCTTCCGCGCACTGAGAAAGCTCCTTATGTAAAATTGGCAATTCGTAAACTGGATACCATCAAGGTGTTTTTAATGATTCTCTGGGAAACTGAATCATTAGATGGCAAAAAGTATATAGCCCTGTCCACGCCTCTGGATGAAATCGGCAAAATGCTGGGAGGTTGGTTAGGCCAACTCAACAAACAAAACTCTCCCGGATGCCCAGGAGAGAAACAAAGATAGTAGCGACGGCAGAAGACCCACCGGTTATCGGCATTCCAGAAGTTGTCGGGGTTGTCATAGTTGTAGTTCAACCACAGGTCGTTGTCATCGTGTTCAACGTTGAAGATGTTCGGATCGCCATTGGAATCCACGTCGTGAAAGATATTATCCTTTGTCACCACTCCTTGATCCACCCAACTAGCGGCAGGATTTTAGAGTTGTATTTTATGCGGCATCTTCAATGCCTGAATATCTTTCACCAAGTATCTTCATTTTTTGAAGTTTCTGCATGCAACCTCTATTCCAAACCTTGGTCGAGAATATTCTCATTGCATGGATACTGGGTTCGGCCGCCAACAACCGTGATCGCTGGCATTATTTGCCTAATTCCATATTTAGTTTACCAGATACAGAAAACCCGCGTTCTTGCGAACGCGGGTAAGAGTCAAGTTCAAAGGGCCCAAAAGGGCAAAGAGCAAAGTGCCAAGAGTTACTTGCGACGGCAGAAGACCCACCGGTCATCGGCATGCCAGAAGTGGTCGGGGACGTCAAAGTAGTAGTCCAACCACAGGCCGCTGCCATCGCGCTCAACGCTGAAGAGGCCCGGACCGCCATTGGAATCCACGATGGGTTCCATGGCGATGCGTAACCACTCGCCATTGGGCTGGTCACTGTATTGCTTGCGCAATTCAGGTCCTGCCCATGCCGGGCAAAGACTGCCAACTTTTCGGATGGCATCAAAGATCTCAGTAGTAGTAGCTGTGTCTTTGCCAGTCAGTTCCTTGGTAGTAGCTAACATCAGTTCGACGCTGTTGACATCGAATCCTGCCATAAAGGCCAGTTTGTTCATGATGTCTCTGGCCCAGTTACCGATCTTGTATCCGCCCGATTCGAGTGCGGAGATGTAACTCTTCGCATCGTTGCAGGTTCGTTGCAGAACCTTCCATGCCGGACGCTCGATGATCGGCAGATGCAGGGCCTGCTCGTCGGCCAGTTCGTCGAAGATCTCCCAGAGCCGTTTGACAAAGCCAGGATGGCCTTTCGCAAGATTGGCCTTGGCTGTTCCACCTGGATACTTCCGAGTGGCGTCTTCAATCATGCGATCCAAATGGATAGCAAGACCTTCACTGACGGTATTTTCCTTGTCAGCTGGATTAGAGGTAGGCTGATGTGTCATCAGGTAGTCTCCCTTATCACCTTGTTTAGGTGCTGGTGGTTTGATTTAGTTGTTTGGAACAACTCCACCTTATACTTTTAACTTACCACAAAATCCGCTCCCAGTCAAGAGTTTTCAGCTCCCAGACCTGATTTTTAACGGATCAACGCGTTGAGCCGTTGAAACTCTACATAAGACATGAAATACAACGACCGTTGTATTTCATGTCTGTGGAAGTTCAATAGATTTTTCCTGCTAAGCCATTGGAGGAGGGATGTGCTGAAATGAGGAAAATCTCTGTGGGTGAGGCCATGTTTGACCCCTCACTAATTATGCCAAAGCAAATTAGTGAGGGGGAGTTTGGCCTGTTAACACCCAGAGATTTTGCCATTGAATAATCCCGACGACTTGGCCGTCCACACGGCACTACCACTTTGGACCTGCCTACCGGCAGGCAGGCGAGCAAAGTGGTAGCGAAAGAATTGGGTTGCTTTGGAAAGCAACAGATCCTTCGACTTCGCTCAGGATGACAGAAAAAGAGAGTTATTCTTTGAAGTATTTGCGGGCTTTGAGCTCTTCGGGCAAATACGATAAATCGGTTTGGCCTTCCATGGGAGTGTATTTATAATCTTTGCCGTAATTGAGTTCTTTCATTAATTTAGTTGGCGCATTCCGGATATGAAGTGGCACTGGCAAATTACCAAATTGTTCCACATCGCGTTTAGCTAATCCATATGCCTGATAAGCCACAATGTTTTTCTTAGCTTTAGCTAAATAAATGACTAATTGAGTTAAATGGACCGAGCATTCTGGCATCCCCAGTTTTTGACATACTTCAAACACATTATTAGCTAAAACCACCGCAAAATTATCTGCCAGTCCCACATCTTCGGAGGCAAACCTGACCAGTCGCCGAGCGACATACAAGGGGTCTTCCCCCGCTTCCAGCATCCTAGTCAGCCAATACAGCGAAGCATGGGCATCCCCACCTCGGAGCGATTTATGCAGAGCCGAAATAATATTGTAATGTTCTTCACCGTCCTTGTCGTACATCAGGTGCATTTTTTGTAGGACTTGTTTGACTAGTTCAAGCGTAATCGGTTGATGTTGCTCCGCACAAACTTCTAAAGTATTTAACGCCATGCGCGCATCACCATTAGCTAAGCGAGCTATCAAATCCAAGCTGTCATCATTAATTTCTATCTTAGTATCACCGAGACCCTTAGTTTTGTCTGCAATGGCATGATTTAAAATTTGCTTAATGGCCTCCTTGTCTAATTTTTGCAACACTAGCACCCGGGTGCGAGAAATCAAAGCTGAATTAATTTCGAAACTAGGATTTTCGGTGGTCGCACCAATTAGAGTTACTGTACCTTTTTCGACATACGGCAATAATGCATCTTGCTGGGCTTTATTCCAGCGATGAATTTCGTCAATAAACAAAATGGTCTTTTTACCTAGACGCTGATTGTATTCAGCTTGTTCAAAAATAAACCGAAGATCTTTTAGGCCACTATTAACTGCTGATAATTTTACAAACTCGGCATGAGTTTGTTGAGAGATAATATACGCCAAAGTAGTTTTGCCACTCCCCGGCGGGCCCCAGAGAATCATTGATGGCACATTGTCGGCTTTAATAGCTTCCCGCAAAAAAGATTTATCCCCGACTAATTCTTCCTGACCAAAAAACCCCTCCAGCGTGGCTGGGCGCATCCGATCGGCTAGAGGTGTGGCAAAAACAGCAGTCTTCATAACTGTCTATTATAATACTTCAGGGGTTGCTTAAATTGATACAGCCAAGCGACGATGTCCATCCTGCGTTTCATCTCATTGGGAATAGATCATTAGTCTCTCCCAATATAGATAGCGCTACGAAGGACAGCCTACGCTTTTGTTCTATTTATAATGGCTGGTACAACCAGCCGAAGCTACTAAATGTAGCGTAGGCTGGAGCCCACGAGCAGACTTGAACTGCTGACCTACTCCTTCATTTATACCTCTCCTTAGATATTATCGCCATATACGAGAGGATTAGACTGTATCTTAGACATTTCCCTCACGAGATGATGCCTCCCTTGTCAGTCGTTCGGGCGATTTTACCGCCACGGTCTTAATTAGGCACTAATCTTTAACCGTTATTCGGGATTCACTAACAAATTTCTTTGCTAGTGGGCAGAGAGTGAATGCTCTACCATGGAGTTGCTCTACCAGCTGAGCTACGTGGGCCTGACTACAATACTAATTTAACATACTCATCAACAAGTTTTTTAATTTCTTATTGTGGAAGTAAACCGTTAAAACACCATACTTAGATTTCTTTTTATAACTACCTACCCCTCTAGTTGGGGTTACTATTACTTTTGGCAAGAACTGTTGTCTGGGAAACCCGATGATCTTAACCCAGTAATTTAATGCTGTTCCAGGATCAGTATCAGAGAAAATCTGCAACCCAAATCTTAACTTATCCGGGTTAACTTGGCAAATCTTAATTAAGAAATCTATATATTTATTAATTAAGCTCGAATCTGTGTTGCCCAATCTGACTGAATTCTTATCCGCTTTATTGCCCTCACCCCAATATAATCCTAATCCCATGCCTAACAATTTAACTCCTTCTAAGGTGCTGGGATAAGAAAACCGAAAAGGATCACCCCCCGGATTACGTTTAAGATACATAGCATCACTTATATTCCTTTTGGGAACACCATATTTTTTGAACCAATAGTTTATTTTGTTTTCAGAGCAATTAAAATGCCTGGCTATAGCAGAAACAGAGTATCCTTTTTTAATATATAAGTCCGATAATCCGGGTTTAGAAAAAATCATACTTTGATAATTTATAAATTCATTATAGGTTATTAAGATAATAACTCCAAGTATAGATATTGCTCTGTTATAAAAAGTTAAAGAAAAACTCCCCCGTTTTTATTCAGGGGAGCAGAATATTTTCGAACATTAATCTCGCTTGCCATACCAATGTGTGCCTTCCAGGTTATGTGATCTAACCTATGGGCATACTCTTCTGCTGGATGGCATTAAGCTCGTTATTGCCGCTTTCTTTTGTGCGACAGTACTCGCCTAGTGAGGATGTTCCGCCGGCTTTTCTCTTCGCCGTAGTAGCTTTCTTGGTTGTCGAGTGCAGGTGGGCCGTTCTGACTAACTTCTCGAAATTGGTTGTTAGTGAAGAAGTACCATCTGGTGATCCACGCCGTGGATTCATGTTCGATTATTCCTCCTTTTTTGCCGTATTTATTCGTTCCTTCGCACAACCGTCCTGAAATTTGATCGATTTTTACGTAGAAATCGTGAAGTACACCCTCTCTCGTTCCGGCTATTAAGCAGGGAATCACGAGGGAAAAGAACATGCCTCTCTACCAACACTACCGACACTTAGGTCGTCCGCATTTCCTTCTCCTTTCATTTAACGAGGGTTTCTCGTTACTCTGCGCAGTTCGGCCTTACGTGTTGTTCACTAATACTAAATGTCTCATGATGTAAGCACTCCTTTCCGCAACAAGAAAAGACCCATGCCCCTTCCTGTGCGAGATTTGATATTTCAAGCTCCAACAATATATTAATTATATTATACAATAAAGCGCCTCCCCCTTTTAGAGAAAGGCGCGTTTTTCGATTGGTCGATCCGTGAGAAGCAGCTCCACTGGAATAGAGCGCCGTAAGCGGCAACAACTTGCAGCGGGTGACTTAATCTTCACGCTTTTTTTATGGCGCAAGAACACCCAAGTACTGCCTGTTTAATGCTACTCTGGCGATATGCCGTGGGCCGACTCACGATCTCCGGATAACAGTTTTTGCCACTGAACTCCACTGAGTTACTGGGCATCCTGGGCTTCTTCGCTTCGGCTTCTTCGACTGTTAATTTTACTGGAGGCTTCCTGGTCAGCTTTCTTTTTTCTGATTTTGGAAATCGACCTGCCAAATAAATGTCTCATAATAATCTCCTTCTTGCTCTCCTTGCTGAAAGGAAGCAATAAGCGTCAGATTATTCTAGGTGCGCCAGACTGCTATAGCCGGCCCGGCTACTTTTTTATAGTCCGAGCAGTGCCTAAGAAAGTACCGAAGAATAAACGCCCGGGGTGGTATATAAACCACCTTGGATGCGGCAAAGAAGAGTTACTCTCTCTCGCCCATCCGTTGATCTATTTACGGTATGGAGTCGGTGGGTTGCTCCACGAAAAATCTCTCATACTGATTCTTCATGAAAGCATACCCAATCCATTCTATTCAATGTACAATTTCATTTACTGAGTAAATTATACAACAAAAAACCAGTCATTGCCCAATAGCTGACCTTACGTTTTTCTACATCACCTAAGAATGCTTGATGGTCCTACTTTCCAGTATCCTCAGTAGAAGGAATTATTTTCGTATCACCCAACTTTTCAGTTTCTTCTAGCGGTTCTATTGATGCAGTTGCTTCAGGCGTCTGATTCGCCGGATGATAAGGCTCTTTGGTAGTTTCTTCTTGTTGATTCCCCTGCGGGAGTCCGGTAATAAGTTCGAATATAAAACGAAGCCAGACAAAAAGGAGTTGTTGAAATGTCTTTGCTAAGGTCTTGGTCATTTCTGGTGTTAATCTCTCTCCAGTAGCTGGATTCCTCACTTCTTCGCCCTTCGAGTTAAGACCAGTTTCAATCATGCTTTGTAATTCTTGCAGGGTGAGAGATTCAAATAGTTTAATAAACTGTTTACCTATGGTTACAAGTTCTTCATCGCTTAGTAATTCTTCTAATGACAGGATTTCTTCTGATTTGGTTTTATCGGGATTTAAACCTTGAGATTCTTTTTCAGAGAAAGCCAAGTTCAGTTCTGTGGTCGCTTCATCTATTTTTCGTTGAATGTCTGCTTCTGATTCAGTTGAAGGAATTTCTTCTTTTTTTATACCCTCAGTTGGACCTACCGGCTCTTGACCAGGCTGGTTTTCTGTTTCTGTTATTACTTCCTCTGGCGACACTTCCGTTTCTGTCCCGCCTCCAAGATCACCTATGTTTTCACTAGAGTTAATTTCAGAAAGATCTGGGTTGGAAAAGGTTTCGGTCGACATATTAATCAGTTTATAAATATTATTTCATTATACTATACTTTTATTGATTTGTCAAGACTATTATCTTTTACTAGATAATACCCTCTGTATTTCCCAACCCCTTTCCCAGGTCCGAATCCCAACTATCTCAATATCAGAAAATTGCTAGCCACCGGATGGTGGTAGGCAATTTTCTGGTGCCGGGAGTAGGATATGGAACCTGTCGTCCCGATGTTACATCGGGACTCCTCGGACCCTTGCGGTCCTGCCTGCCGGTAGGCAGGTCCGACACCCCTCGACTATTGCTCGGGGTTGCCTCCACTACGGGGAAACTCCCGTTTCCCCGACCCCTTTCCCAGGTCCGAATCCTAATTAGATACATAGCAAAAAATATTGCCCACCTAAAGGTGTGTAATATTTTTTGCTGGTGCCGGGAGTAGGATTCGGACCTACGCAGCCATAAAGGCAACGGTTTTACAGACCGCTCTCGTTGACCACTTGAGTATCCCGGCATGTTTTCAATATTATGGAGCCGGTGATGGGATTTGAACCCGCGACCTTTCGCTTACAAAGCGATTGCTCTACCACTGAGCTACACCGGCATCCTATATTTCAATCTATCGCTCAGCTAATCAAGAATATCAAAATTGTAATTCGACCGCTTCTTTTCCCCTACCCGGCATTGGAACCCGAGCGTACTGGATGATGAAAATTAGCACTTCGTGAAGCCGGTTATACCGGCGAGAACGGAAAGCTATATTTTCATATTATCCAGAGCAAGGGTGACTGCCGGAGGACTTTGGTTACTTTCCTTGGGAAAGTAACTAGAATTACTTTAATTTGGCTTCGGCGTCCGCTAATAATCGCTTATACTCATCGTTATGCGGTTCCAAAATTAAGGCCTTTTCATAAGCGTCCGCTGCTTTCCGGTGCTTTTTGGACATAAAATAAGCCAGCCCTAAATTCATAAACCGCGAGGCTACCTTATTGTTAATGGCAATCGACTTTTCGTAACTTTCAATTGATTCTTCATATTGGGCTTGCTGATAGAACAATAGGCCTTGATTATTGTAAAAAGTATCATTATCCGGCTCCAATTGCAAGGCTTGCTCTAAAGCGTGACTTGCGTCTTTATAGTTTTTATCGCCTAAATAAACCAACGCTAATTTATTGTATAAACTGGCGGCTTGCGGATCTTTAGTAATTAGACGCAAATAAATTCTTTCGGCTTTATGGTATTCTCCCGTTTGAGCCAAGCGATCTGCCCGAGCTACCACATCTTCATCATCATCCTCTTCTTCGTCTTCATCTTTAACTAATTGACGAGCTTCGTGAGACAATCGTTTAACTACCTCTTTTTCGAGAGGCAATTTTTTCAGGATCATAATCAACAAGACTACGGTTGCGGCAAAAATAATCAGCTCTAATATGGCCATCTTTTAAAAATATCTCCTATTTAGGTTATATCCCAAGAATCTTTCTTATTATAACAAACCTTAGACGATAGAGAGTAGAGTCGCTTCTAAAGCAATCCGGACATTGGCGTTATTTTCTAAAGCCAATAAGACCGATTTTAAGCGGTCAATAATACGGATGAAATCAGTTGTGGAATAATTCTGGGCCAAATCCGCCAAAGGACCGGTGGTATTATTTAATTTTCCTAACCAAGCTCGGTGCGCTAAATTTAACCACATTTGCACTAAAACTATGGCTTCGTCGCGATCTTTAATGTTAGCCAGTTGCAATATTTTGTACACATCTTTTTGCAGCCAGATACCAAAATCAGCCATACCTTTAATGGATTTATCCAATAATTTATCATCTTGCAATAATCGGCTGGTCATTCCGACCGCTCCATTGGCCAAAGCGATGATTTCTGGAATTTGCTTAGCCTGTTGTGTTTGTAAATAATCAGTAATTTCCGCATCAGACAAATAATGCAACCGCACAACCTGCACCCGCGAAATAATCGTCGGTAAGATATCAGTGGCTTCCCGGGCAGTCAGGATCAACACGGCTCGCGCCGGCGGCTCTTCGAGAGTCTTCAACAAAGCATTAAGAGCCTGGGGGCTAAACCGATCAATATTCTCGACAATACCCACTTTTTTAGATGATTGGACAGGTGACAAATAAATCGCATGGATAAAATCATCGACCGATTGTTTCCATTGGTTTTCGTCGCTATCGCCGCTATTTTTTGCGAGAATGTCATCAAAGATAACTGTATCTGGATGGGGACGCTGAGTATTGTCTTTGTTATGCAAGCTAGCTGCCATCAGTCGCGCTAAAAACCCTTTTCCGACATAAGGAGGCCCGACTAATAAATAAGCCGAGCAACTGCCCATAACCAAGCCTTTAGTTAATAAATGTTTCGCCTGGCTGTGACCGACCAATAGCTCCAAATTGTGATCAAGTATGGTTATATCCATTACTCATCATCATAGCAAAAAGAAAAGGGTGGCTTGCTTGACCACCCGCAGGGCAGAGATGGGGAACCAAGACTATATTTTTATTCTTATTGTGATAACAAGAATTCTAATTCGTCTTGGAACCCGTCAATGGCTATTCTGGCTTCTTCAATGGCAGTTGCAGCAGCTTGCTTGAGACACTTAAACTGCTTCTGTTTTTCCTTATTCCCCCCAGCCACGGAGAACTTCTTGATACTAGCCATTAACCACTTACTAGCATCGGAAAAATCTTCGATCCTGGCATCGAGATCATCTATTGTTATCATTTAGCTTTTCCTCCAAAAGAACAAAATGATATCTACAAATTACATGAAAAACAGCTCCTGTAAATAGTTTTATACTAATTAACTGAAACAATAATTAAGCAGCGGTAGCGACTTTGGCTTTGTCGGTCACCTTATCCACTAAGCCATATTTCTTCGCTTCATCGGCCGACATGTAGTAATCGCGATCGGCATCCTTCTCAATCTTATCTACCGATTGGCCAGTATGATCAGATAAAATTTCATTTAAGATAACTTTGATGCGGAGGATTTCTTTGGCTTGGATATCGATATCGCTAGCTTGGCCTTGAGCCCCTCCCATCACTTGATGAATCAATATCCGGGCATGGGGCAAGGCAAACCGTTTGCCGTGGGCGCCAGCGGCCAACAGGACGGCTGCCATAGACGCTGCCATTCCTACACACATCGTGGAAACATCGCATTTAATGTGCTGCATCGTGTCATAGATTGCCAAACCGGCTGTGACCGAGCCTCCCGGGCTATTGATATACATATGAATATCCTTTTTCGGATCTTCGCTTTCTAAAAAGAGAAGTTGGGCAATAATTAAATTCGCCACATTATCATCGATCGGCTCGCCGATAAAAATAATGCGATCTTTAAGCAAGCGTGAATAAATATCAAAAGCGCGTTCGCCAAACGAAGACTTTTCGATCACCATCGGGATTAAATTCATAGGTTTACCGGTTAAGAGTAACTGTTCCTATTATAACATCCCTGCTTTGTTGTCATCCTGGACCGACTGGTCGAAGACCAAGTTCGGATTCAGGATCCAGGCCTGTCTGCCTGCCGGTAGGCAGGGATTCCGGATTCCATCCTTCGCTCTCCGAGCTACGGAGGACTGGCGCAAGTCCGGAATGACAAGTTATTTTTGTTATTTGGTGGCCATCTGCCAGAGCTTATCGATGGCCATCTGACCAGAGAGCAATGTTTTGAGCCGGCCCCGTTCCCACTCTTGCTGATATTTTTCGACAATTTTTTCTTTATCGGCCGGATAGATCTCTTGCAACCGAGCAATTTCTTTATCAATATCCTGATCGGTAGCTATAATATTTTCCGCTTTCTGAAAAGCATTCAATGCCAGGCCAGCCAGCACTCGCCTTCGGGCCGTCGCTTGCCAATCTTCTCGCAGTTTCTGTTCAGTCATCTCGGTTTTTTTGAGATATTCGGCTAAAGTCGTTTTTTGATGTTCTAGTTGATGCTCCAGGTCGTGTACCATTCCGTCAATCTCTTGCTCTACCAATACTTCCGGCAAATCAACCTTGGCTAATTTAATTAGTTGGTTGATGGCTTCTTCTTTTTGCCGATCTAATTCCTGTTTGGTCGCATCTTCTTCTAAAAACTTGCTGATATCTTTTTTGAGAGCTTCGAGGTTATCGAATTTTCCGACTGCTTTAGCTAACTCATCATTTAATTCCGGCAATACCACCGCTTTCACTCGATGCAATTTAACGGTAAATTCGACAGTTTTGTTAGCCAGATCAGCTTTGTAATCCAGTGGGAATGTAATTGAAAAAGTCTTTTCCTCGCCCGCTTTCATACCAATGAGAGCAGTTTCAAAATCAGGCAAGAATACGCCATCGCCTATAATTAACGGATGATTTTTGCTGCTACCTCCTGCAAACGGTTTCCCCTCAAGTTTGCCCTCAAAATCGATTTCCGCCCAATCGCCGAGTTTAGCTTCCCGCTCAACTAAATTAAAAGTCGCCTGTTGGCGTTGAATATTTTTTAAAACTCCATCAATCCGGTCAGCATCCACTGCGACGGGATTTGGTGCAATTTTAATAGTTTTATAATCCCCTAATTCCACTTCTGGCAAGGTAACGACTGTGGCAGTAAAGACTAAAGGAGTTTTTAATTCAACTTTTTCTACGGAAATTTTCGGCGGGACGATTGGTAAAACCTGCTGTTCTTTTAGTGCTGTTAGATAAAACTTATTGATAGCGAATTCCGCCGCTTCACTAACCACGCGAGTTTCCCCGACTTCATTCATAATTACCTCAAGTGGGGCTTTGCCGGGACGAAATCCGGCAATTTTTAGACCCTGTGAAAGTTTAGTCGCTGCTTGTTTGATCGCTTCCTGCCACTCTCCTTCTTCTAGTGCGATTTTCAGCTCGACCTGTGATTTATCTACTTTTTTCTCTGATTTCATACGCAAAAATTACCTATAAAGCCATTATATCCTGCCCCAAACCCTTCTCTCCGTCAACCCTCTCCGTATTTAAACCTAATGATTCTGTTTGGTTCCAGGTAGTAGACAATATTAGAACCAAAATAACTAAATCTCTAATTCGACCAGAATCGGAAGATGGTCAGAAAAATCTGTATGTACCACTTTTGCATTCACAACTTTAATGTCCATTGTTTTGAATATAAAATCCAATCTCCATTCAAGTGATTTAGCAGTAAACCCGTTATAATTAAAGTCTTTTGTGGTCCAGGTTTTTTCTTCATAATTGGGTCCTGCATTATCTAATGATTTCTCTAATTCTTTTATTAATTTGGAATCTTCAGGCGTATTTAAGTCGCCAGAAAATATAAAATTGGTTTTATGGTCCCCAATCAATTCCAATAGTTTGTTCGACTCGCCTTCCTTTAACATATTTTCTTCAAAAGCGTCAGTATAGGACATATGTGTCGTTCCGATGTTTAGCATTGTATTATCGGGCAATTGAATCTGAGTCTCTACGTAGATTCTTCCTTCATCGGAAAAATGAGTTCTTGGTTCCACTGGCTCCTTAACAAAACTAGTTTCTGAATAATTTATGGGGAATTTCGCTAAAATAGCGTTTCCTTGCCCACCGTGGTCGGTGTCCGTAGTTCCGAGAGCACCTTTCAGATGGAGTTTTTCTTTAATATACTCAAATTCGTTGTTATCCTTGCTGATGTTTAGTTCTTGCAAACAATAAATATCAGCATTAACTTCCTTTAGAAGTTGTAATTTGTTCTCTACGTCTTCTTTAAACCAAGTGTTCCATTGTAATAATCTTATTTTCATAACCAAATTTTACCACCAAAATTATAACTCACGACATAGGGTAAATAAAAAAAGGCTCCACTAAGCCTCAATTTATTTGGCTCTCTATCTTGGAAGAAGTTAGGGTTTATTTTCAAACAAACCAGTTCTTGTCTTTGTAGATAATATATACCTTATCCTGCTGCAACCTCTCTTTGAGTGTAGTGGCTAAAGATATTAGGGTATTTTTAATCTCGCTGTCTTTTAGTTTGGCATCGGCTATCGAAGAAGCTTCTCCTGTGTATACTCCTACTTCGGCTACCGAGATTAACTTGCCATCTTTTCTCCTACCATGAGCTGGAAAGAATAGTTTACCGAAAGAAAGGACACCATTTACCGTAGGTAATCCCTTGTTTAATCGTCCTGTCATCCACTGCTCAACTACTTTCTCGGCAAATTTTGCAGTATAAGTCTTGCCGGTTCCAGTATAGCCAGCACTCAGGCAGAAGGTTATTTTATAGCCTTTAGTTTTCATCACGATCCTATTTTATCAGTTTTAATCTAATATTTTGATATACAAAATAACCGGCTCTTATAACAGACAGTATTGGCCTGCTATTCCGTAGCTGCCTGCGAAGGATGGAAGATGCCCGCATTGACTCGCGACAAGTCGAGGCAGGTTAGGACCGGTTTTATAGTTTTTAGATAAAAATAAGCCCTGTTGCAAAACAGGGCGATCAATTTTTGAGTAATAACTGCATATCAGTTTAGGGCAGGACTTTTACTAGGTTGTCAGTGCAGATTTCTTCCGTGACTCCGAAAATCCTTTGGCAGGGTCAGATGGGTTGGTGAAACACTGAATCAGGTCAGTTTCAGGAAAATGTTCCCTCATTGCCGCATTCAGTTCAGCCGCTAAATAATTAAGAACCTCACCAGTTCGTTCGGGCTTATCAAATAATCCGATAACTTCCACGATGATAGCGGTTCCAGGGTCACTCTCTAACTTATCGGTCGGGTAAATCAAACATGTAATCCCTTTTTCATCGTTGATACCAAGCTTTTCGACGCCCATTATTTTCTGCACAATGCTATTGCGCAATGCATCGCGTTTTTCAGCATCGGCAACAAGGTGGCCTGATACTCTAACTAGCGGCATAATTCATCACTCCTTCTCTTATATTAGTGTGCATTCATAGGCTATCTCCTGATTGCCAAGAATACAATAACAATATACGAAAAAACAATTTTAATCAAGCAAATTAGTGACTACTAGAGCATCTTTTTGTGATTTGACTCCTAGGGATAGATAATATCACAGGATCTACCCTCATAAGTAAAACAGCCCGAACAAAATTGTTCAGGCCGTTACAAGATACAACAGGGGAAATTACGCCGATACAGCCAGGCATTTAGGTATCGCCGTAGTATGTTTGTCAGCGATAAATCGGGAAGCAATCTCTTTATTCTCGAATATATAGACCGTCCCCACTTCTCTAAAACTAATCACACCGTAGCTTTCCGCCTGGGGTCTTTTCTTTGAATCGAACGGATATATTATTATGGGACGACATTCGTGGAAAGATTGCCATAAATGGGTCGGGCGGCGACTAAGCCGTTCGACCTTCTGTAGCTGAATCTGAAGCCCCTGACATACGGTTACGAGCCTAATGGTATCGATTTGTCCAATAAACAATCCTCCCGATTCCGTGAAGACAAGGATCTTATCCTTCATATCTTCAAGGGGGAAATCTTCCCATCTTGTGCCATAACACCTGAGCGCTCTTACTAACGCAGAGGCAATTTGGGTTTTTTCTGATGTGACAAGGTTCTGCACCACGAGCTTGGGATGAAGGCTATCCAATTCGATTTCTCCGATAACTTTCCCTATATCTTTAGCGCTGCCTCCATTCGGAATAACCAAATCGGTTATTCTCGGATAATCGTCCGTGATCACCATTTTATGAATGTTTGAACTTATTTCATCCACAACCTTATCTGTGATGATATCTTTTATGGACAATAACGAACCGATTGTATCTTTTACAAAACGCTTGTTTGCTACGACAGTGCCGATAGACCAGGGGTCATTAACCCCCCCGAAAGTCCGGGGAACAACTAAGTCCCCTAGAACAATTCTAGCGAATAGTGACATAAATTTCCTCCATGTCAAGAAACGATTTTAATACTTTAAGATAATACATATACTAAAAAATAGCTAGGAGTCCTGATTTACATAGAATTGACTATTCCTCCAGCAGATAGATCTTTTGTGCTCATTATTTCAACAGCTCACTGGTCTACATCCGACCAGCTGGCGGATAGCGAAGAGCTATTGGTTTTAGATAAAAGAATAGACCGCTTAAAAAAAGCGGTCCTTGATTTCGGGTGAGTACAGGCATTGAACGAGTTGAGAGTAGAATTTGTGAGGTGAATTATGACAACCAGAGGTCCAACAACAAATCCAGGAATTTCTGGAGCCGCAGAGGCAGCTCATCGAATGACTCGAGAGATTCTCTTTCTGAGCAGAAAGAGGGATCAATATAGATGATCACTGTTTCACCCCGCAGAACTTGGGCAGGGAATGTTGCTACATAGAGCAATTTCTTCCGAGCTTTTCGAGCCTTCTGAGTTTTCCGAGCTTTTCGAGCTTTTTGAGTTTCTCTAGCTTCGCAGCTAAAGATTATACGTCCGTAACCAGAAGACTCCACTAGTATCTCGAGAGGAACACAAAAGATATTGGCAATATCCTGAAGTGTTTTAACTGAGATTTTGCCGACTCTCACAAAAGTGTGCTTCATTAAGGTTCGACCTCCTTTCTTTCAAGGCACACACCTTGAAAGTAAAAGTATGGTAATGTCTAATAATATAACGGAGGTAGGTTTAGCACAAGCTCCCACTATTAGAATTCAGACTCTCCAAAACCAGACATTGGAGTCTGAGCGTTTTTTCCCCAACCCGGACATTGGAGTTTGAGCGTCATGGCTCAATAAAATTACCGCTTATGGAGCCAGCTGTTCGAGGCCGATGTGCTATCGGCCGAGTTTGGCGAAATAGAAAGGTAATTTTATTAGAGCCATAGCGAAAACGACTGTCCGGAGCTTTTACGCCACTTTTCCAGAAAAGTGGCAAAGAAATGTTTTTGTTTATGTCTGGATTCCCGCCTGCGCGGGAATGACGGAAAATGCAGGAGGGGAATTTAACGGGTTTCGAAAGTAATCGTATTGCTGGTATAAGTAGCTCCGCCTTTGTCATAGAGTTTAGCATAAGCACTATGTTGCCCCTTGATCCCGCTTTCAACTCTAGCCGTGTACGCTCCGGTAGCGTTGGGCAAAAAAGATTCTTCTAATTTATTGTCTAAATAAATTTCTATCTTCTGGATATTAAGCTGCTTCCCTTTCTCGGTCAGCTGCGCTGATAAATCTAACGGGAAGAAGCTGGTACTGGGATTAGCCATAGTGACCATATCAGAAGATTGGGCCTGCCCCGCTATCACACTGATAGAAGTTTCTACCGTGCTCCCATCTTTTTTAAATAGCCGGGCCGTTACTTGATGGCTCCTCCCATCTAAAACTACTCCGGTGACTTCGGCTGTCCAGGGCGCCTGAGTTACTTTACGCACTAGATTGCTGTCGTAATAGAGCCCAATCTCTTTAACCACAGTTTCATTCTTGACCGTGGCGTTAATAGTAAAATTGCCGGCGATCTGACCACCATTCTGGGGCCAGGTGATATTAATTTCTCCTCCCGTGATTACCGAGCCATCATAGTATTGCGTCGGTACATTATTATAACCGTTCTCCTGCGCCCATTTTAATACTGGGTTTTCCCAGGCCGAATTATCTGGCCTTTCGGAATGCAATTCTGTGTAGATTTTATATTCCACTTGGTCTTCTGAGTAGCCTGATGGCGCCAATAAATCGGTGCCTTTGACCACGCGGACTCTTTTGTGCACATCATCTTTTTCGGTTGGGGCGTTCCAGCTAGAAAATACTTCAGTTTTTGTGCTAGGCGTAGCATCCGTGGGTAATTTGCCGGACAATTCATCTACCACTACTTGGCGAATACCTTCCGGCACGGGAAACGCTTTGACTGGCATATTAGCAGTCGCTTGCCGCATATAAGCATTCCAGATGGGCGAAGCCACGGCATAGCCGGCGGCTTTATCCATTTCGGAATTATCATTATTGCCCGCCCAAACTCCCGTGACCAAATCGGGAGTATAACCTATCGTCCAGGCATCACGGTAGCTTTGAGTAGTTCCGGTCTTAGCCGCTACCGGCCGGCCCGGCAAGGTAAGATATCCTCCCGCAGGAAAAGTCGGCACCCTGGCCGCATCATCACTTAAAATACTGGTCACTTGATAGGCGGCTTCGGCGTCAAAAATCTGCCGCAGAGGCTGAGGCTTGTTTTGTTCCAATACCCTGCCCCGATTATCGACAACTTTTAATACTGATAACGGCTCTGTCCATTGCCCGCCGGCCGCTAAAGCGCCGTAAGCCGAGGTTAACTCTAACAATTTAACTTCCGCTCCTCCCAACACAAGCGATAATCCATACGTGTCCGGTTTAGTCATAGTAGTAATACCGATTTTGTGCGCTAACTCAATCGCCTCATTCACTCCTACATAAGCTAAGGCTTTTACGGCCGGCACATTCAAAGAATTGCCTAACGCTTGCCGGATAGAGATTGGACCACGGGATCTGTTGTCATAATTATACGGATCATAGCCTTGGCCAAAATTAGTGTGCACATCCATTAACATAGTGGCTGGACTATAGCCCTTCAAAAAAGCCGCCGCGTAGACAATCGGCTTAAAGGCTGAGCCGGGTTGCCGTTCGCGGGTGGCTACATTAACATATCCCCCAATGGATTCATCCAGATAATTAGCCGAACCTACCATCGCCAAGATCTCGCCGGTATGCGGATCGATAGACACCAGCGCTGCATTGCTGGCACTGTATTTTTCTTTATTAGTCTGGGCTTTGGCCGCCACAATATCTTCAGCAGCTTGTTGTTTAGTCCAGTCCAACGTTGTTGTAATAGTAAAGCCGCCTTCTTCGAGCGCGCGGTCGCCGTATTTCTCCGACAACAATTCTTTTACATACATTACAAAATGAGGCGCTCGGATACTATCTCTTTTAACCAAAAAAGTGAGTTTCTGAGTTTTAGCTTCTTGGCATTGTTTGCTGGTGATATAACCCAGTTCCAACATCCGATCCAATACCCAATCTTTTCGCGGGAGTAAGCGCTTTTCATAATCTCCGCCGTACGGCGAATAGTAAGACGGGGCTTGCGGCAGAGCCACCAGCGCGGCTATTTCGGCGAGAGTTAATTCTTTAACCGATTTGCCGTAATAACCCTGCGCAGCTGTTTCGATGCCATAATAACTGTTGCCATAAGGAATACTGTTGAGGTACATTTCCAGAATCTTGTCTTTGGTGTAGAGTTTTTCTATCTCCACCGCCAAAATAAATTCCCTCATTTTACGAAAGATGGAACGGCTAGACGTTAGAAAGATATTTTTAGCGTATTGTTGCGTGATCGTGCTACCGCCCTGGAAACCGCGACCGGTCAACGGTTTCAGAACTAATCCGCGGAGTAAGCCTTTGACATCAAAACCGCCGTGGATATAAAAATTACTGTCCTCGGCAGCTAGGGTGGCTTGCTTCACATAATCCGGCGTGTCTACAAATGAAACTAGCGTCCGGCGCTGCTCGCCATAAATGTCATACAATACTATCCCGTTGCGATCGAGCACTTTAGTGGATTGGCCTGATCTTTGAATGGTCATGCTCGAAGGATTAGGCAAGCCGATACTTAAAACCGCGGCCAAAAACGAGAAAAACAGCACTACGATTATACCTGCGCCTAAAACTAGTTTGGATGGACTCTGAATACCCAAATTCTGCAGCCAACTGGCCATAGTTTGTTTATGGCGACGCAGCCAGGCACGGCGACGCCAACGCGACCGCGTCACCGCTGAATTGTTCTTAAACAACGGCAGTAATTCTCCCACTCTTTATCTCCTTTGTTACAATCCATATTATATAACAAAGTAGCGCTCACCTCTAACCTTCCTCACCTCATCTGATATAATCAAGACATAAGTTAAGGCTATGGCTAAAAATAACTCGGTTCTTAATGATCTCATTTTAGGCAGAAACGTCAGCGAGATCATCGATAAATCCAGTCTCATAAAAAAATTAGGGGGGCCAACACCCTTACGAATTAAATTGGGCGTGGATCCGACCAGCCCCGATCTGCATTTGGGACATGCCGTGTCACTGTGGAAATTGAAACAGTTTCAAGACGCTGGTCACACGATTATCTTTTTGATCGGTGACTATACTAGCAAGATCGGCGATCCTAGCGGACGCAACACCACACGTCCGGTTTTATCTGACGAAGCTATTGAACAAAATGCGAAAACCTATTTGGAACAAGTGGGTAAGATTTTGGACGTGAGCAAATGCGAAATCCGCCGTAACGGCGAATGGTTTGCTGCCATGGACTTAGCTCAAGTCATCCAACTACTAGCTCACGTAACCATCACTCAGGTGACTGAACGAGAGGATTTTACGCAACGGGCTAAACAAGGTGGCGAGGTCGGCTTGCATGAAGCTCTTTACTCCGTAATGCAAGGTTATGATTCGGTTCAGTTAAAAGCTGACGTGGAATTGGGCGGAGTGGACCAGAAACTTAATTTGCTTATGGGAAGGGATTTGCAAAGAAAATTCAATCAACCCGAACAAGATATTATGATTGTGCCGCTACTTTTGGGTATTGATGGTGTTAAAAAAATGTCTAAAAGTCTAGGCAATTATATCGGTATTGCCGAACCCGCCGCAGTCCAATTCGGCAAAATTATGTCGATTCCGGATAGTCTGATGTTAGACTACTGGAAACTTTGCACTAATTTATCCGACAAAGAATTGGCTGACATGGCTCAGGAATTAAAATCGGGCACCAATCCGCGAGACATCAAAATTCGCCTCGCTAAAACTATTGTCGCCATGTATCACGATGCAGTCGCCGCCGACACCGCCGAAGCTGACTTTATTAAAACTTTTCAAAAGGGTGAATTGCCTGATGATATGCCAATGATGCAAGTTACCCCAAAACCTACCACCTTGGTAGATTTGCTGGTAATAACTAAATTGGTCGATTCTAAATCAGAAGCACGCCGAATGGTGGAACAAAAAGCTGTCAAAATTGACCAGCAACTAGTCACTGAACCAGACCAACAAATCAACCCAATAGCGGGCATGGTCCTCTCCGTAGGCAAGCGCAAGTTTGTGAAACTTCAATAATAGTTTACGCCCCCAAGAGACCACTAAAGACACTCCGTAAATTACGCGATATGCCCAACCGATTTTTGACTTGGCGCCGAGCTTTCCATTGTTTGGCTCTCGGCAAACGGGCACGCCGACTCCCGTCAAAGCGCATCCCCTCAAAGCTGATAATCTGTTCGTTTTTGTTCATAGGTGGGTTAAGCTTAGTATGTTAACCCCTCCTTATCCTATTATTTAATTATACTCCTTTTTTCGGTTTTAATCAAGAACTTTTTAGCTCCCAGAGCATAAAAATCGTGTTTTTTCTCCTTACAGACCCAATTACTAAATTGCCTGGAATTGGCCCCGCTACTGCCCCAAAATGGCAGAAATTAGGGTTACAGCAGGTCTCAGACCTTCTCCACTACTACCCGCGCAAATGGGAGGACTTGAGCGCCCTGGCGCCCTTGATATCTGCTCAAGCAGATCAGAAGATTACCGTTAAAGCTAAGCTGATTTCTCTCTCCCACTTTCGTTCTCCCTATAAACGCATGTTTATTACTAACGCTATTGCTCAAGACGCTAGCGGTTCTTTGCGGGTAACCTGGTTTAACCAGCCCTATTTACAAACTGCTCTCAAAAAAGATGAGGACTATTATTTCAGCGGGAAAGTGGGCAGCTACCAAGGCCATCTCACCTTAATGAGCCCGGTCTTCGAGAAAGCCGATCACTCCCCTGTGCATGCCGGACGCATTGTCCCCATCTATCCGGAAACTGCCGGTCTCGGGAGCAAGATGATCCGTAGAATTATGAAAACATTGCTTAATACCATACGGCACCAGTCAGAGATCTTACCTCTAGAAATTATTAAAAAATATCATTTAGTGCCGTTCGCTAATGCTTTGGAGAATATTCATTTCCCCGCTTCTTTGTTGGAGTTAGAACTAGCTAAGAAACGCTTAGGATTTGACGAATTATTTTTGATTCAGCTGAGTATGGCTTTTATTAAAAAGCATTGGGCGAACGAACCTAGCTACCCGATCGTGGTAGCGGATAATTTTTTACCTAAATTTCAGTCGCAAATTAGTTTTCCTTTAACTTCTAGCCAAAATCAAGCTATCCAAGAAATTTTAACTGACTTATCGGCGGATAAGGCCACTAATCGATTATTATTGGGTGATGTTGGTTCCGGTAAAACTATTGTTGCAGCGGCTGCCATCGTCGCTGCCATTCAGGGAGGATATCAAGCCGCTCTCATGGCACCGACAGAAGTCTTAGCTGTTCAGCATTATTACAATTTGCAGCCGTTACTGGCTAAATTTGGCATTACGACCACTCTGCTTACTGGCAGCACTAAATTAGCCGATTACTCTGAAATAGAAAACGGACAAATCAATTTAGTGATTGGTACCCATGCTCTAATCCAAAAACAAGTCGCTTTCAAAAACCTTGATTTAGTGATTGTGGACGAACAGCACCGCTTTGGGGTCGGCCAACGCTATCAATTAAAAAACAAAGCTGGTGCCTCTACGCCGCATTTTGTCAGTTTGAGTGCTACCCCTATCCCCCGCACGCTGTTTTTGGCTTTGTTTAGCGACTTGGATGTGTCTACTCTGACTGAAATTCCCCGCGGCCGGCTGCCCATTATTACCCGGCTGGCAACTGCTCGCAATTTAGAGAAAGTGCGCCAATTAATAAATAAAGAAATTGCCGCTAAACATAAGGTGTTTGTGATCACTCCCTTAATTAACGAGGATACCAAGGCAGAACGAGCTTCGATTGCGTCAGAAATCAAACATCTCGCCCAATTGTTTCCTCAGGCTAATATCGCCACCCTGCATGGACGCATTCCTGCTGAAGAAAAACTGAGAATTATGCGCGATTTCAAAGATGGCGATATTGATATTCTGCTGGCTACTTCCGTAATTGAAGTCGGCATTGATGTTGCAGCCGCTACCGTGATTTGGATCAAAGATGCGGAACGGTTTGGCCTGGCCGAGCTGCATCAATTGCGCGGCCGGGTCGGCCGGAGTCATCTGCAATCCTATTGCCTCATCGAAACCAAATTGGATGATATCGAAACCTCGGACCGGTTGCAGGCTTTTATCAAAACTAACGATGGAACAGAATTGGCTAAGCTGGATTTAGCCTTGCGGGGTCCGGGTGCCTTTTTTAATGCGCAGCAATCCGGGTTTCTGCACTTAAAAATTGCTAATTTGTTGGATGAGAAATTAATCAAGGCCACTCATGCGGCAGCTGCTTCTTTAATAGCTCAGGATCCAGCTTTAAAGAACTACCCGGAATTAAAAAAGAAAATCCAGTTGCATTTGCTCCCGCATAGTGAGTAAATATGTATAATATTGTTCCTTGCTTTCGGGTCAGCAAGGCAAATTCTCCACAAGGAGGTGATGGTAATGACAGAGAAGAAGCCAGATCTAACCATCGAAGAGTGTGAACAGATCGTTCATCTGTACAAGCAGATGCTCGCCTGCAAGAATCAACGCGAGGGTGAGCGGTTGGCTGATGAGATTGATAAAATCATCAAGCCAGTTACCTTCATCAGCCTGGATCTCATTAATAGATCTATCAGTCAGATGGGAGACTTGCCTCTAATGATGAAGCACCTTCGTGTCCTGCCGCCGCCAGATGATAAATATTATTTAGTTGACCGCACCCAGATTGGTGCATACCCTCACAGTAACAACCGCATGTCGCCAATCCGCAAAAAGAAGGAGGAGATTCATGCTTGTTGATGCTGATTCAGTTCTATTATCTTCACTGAGACCCGAACAAAAAAACCGGGTCCACAACAATGGATCCGGTTTTGCTTTCTACTAAACCTCGGATAAGCTAAATTTATGCAATTAGATTACGGAAAAGTTCTAGATAAAATCGCTTTACCTTTAGGAATAATTTTGACTATTAGCCTGCTTCTGGGCGCTTATTTCATTATTAAATATTCTAATTCTTCTACTAAAACTACTAATGCCAGCGAACAGGTTACGATTGATATCGCTGGAGCAGTTCAAACTCCGGGAGTTTACAATTTCACCACTGGGCAAATTATTGAAGATGCCATTAAACAGGCCGGCGGGTTGACCGATCAGGCTGATTTAGAACTAATGGCTCGCACAGTTAACCGGGCGGCTGAATTGCAAAACCACGGGAAAATTTATATTCCCGTCAAAGGGGAAGTGAATTATTCCGTGGCGGGTAGCACCAGCAGTAGCACCACTGCTGTGGCTGGGCCGGTCAATATCAACACAGCCAACTCGGCCGAATTAGACACCTTGCCGGGGATTGGCCCGGTCACCGCCGGATATATTATTGATTACCGCACCAAGAAGGGTCCGTTTAAAAAGAAAGAAGATTTGATGAAAGTTAGCGGCATCTCGGCTACCAAATACGCTAAATTAAAAGACCTGATCACGATATAGCGAACCAGTAGGTTAGAAGTTTAGTAGGTTAGACAACCAACAGAAATCCTTATTTGCTATATATAATACAATGGAATTGAGTTTGCCCTGGTGGTGAAATGGCATACACGCTAGCTTTAGGAGCTAGTTCCGCAAGGATTGAGAGTTCAAGTCTCTCCCAGGGCACCATTTCAAATCTTCCCTGTCCATCTCGTAGCTTAAAAAGAAAAATCGGGTTTCGCCCACCAATAATTAACTCTAATGTCACCTGACGGTAGTTTTTACTATATTGGATTAACTAAATTTACTGGGTTATAATAAAGCGTCTGAAAAATCACTTTGAAATCATAAAAAGGAGGGCGCCAAATGCAAGCCTTCACCGTCATTTGCGGATTAACTAAGGTTACTCTCACAGCCGGCTTAGAAATATGGGAAATAGCTCCACTAAGAAATTGTCCTCGTTATGCTTTAGCTGGACGAAAGGTTGTTAAATGCCTCTATCTCAATCCTTTCCAACCTACTGATATAGCGGGCAAAAATATCCTGCCCCCTCCTTTAATCCACAATGTCAGACTAGCTAAAGATAATCGCGATCGCATCGCCTTTATAGAAACCGTTGCTTGTCCTGAAACACAAGCATTAGTGCGTTTCTTTAGCTTCTGGAGGAGAGATAATTTAGGGGTTATATCCATTCAGAACGGAACAGAGATCTATAAGCCCGGTGAGCGAGAATTGTTTATCACTCTCGATTGCGGTGGAATTATTACTATTACCACTAAGCGAGCCGTACATTGCATTTCTTGGGATGGAAACGATCTCAAGACATCCACAGAGAAGGTAAAGTCTTAGTCATTAGCTAGATTATAGCCAGCGTTGTAAGCGCTGGCTATTTTAAGACCAGCCCTACCTAGAGATGATTTGTGATATATTAGAATGTTTCGTTGAAACTTGATAAAAATCCGAGGTGACACAATTATGGTAGCCATGAAAGCGTTCACATTGAAAATCTGGGGGTTTAATGAGAAGTACATCACAAAAAAACCCGGGATAACAATGTGGCCTTCCTCGCCCAAAAAGGGTAAATCGCCTTCAAAAGATCTTTTTCTTGACCTGGGATCGGGCACTAGATTAAAAGCTGTGCCTCGTCCTGATCCTGACCCTGATAAACCAAGGAAACTGGATGATCTTTACACAATGGAATATGCAACCATTGGATGGCCCCCAGAAGGGTCACTACCAATCACCATCCAAGAAGAAGAATCAGATTCCCAGAGCACAGAGGCTTTAGTGTTTATCACTGGTAGCTCTCACCACTACGAATTAGTCCGCCCACAGGAGATAGAAACGCCTCGTAAACATGTAGAGGAACTGGCGCATACGGACACCTCCTTGTTGCTACAAATGATGGTAGGGGGATGGATTAAGTTGGCGCTAAAGCGACCAGGTAGCAAACCTGAAGGTCTCTTAACTGTTGAATGGTGGAATACGGAAGAATTAAAAGTTGCTTTCGACACCGATTAAACAGTTAAGTAAACGCACATTTTAGACATTTATCGAAGATACAATTAAAACCAGCCCTAGGGCTGGTTTTGTCTTTTAGTCCTACTCCTGATTGTAGATATTTTCATTATTAGGTATAATACAGAGGAACATCAGGACTTTGACAATCGTGTGCGCTTACGGAAAAGTTTTGATGTTTATTTCCTACAGCAAAGTTATTATTATTTTATATTAATTTGAAAGGAGCCCTATGCAAGGCAATCTTCTCAATTCGTGGGGAACGGCTGTGCTTACCCCGCTGCAAGACATCTGGTATCGGTTCCTAGTCTTCCTGCCCAATTTGATTGGCGCGTTGTTGATCCTCATCATCGGATGGATCATCGCCGCCGGGTTGGATAGATTAGTAACTCAGATCTTAAAGCAAATTAAGCTGGATGCAGCCTTAAATAAAGTTGGTGTGCGGAATTTCTTCCGTAAATCCGGCGTCGACTTTGAAACCTCCGATTTTGTCGGCGGTTTAGTCCGGTGGACCATTCTGTTGGTAGCCTTCCTGGCCGCTGCAGATATCCTAGGATTAACTCAGGTAACTGGTTTCTTAGATGAAATCCTGGGTTATGTTCCGAATATCTTTGTGGCTGTCGGCATTCTCTTAATCGGAATGTTGGCTGCTAATTTCTTCTCTCATGTCGTCCGGGGAACTGTGGGCGTAGCGAAAATCCGCTCTGCCAACTTCCTAGCCGCCATGACTAAGTGGATTATCTGGATCTTCACCCTTCTGATCGCCCTTAATCAATTAGGGGTAGCCACTATGATCATCAATTACTTGATGATGGCAGTCTTCTTTATGATTGCTTTGGCTGGCGGTTTGGCTTTCGGCCTAGGTGGCCAAAAAGCTGCTGCTGAAACTCTTGAAGATGTCCGCAAAGAGATGAAGCACCGTGACTAATTAATCTCAACTATTACTAAAAACCCGCTACTTAAGCGGGTTTTTAGATTGTGTAAATTTTCTGTTTACTTTAGTTCGCCTAATTTCACAGTTACTTGCAGTTCTTTGCCGGCCCGCAAAAGCTTAATAGTAACCGTATCGCCCGGTTTATAGGTGCGCAGTAGCGAGGCGATACTATTATTTTCATTGATGGTTTTATTGTTGATACTGACTAGGATATCATTTTCCTTGATTCCCGCCTTATCTGCTGGTCCGCCGGGCGTAACTGCCGGTTGTTCCGCGTTACTTCCTTTAACCACTAAAGCGCCTTGCGTTACTTCCAATTTTTCGAGGGCAGCTAATTCTTTGGTGATATTTATGTAACGGATGCCCAACATCGGCCGAGAGATTTTGCCGGTAGTGGCATACGAATCTAAAGCTGACTTGACGCTATTTATCGGGATAGCAAAACCAATCTGGCTGCCTTGTAAATCCATAGCTGTATTAATCCCTATTACCTGACCGAATAAATTAACCAGCGGCCCCCCGGAATTACCAGGATTAATTGTGGCATCAGTTTGGATCACTCCTTCTAAAGTTTCCGAGGAACCATCCCCGCCTCCTGCCGTGATTGTGCGGCCAATGGCACTGACAATGCCGCGAGTGACCGTGTTTTGATATTCTCCCAAGGCGTTACCAATCGCAATCACCTGTTGGCCTACCTTTAATTTATCCGAATCACCCAACTCAACTGCCTTGAGCCCAGTGGCATTAATCTTAACGAGAGCTAGATCGTTGAGCGGATCTTGGGCTACCACTGTGGCATCATAACTTTTACCATCAGCTGTTAGTACTTTATAAGTGGCTTGGTCACTGACTACGTGTTTATTAGTGGCAATCAAGCCGGTAGATTTGATCACAAACCCCGTGCCTGCTCCCTGCTCCTGTACCATTCCAAAGAAGCTTTGGACATTGCGTGTGGACACAATACTGACAACGGAAGGAGATACCTTGGCCACCGCATCGATAATGGCCGAATCCTCTTGCAAAGTGACGGTTTGCGAAGTGGTATTGTTTGAGGAATTGGTTGGCAAAGAATTATTCACCCCTCCGTACCAACCCCCCCAGAGAGCTAAACTCATCAATAAAGCTCCACCTAGGATCCCTCCGAACATACTGTACAAAAAAGAATTGAACTTATTTTTATCCATATCAACTAAAAATTAATTATATGATCCTGGGCAAAGCCAGCCTGCCTGCCGGTAGGCAGGGATGACAACGCGCAGAAAACGTTGTCAATTACAAGATATTAGGCGCTAAAACAAACAACCAGTCAAAGATGAAAAGAGCCAATATCAAAACTAGAGCTATCCCAATATATTCAAAAGCTACTCGTACCGTCAAATTGCCTCGCAAATAATGCGCCACCAGCTCGGAGAATAAATAATAAATCACCAGCAAGAGAAAGGCCTTGAAATAGGCATTTTTATTCCAGGCATTGGTCATCCAAACCATTTCTTCCCCGATCAGAGCTAGCACTATGGCATATAACCAAAATCTGGCAATCGGCAAGCTTTGCCGCCAAAACAACAAGTAAAGAGCTAATCCTAACTGAATAAACGTCCCCAACATAAGCCAGACTACACTGAAATTGTTGTAATAGAAGCGCACCAAAACCATCAGAGAGAGGGTACCGATAAATAGGATTAATAAATCGATGGAGCCGAGCCAGTTGATGGCCGGTAAACTCCACTGACCGGAATCGATCCGATTCTGGTGACAAATCGCCACAAAGGCAATGATTACCCCGATAATCAAAATGGTCAGCTGGGCTTGCCAGAGATTAAATAGGGAAAAAGATAAAAATCCTACCCCCGATAAAACGCCCCATAACAATTCGGCGGCGAATACTCCTACATCATGCTGAAATTTGGCGTTACCGATCCACCAAGCAAAAACCAGAGCAACCATTATTACAGCTAACAACCACCACAGTAAAAGTGGCGGCCACCAATACATCGCCTGCAAAAGGCTGAGGAGAGCTAATTCTAAGAGAATTAGCTTACGATAATGCCATAAACTATCCCAGATCATTGTGCCCATTTTATTGATTAACTGCATCACTGCCCAGTACGACCCTGGCTAAAGCTCCGGTGGTACTAGTCACTTTTTCGGTACTGATTTCGGCCTGCAGGCTCTCGGCTAATTTTCTTACTTCCCAAACACGCTCTCCGTTACTAAGATCGTAGACAACATTTTTAGTAAAGCCTTTGACGGTATTGTTACCCGTGCTGACTATCTTGTAACCAGCTGTTTCTAATTTAGTGGCTACTTTTTTGGCCAAACCAGTTATGGTGGTGCCGTTAAGTACCTCTATTTTCAAAGGTTCCTTGCTGACTTGTTGTTCTAAATCTTCTATCTTAGCTGTTCCGGAAATGATTTTAGCTACATAGTCGCTGATAATTGTAAAATCATCACCGGTAGGCCTCAGCACATAAATTTCGTCCACTTTAGTCCCATACAGTAATCCTGTGGGTGAATCATCAAACACCTTGGTCACTAATTTAGTCACGTCAAAATCTTTCATCAGATTGATCAGCCGCTTCATTTCCGCCAATTTCATATTGCTTTCGAAATGATTAGACAAAATATCGATTAACGCCAAGGCTTTAGCCGGATTAGTAAGCAAATTTAATTCGCTGGCTTTGGTCTTAACTGCCATCATAACAATTTGCTGTCGTCGGGCTCGATCAAAGTCAGAAGTAGTTTGGCGAGATCTGGCATATTTAAGCGCTGTTGCCCCATCCATAGTGTAAGTGCCTGCCTTAATGTCGACTACCTGGTACCCTTTATTGGCAGCCGGGTACTTATCATCATATAGATTCTTATCTACGGTAACAGTGATACCGCCCAGTTCGTCGATAAACTTTTCAAAACCAGAAAAATCTAACTTGCAGTAGTAAGGAATATCTAATCCTAAAATCTCTCCTGTTACCTGGGAGGTTAGTTTACCTCCACTCCCAGCAGTTTGGCCATTACCAATTTCATAAACAGCATTGATCTTAGTATTGCCGTAATTAGGCACTTTTACATATAAATCTCGTGGGAGAGAAAACAGAAAACTTTGCCCTTCGGTGTTAGTCGCTAAACTGGCTACCATTAAGGTGTCAGTTAGATTCGGACCATCATTACCCTCTCCCGGGATGCCCATGAGCAGGATATTGACTCTTCCTTTGTCTTCTCCTATGAGGGTAGTTGTCCCGAAGCTAAATAAATCTTTAAACAAGGTATCTTTGGATACATTCCAGCCACTCCAAGCTAACTTAGTGCCAAACCAACCCGCCAATAACAAGACTATAACCAAAAGACTTATCCCCCAAAACCGCTTAGCCGAGCTGGGTTTACGTAAAACATGCACATTAGTATCGACCTCCATATCTGCTACTTCCTCGCGCTCGGCGGCCAAACTACGACTCACTCGCTTGGCTCGCAAATCCTTCTTTCTGATAACCATATTGATCTACTATTAAAGAGTTAATACCTATTTAATATATCAGAAATAGATTGACAAAAAAATATCGCCGTCATCACAATGAAAAGAGCAAATCTATTTTGACGTGACGAAAACTACTCTTGTCAAAAAACCATCACATAAATTAGCTCCTAGAATTGGGCTGAATTTACTTGTCGTTATTCTACTGGCAACCATAGGAATCATCTCTTTTGTGTATGCGGATGGTTTATCGATTATATATCGTTCCTGGATGAGCCTGGTAATCCCCCGTATCCAGTTTAATATCACGCCAGAGAATAGTATCATTCCGGCTAATGGCCTGGCTCAAATTTATATTGATATTCAGCTAAAAAATAACCAAGACCAGTTGTTAGACGGCACTGAAATCACTGCCGCTATCATCAGTGGGCAAACCGAACTCACGGTGGCTACGATTACTCCAACCAATATATCTAAACGTGTTCTTTTGCGAGCTCCCAATCAACCCCAACTGATTACTCTGGCATTTTCCTACAAACACTTAACTAAAAACATTGCTATCGAAGCTTTTGATCCAACACCTCCTTCATTACCTACCCTGACTGCCCCTACTAACAATGCCATATTTAATACTGCTACTCCGTTGATTTCCGGACAAGCGCCAGTTAGTACTCAGGTAGAAATTTATATCGACACCGGTTTGAATAGTACTTTAGAGGTAGACAAAACCGGTAATTTTTCTCATCCCCTAGAACAAGCGATTAGGCGCGGCCGGCACACGTTGACTGCTGCTACTATAAATAAGTATGGGATTCGGAGTGCCATTAGTTCTGCGATTAATATCGATATTCAAACTCCCGATCCGGAAATTGACCTCAGTAATCTTCGCATTACACCCAATCCGGTCAAGGCCGGAGAAACTTTCCGCATTTTCATCCCGGTGTCGGCTGATACTAAAGCGGTCAGTTTGGAGTTAGATAAAGTTCAGTATCCCCTGCAAGACGCTAATAAATCTAGCGTTTTTAGCGGCGTAATTCCTGCACCTAAAAATCCCGGCTTATACCGCTTGTCTTTACTGGTTACTACTGAAGCCGGAGAAAGTATATTAGAAGAAAAAGTGGCTTCCATACAGGTAAATTAAGGATTAACTTGGTTGACAATCCATCCCTCTTGTGCTAGGATATTCTTTGGTTGCAGAAGGCTTCCCGATAAGCTTTTTTAAATTTAAAGACGCCGGGGGGCGGGCAACAATTCCCGCCAATTTTAGCCCATTCTTAAACCGTGAGGACATCTATTAATACTCCTGGAAAATTCCCTTTCCGCTCTTCTCGACTCCACCGCGGACGGGGCACAAAAATTAATCTTTCGCCTGCCGCCGATTTGTTGCAACAAATCGGGCGCCAGAAACGTGGCTTAAAAACCATCCGGCTTAGTAAAGGATCTGGCAATAAAAGAACTCTCAGTTTACAACAAATGAATCGCCATCTGGCGGTTTATAATACTCGTTGGTGGGTAGTTGGATTGGCAGTCATGGTGATTTTTTCTGGTTTGAGAGTATATCCCCAAGCTGACGCCGGGGGGCCTACTACCAGTACAGGGGCACGGTACCGGACTATTGCTCAACTCGCTTCTATCGCCGACATTGAAGAGTTCGGCAACCCGCTTAACGCAGAGGAATATAGTGTGCCACTCGACACTACCGGTGATTATTTCTTTAAAACCGGTGGCACCGATACGATTATCAGTCGCAGTTCCCGAAAAGAAACGATTAAGTATACCGTGCGGTCTGGAGAAACTTTAAACACATTGGCTAATGATTTTGGACTCACAGCCTTAACTATTAAATATGCGAACAATTTATCTAGCACTACTTTAAAAACTGGTCAGGAATTACGCATCCCGCCTGTCGATGGTCTATATGTGGCCGTCAAAAAAAACGACACTCTCAGCAGTCTAGCCTCCCGCTATAAAGTTAAAGTAGATGATATTCAAAAATATAACGGCCTCACTGCCGGCGATCCTATCCATGCCGGACAAGAACTCTTAATTCCGGGAGCCGTTCTCCCGAAAGCACCTACTGCTTCCTCTTCTGGCTCTAGCATAAATGTGCCGGCTTATAATCCAATACCTTACTCAGGACAGTTTGCTTGGCCGACACAATCTCCTACTCGTTTCATTAGTCAATCTCCGCGCCGAGGACATATGGCAGTTGATCTTAACCGCTTGAATGGTTGGGGCATCTACGCCAGTGCTGCGGGAGTAGTAACCACAAAAACTGGCTATAATGGCGGTTATGGCAACCTAATAACTATTAGTCATGGAAGCGGTTGGGTCACTTATTACGGCCACTTAGCTCAATTTAAAGTTAAGTCTGGCGATTATGTCCAACAAGGGCAGCTGATTGCCATTATGGGAAGTACTGGTCGTTCTACTGGCCCTCATGTTCATTTCGAAATTCGCCATAGCGGATCACTGATGAATCCACTGGATTACTTGCCCCGATAAATTTTTGTATTTATTGGGTAGATGTCGCACAATGTAGGTATGAGCATTGTTGAAACTCATATTGATGATTTTTTGGATTATCTGGAAATCGAAAAAAATCGCAGTTCTAAAACTATCGAGAACTATGCTCATTATTTGAGCCGGTTTGCCGATTTTGCCACTCACAGTGGAGATAAGAAATTCTCCCCCGCTCTAATTACTCTGCCATTGGTGCGGAAATACCGTCTGCATCTTAATCACACCAAAGATGCCACCGGCCAACCGCTGAAATTAATTACCCAAAATTACCACATCATTGCCTTGCGGGTTTTTCTGAAGTTCTTAGCTAAACAAGACATCCGATCTCTCCAGCCGAAAAGATA
>JBAZXK010000002.1 GCA_041659905.1 Patescibacteria group bacterium | reverse complement strand
TCTGCTGTAATCATTTCAGTACTATGCACAACTACATTCGTAGCATCTACCCCGCCGAACCTAACTATAGTAGGATCGGTAGTCGGCCCCGCCGCTGTGCCAAAATTGCTGCCAGAAATTATAACTGCAGTGCCTCCGGTTATCGGACCCTCGGTGGGGTCTACACTGCTAATTTGAGGGGGTAATTGCTGACTACTACCTGAAATGTTGATAGTGGCAGTGCCGCTGATAATATCGACAGGCGACAGGATGTAATTAGCCTCGATAGTGTAAGTATCCGCCACACTAATCTGATAGGCATCAAAGCTGGCCACACCATTTAGCCATTCGCCGCTTTCATTAATCACTCCGATCGTAGTGGGTTGAATAACGCCATCGTCTATACCATCAGCGTTGCCATCCGCATAAATTCTGACTGGATTGCCAGTGGCAGGGACAAAATTAGTTTTAACCAAATCTTGAATGGTTTTGGCTTCTACTCTAATTGGAAAGTTGGTGTTCTTCACTCCAAACAATGGCACCGTTACGTCAAAATGATCAACAGGAATAGTATCATCCTCCACATCTACCGTGATAGTTGTGGCCGAATCAGAGATAGTCGGACTATACGTCGCCACAATGGTGTGCTGCGAAAACCCGGGGGTGGGCCCTGGCGGCTGGGGTAGGTTAGCTACACTAATTGTAAATTGTCCCGTCTGGCTACCATTAACCCAGCCAGTAGGGCCAAGATCTACCGGTTGGATAATGCTCGGACTTAACAACCCACCATCATCGGTGTCCGGAATACCATCATCGTTATTGTCAATCATGATTCTGATTGTCTCGTTATCAAAGTTGCTTAAAACCTGATGATTGCTGTCGTACACAGTCACTGTCAAATTAAATGCTTGATTGAGAGCCGTATATTCCGGCACATCAGAGATTTCAATACTGCCCACAGTATAAGCAGTGTAATGATACCCATTAGTGCCAGAGAGAGTCTTTTGATAAGTAAAATCCGTATTCTCATCTAAGATGCTAACGTCTACCCAACCGGTCTTATCACCCGGTAAAGTACTGGCGGGGACCACGGCAGTCAAATGAGTGCTATCAATAAAATTCACATTTGGCGAATAGTGGCTGCCAAATTTTACTCTGGTCTGCTCGTTAAGATCAGTTCCGTTAATATTAACTGTATTTCCACCTGCCACAGGGCCGGAATTCGGAACCACGCTCTCAATATTAAAATAATTGGCTTCGTAATTTACAGTGACACTGTCCAATATATACGGGACCAAACCTAGTTCCGAATCTTTCGGACTTAGAATCGTTTCTATAAACAGTTTGCCTTGACCAAATTCCTGGGCAAATGTGCCAATATGAGCATTGATTTCTTGGGCGGTATTGCTTCCCCCATCACCTTGGCTGGAAGACACGCTCCAAACATTGTTAACCGTATCGTAGTATCTCCATTGACCGGCAGCATAATTCTTGAGCCGGAATCTTGGGTTACCGTTACTAGACAATGGCACAACCGCATCGAAAGAAGACAGGCTGGTATAATTAATCCCGACTGTGTTTACTACCGTGCGATTAAATGGATTAGCCGGGAACTGATAGCCGGCATAGACAGATCTTAGAAAAGCGCTCGTGTTATTGGAGAGATTGTTAACTGCCAAGTACAAATAATTGCCGAATAATAACGGGTAGTCACTATCGGCGACTTCAAAATTAGTCCCACCAGTGGCAAACGGGGTATTACTTTCTATTAATTTAGTGAATCCAGTGGCAGAGTTGTAATCAACTGCGCGATACACCCGGCCACTTTTGTCAAACACTAAAAGATTGTCGTCATGGACTATTGCATAATAAGCCCCTTCCATGGGGGCGCCGATCACATCAGTGTTGGCTGTCCTCTTGAATTCCGTGCCGTTTGGAATAGTAGACTTTAGGATATAACTTCTGTCAGTTGTAGCATAAATATAACCAGCACCATCTTTAGTTAAGGAATAAACCGATAAATGACTAAATGAATCGGTTGGATCAAGCGTGGCTTCTTTCCAGATGCCATCATTATTTTCGGTGTACCAAATGCCCGTTCTACCGCTTAATCTGCTGGTAACAGCGGCATACCTATCAATAGTCTGGTACTGGCCCGCGGCCATAATGTCATTGACTGCGGTAGTACCAAGTAACTCTACACTGGTGACAGAGCCACTACTTAGATTCTTGTCGGCACTGTAAACCCACCCATTCGTGGTGGCGGGATTAACAGGGTCTACGACAGAAGCACCTGCCCATATATTAATATTGTTAGTATAAGCATCACCAAATGATACCAGATTGGGCACTCCCAGCGCAGAAACAGTCCACGACCATTGCGGCTCAGGTTGAGTAAAAGGATCTATACAAGCTGCCTGATTAGCCAGTTCACATTGAGCATAAGTAAATCTGCCAATAGAATTAGAATCAGCCGTATGCCCGAAAAAATAAATCCGTTTGTTGGGTTGCAAAAGTACACCATTGATCATTTTCTGCCAAATAATAGAAGGGTTACTGGGATGCGCAATCGTCGCCCAGTTGGCTCCAGCATCGCTACTGTGAAGAATCTGGTTGGGCTGACTGACCAAGGCTATAATATTGTCACCGAGCGGACCAGCGGCTAGTATGTCGGTAAAGGATGGGATATCATTCAAGCCTGATTCTGCTGCTGTATACACCAGATCATTCATGGCATATCCGCCCCGGACGGTGACATTCGGGCTGATATTATAATCATTCTCATTATCAAAATCAAACGTAAAAGTACTGGCGGCTTTGGCGCCATGGAACAAAGTTTCAAAATACCCGTAATACATCCCCACCCCTATCAACGCGAAAGCTGACAAGATAGCAATGGGCACGCCCCAATTGCGCTTGGGTGTAGCGGTTTTAACGGCTTGACTTAATTTGTTAATAATCTCTTCCATAATTTATTTTTGTTTTTGTTTTTTATCGGAGGGACTGTTGATTATGGATTCAAGATAAGCCGATTAGTGTTATCCACGGTGACAGAATTATCATCTGCTATCCAAGTATCAGAACCTGGGTCATATCTTTGAGCAGTATAACCAGAATTAGCAAAATTACCTTGGTCGAAGGTCAGGTCAATAGTGTTGCTTTCTAGGGCAGCCTGGGAAGCCAGCCAGTTCAGAAGGTTTCCAATCTGATTACTGAACAAGACAATTAAAATTACCCCGATAATCCCAATAACCAATAGATAGGCTTTCATAGTCTGGCTTTTATACCAGGGAAGCTGGCTATTGCTCATCGGAACCGGGGCATTATTACTGGGATTAAAGTTGCTTACCATATGGATTTTGGTTTTAATCTTTAATTACCTCTTCAATCATATTAAATCATTATACTACAAAGAAAGAAAAATGTCAATTCAGATCTGGTCTAACCAATTTTAACTAATCTAGCCCAATGAAACTTGCTAATTCATTATTTTTATGATTAAAATAGAAGCACAAGGTCAAATTGGCCGTAAGAAGGTTGTACATTAGTATTGATTGAGTTGAGAGAGCGGTAGGAAAGGAGCTTCTTGCTCCTTCCCACCAATCTATGAAGGAGGAGACTATTGCCAAAACCGCCCAAGAAGAAGGGCGGAGACAAAGATGTCCTGACCAAACAGGACAAATCTAAATCTCCGCGACCTAAAAGAAGGCCCAATGTTGTCAGGGTCCACAGTAACCCAACGAGGGGTACTGATAATGATGATCCTCTGACACGAGCCCAAAGGGCCGCCTACGAATCTGCCACCTGTGGAAACGATAAACTCAGCTGGCCCTACGACTAAGCATAAGTCTCGAAAAATCTGACAGGGGCTGCATCAGCAGCCCTTCCCTTTTTCCTCTTGAAAAAAATATCTACTCCTATTAAAATATCCTTACTATGAAAAAAGACATTCACCCCAAGTATTATCCGAAAGCTAAGATCACCTGCGCCTGCGGCAACGTGATGGAAGTCGGTTCTACAGTAGAAAGCATTTCGACTGAAGTCTGTTCGGCTTGCCATCCCCTCTACACCGGTAAACAGAAATTTATCGATAAAGCTGGCCGGGTAGAAAAATTCCGCGAGCGGGCGGCTAAAGCTGTGGCTAAGAAAGCTCCAGCGAAAAAAACCAGAGCCTAATAATATAATTATCATTTTTGTCATCCCGAGCCTAGTCGAGGGATCTTGCAGATTCCTCCACTTCGCCCGCCTTGGGCGAGGCTTCGGTCGGAATGACAATTTTTTATTAACTTCAGAACTGTATAATTAAACTATGGGTCAGACTATACAAAACTTACGACAAGAGCTCGAAGAGATTATCGGCAAACTCGAAAATGTGGCCAGTCTGTCGCCGGGTGATATAAAAACTCTCAGCCAGCGCAAATCCCAGATCGAGAAGATTTTGGATATTCAACAGCAGCTAGAAAAAATCGAGCGACAACTCCTTGATAACGCCGAGATGATGTCTGGGGACGATACCGAATTAGCTCAGGTGGCTAAAGATGAATCAGTTCAGCTGGATCAACAAAAAATAGAACTGACGCAAAAACTAGCTGATCTCTTGAATCCCCAAAACGCTGAACTGCAAAAAAACGTGATTATGGAAATTCGGGCCGGCACCGGCGGAGATGAGGCGGCTATTTTTGCGGGAGATTTATTTAGAATGTATACCCGTTATGCGGCCAAGGAAGGCTGGAAGATATATATATTAGATGAAAGTACTACCGAAGACGGCAGCGGATATAAAGAAGTGACCTTGCAGATTGATGGCACGGATGTATTCAGAAAACTGCGCTGGGAAATGGGTGTCCATCGCGTCCAGCGCGTTCCCGCTACTGAAGCCAAGGGGCGCATTCATACTTCCGCAGCCACTGTGGCAGTATTGCCTTTGGCTGAATCCGTCGATGTAGTCATTCGCCCGGAAGATCTCCGCGTAGATGTGTTCCGTTCTTCCGGTAAGGGCGGTCAATCCGTCAACACGACTGACTCGGCTGTGCGGATTACCCACCTCCCCACCGGCATCGTCGCCAGCTGTCAAACCGAAAGATCGCAAACTCAAAATAGAGAAAAGGCAATGGCGGTATTGCGCTCACGGATTTTGGATGCAGAACAGGAAGCTAAAGCCAAAGCCCGCGGCGCAGAGCGCCGCTCCCAGATTGGCACGGGAGATCGCAGCGAAAAAATCCGGACTTACAATTTCCCGCAGGATCGAATCACTGATCATCGCATCAATCAAAGCTGGCACCATATCGAAACTATTCTGGCCGGGAATTTGGACCCGATTATCGATGCTCTGACTACTGCCGAAGTAAAACTACAAACCTAAACGTTCAGCGCTATTGCGCTCCAAAAAGAAACCCGATTGCAATTGCTTCTAACACAACCAAAATCGTCACGAAGAAACTAAGTAATTTTATTGTCCAAGGATATCCCTGGACGGCTTTAATCATATAAAATGGTGAAATCAGAAGAACCACGAAACCAATAATTCCACTAAAACCGCCGAATGACAATCCAATCATCGCGGCAAATAAACTGATAATAAAAACTACTATGACCGTAATCAATACTAATCTTAACCAGAAATTCATTCGATAAAAAAATTTGGTATACTTGCACGCATACAATGCAAAAATAATTGGAGGCACCCAAAACAAAAAGCCTAACCAGCCCCACCCTGCCCATGGCATAGCTGTAAACATCCTCAAAGAACGATTGACTAAATAAAGAAAATCTATCATATTCCTAAATAATTACGGATAATTTTTTTAACTAGGCGGACGGTTTCGTCCAAGTGGCCTTCCTTGTTCACTACGCTATAAGCAAAAGCATTTTCTTTTTTCATCGCCTCTTTAGCGAGCTGCAGCCGATCGGCGATTTCATCCACTGTCCCCCCGCGCGCGATCAGGCGCTTTTTTAAAACATTTAACGATTCAGCTTTTAAGAAAATAACCAGCGCATCCGGATTGCGTTTTTGGATATTATTCGCTTCGTTAGGATCCACATCCAAAAGCGCCACATAACCTTCCGTGGCAGGTTTGCGCATATCTTTCCACTGGGTACCGTAATAACTTCCACTGAAATAATTATGTTCGATCAACAAATTGTTTTTGATCATTTCCCGGAACCGAGTCTTGGTTACAAAATGCCGATCCACTCCCCGTTTTTCACCGGGCCGCGGAGATCTGGTGCAAGTGGTGATCACTTTCTTTAAAGGCAAGTATTTCATTACTTCCACTTCGACCGTATCTTTCCCGACTGCCGATGGTCCCGTAAACACTACTAATTTGTTAGTCAGTTTATTTTTCATATCTAACGAGACAAGTTTTTTAAGAAATTACTTAGGTCCTTGGGTAAAGGGGCGGTATAAGACCTGAGTTGCCCATGAGAGTCGTTAAATTCAATTTTATGAGCGTGTAAAAATTGCCGATTCAACCCCCGCTCTCCTCTCCCATACATGGTATCTCCGGCGACAGGGTGACGGAGGGCCTGAAAATGTACCCGGATCTGATGGGTCCGCCCAGTTTCCGGAAATACTTCTACCAAACTGAATCCGGGCAGATATTCTTTTACTCGATAATGGCTTTTGGCTGCCCGCCCCCCCGCCAACGCTTCGAATCTGCCAGACTGCCCGCGCTTGATCGGCAAATCCAGATAAGCTTCCTGGGGAGTGATTTTACCAGTTAGCAGTGCCAAATAAGTTTTTTTAATTTGGCGTTTTTCGAATAGTTTAGTCAGCCAATTTTTGGTAACTTGATTTAGAGCCACTAATAACACTCCGGAAGTGTCTTTATCTAATCGATGTACTAAATAAAAAGTATCAAATCGGTGTTTCAGGGCATTAGCCAACGTTCCAGTCAGATGCTTGCCGGCCGGGTGCACTACCAGTCCGGCTGGTTTATTAACTACTACCAGATCTTTATCCTGGTAGATGATGTCTAGGTCGATTTTCTCCGGCATAATCTCGGTGCGCGGGAGTTGCAATTCGGCCACGACGCTCTGTCCGGCTTTGACTACACTTTTGACTTGAGCGGAACGGCCTCCTAACCAGACCCGGCCGGCCTTAATCTCTTTGGCTAAGAAATTCCGGGAGTACTGCGGAATTTTTTGTGATAACCAAGTATCTAAACGTTCGCCGGCTCCAGATTTAACCGTAAATCTAAATTTTTTGATGTCGTTCGCCATAAATAACTCCCAAAATAATCATGATTACTCCAATAAAAATACAAACATCCGCTAAATTAAAAATGGGCAGCCACCAAAGAGAAATAAAATCCCTCACAAATCCTAACTGAATCTTATCCCACAGATTACTCGCCCCCCCGCCGATGGCCAGCAATAATCCTAATTGATAACCGTTTATTTTTCCGCGGGCCCGCAGCCATAGTCCTAATAATACTAATAATAATATGGCCATCAGTATGCCTGCCAGTGGCATAGGCAAATTAATACTAAAAGCAATGCCAGGATTCTCATACCAGACTAGTCTTAATCCTCCTCCGTTCCAAAACTTTATTAGACCAGCTAAAGCTTTAGTCCACTGATCTAAACTCACCAGTAAAACTGTGGTGATCAGTGCCACAATCAATCTAATAATCCATTCTCGCATCAGTTTTATTCGCACTTAATGCAGGTTTTGGCTGCCGGATAGGCCTGGAGGCGGTCTTCGGAAATATATTCACCGCAATTCTCGCAATAACCGTATTTGTTGGCCTCGATATCTTTGAGAGCACTCAAAACTTCATTGAGAGATTTGATCAGACTGTCGGCCATTGCCGTATTCTCGCCAAAGGTAGTAGTTTCGTCGCTAGCTTCATCGGTAGACTCAGTTTCCCCCGGACTAGTTTCTTCGTACTTGGGCACATACCGGCCTTGGCTCTCATCAAAAAAAGCGACATCTTTAATTTCCCGTTCCAGCCGTTCCTTTTCTTTCAATAGCGCTTCGCGCTGGGCACTAATAAATTCTGGACTATAGTGATCGCTCATATTTACCTCTAAATTAATTTGTTAATTTATCCTGAGCTAGCCGAAGGACTAATGAATTAATTTTTCCACGGCTTCTAGATTCGCACGGATACCCATCAAAATCAATCTGTCTCCAGTTTGAATTACTGTGTCCCCTAACGGATTAATAATCGCATGGCCATCTTGCCGATTGATGACTAATACTGACACTCCCGATTTTCGATTAGCTAAAAAGGCTTCTAGAGGACGTCCGACCAGCTGCGATGCAGAGCCGACTGTCATATCCGTGATTTGGATTTCGCTATTTTTGAGATCAAACACATTATCGACAAAATCAGCCACTCCCGGATGCAGAGAGAAAGTCGCCATCCGAAAAGCGCTAATTTGATAAGGCGAAACTGCCCGGTTAGCGCCCACGCGGAGTAACTTGTCTACCGCTTCGTCATGATTGGCTTTCGCCACGATAAAAACGTTGCTCTGTAAAGTTCTGGCGGTAATGACTACCAAAATATTGTCGCTATCTTTTCCTAAGGCAGAGATCAGCGCTTTGGCATTCATCAAACCGGCTTCCAGCAAAGCGGCTTCGGTGGTAGCATCTCCTTCTACACAGAGAAAACCTTGCTGACGGCAAATGGCAGCCATTTCGGGATCACCTTCCACCACCACTACCGGCGTATTCTCTTTGGCCAACTCGCGGGCAACTTTACTGCCCACCCGGCCATAACCGCATACGATGTGATGTCCGACCAAGCTTTGAATTTGTGCTTTCATTTGCTTAAGTTTATATTTTTCGTCAAACCGGCTCATCAAGACATATTCCCCTACCACCCTAACTACATAGTATAGGGTAACTATACCAAAGACAATCAGGAGAATAGTAAAGATCGTTCCGGCTGTGCTTAAAGGATGGATCTCTTTATAGCCAACGGTGGCTAAAGTAATTACCACCATGTACAAGGCTTCCAAAAAGCTCCATTTCTCGATCACCATATAACCCAGTATGCCGATTGCCACCAACCCGACTACTAACGATATCAGAGTAACAAAATGTTTTTTATTGAGCTCGAGTTCTTTATCCATTAAGGCTGTTTAACTAATTCGGGTTCTTCTTTGGGTGCGGTCGATTTCAGTAGTTGCGGTTTTTCTGCTTCGGCCAAATAGGTCATCCGTCCCCGCACTTTCCCGACAATTTTTTTGTATTCGGTGTAAGCATTACCGATCATCGTATTGCCCCGAGCAATTTGGTTTTCCAAGACAGTATCCATTTCTCCTAATGCCCTGTCCAGATCTTCCAGAAAAGCGTGTACTTGCTGCTCATCGTAGGTCGCTAAAGTTTTTTTATGCAGATCGAGAAAAGTCAAAATATACGGCACGGCCATACTGAAAGGAATTAAAATGACCGATTGACTGTAAGCTCGGGTGAACGATTCTTTCAAGATGGAATAGATGGCGTCTGGCACCATCATCAAGGCCCGGTCCCACGTGATGGGCGGATGGACATACTCGGCTACTTCTTTGATTTTTTTCATGACCTCGGTTTCAATTTTTTTGATTAGTTTTTGCCGAGTGTCCTCGTTATTTTCCGTCACTAATTGGTTCATTTCTTCCAGCGCCACTACTTTGGAATCCATCGGCACAATCCGGCCATCCGGAAGTTTCAAGCCAAATTCGACGGGGCGGCCTTCTACTTTGTAATCAAACACGATCAGCTCGGGTGGGAAAATTTTAAAGATCTCCCGTAAAATGTTTTCTCCGGCCATACCTTTGGATTTCGACCCTTTAAACAGGTGCTCAATGCCTTTAATAGAATCTTTGATGGACGAAGTATATTCTTCTTCGCGGTGATTGCGCTCCTCTTGGCGAATTTTGAACTGCTGTAATAGATCCGCTAAACTCCTCAGGTCTTGATTGAGCGTATGGCTCGATTCGCGAATTAACTTTTGATCTACCCTCAGATCCCGCGTATCCCGGAGTAGCGCATCTAAGCTCTGATTTACCGCTGGGCTAGTATCAGGCTGTTTGGCCGACAGACGCTTTAATACCCAAACCAATGCCCCCAGGGTGGCTAAGCTGATCAAACTAAGGATTACTAAGAGAGTATTGATCATAATTTAGGTCGACTACTATACCTTAATATTAAACCACCAATCAGGCTGATGAGTATAATAACTAGACTGCCCCATTGGGCGACTGTCAGGTTCCCCCACTTATCGCTATCGATACGGAAAAATTCGATGCCGAATCTCAGCACCGAATAAGCCCCGGTATAAACGAAGGCCACCGTTCCCGCCGGCAGCTGTTTGCGTTGAGCAATTAACAAAATTAACAGAACTATCAGCAACCCAATGCTTTCATATAAAAAAGTCGGGTGGAACCAACTATAATTTTGCCAGGCCTCCGGCCGCAGTGCTGGCGTTATCCACATTTTCCATGGGCTACTAGTCGGACCCCCAAAAGCTTCTTGATTAAAAAAATTACCGAATCGGCCAATCATTTGCCCCAAAGCCACCCAGGGGACAATCATATCAGCCGCTGCTCCAAAAGATAGTTGATGCGCTCGGCAATACCAAAACATCATCACAGCTCCTCCCAATAAAGCTCCATGAATACTTAAACCACCGCCCGGCAAATTAAATATTTCCAGCGGCGTAGAGGCAAATTCTGACCATTTCAAAATTACAAATAATAAACGAGCGCCGATAATACCTCCGCCGACTGCGCTAGTCACTAAACCTAAAATATGCGGTTCCCATATCGTCGCTTTGGCTAAGCGACTAAGACCTAAGAGAGCCAGCACTACTGCGCTTGCCATTAAAACGCCGTACCAGCGAATTTGCCAAATACCCAATTGGAAAATAACTGGCTGAATTTCTTTTAGTCCAGCAAAATACGGATGCAGCCACCAGCCAATCATTGTACAAATTAATAATCCCCCTGCTGCAATCCCGATTCGCTTGATTTCGTAGTAGCTCATCTCTCTTTATAGGATATACTATTGTTCTGTTTCTTCCCAAAACTTATTCACAGCTTTGATTGCCAAGTTTACGGCTAGTAGTCTATAATAACTTTGATAACCAAAGGTTAATGGTAGATTTCAAAGTTACAGCCACAAAACCAAAATATGCCGTTAAGATCGGCAAGGTTTTATCTAAAAGCCCGTCGGCGAGCGGATTTTCTACTGCCCTAGTCTATCGGCCTGATTTAGCAGAAGAACAACGGCATGGCAGCCTCTATTTTGTGATCGATATTAGTAGCGCCTCTCCTCTGACCCCTGATATTGCCTATAATCTGATTGATATTATCAAAGAAGAATATTACCGCGACCTGTCCTTAGACCCCAGTCAAAGCTTTGAGAGTGCGCTCAAGGCAGCTAATGAAGAATTTGCCGCCATTGCCAAAGAAGGAGAAAAGGACTGGATCGGTAAAACTAATGTGACTATCGCTGTTATTGCTGGCGACAAGCTTTTGGCCGTGCACCGGGGTACTAACGAAATTCACCTCTGGCGAGCCGGTAAAATGATGCATCTTTCTGCTGAAATGTATACCCCAGGAGAAATGCCCCGCCCCGAGGAAACTTTATCTAATATTATTGAAGGCGACCTGCTGGTAGGAGATAAGATTATTATCAGCACCGCCGAACTCCTGTATTATTTTTCTATTGATAAGGTAAAACGGATTATTGAAAGTTTCGGTCCCGCCGAAGGCGCCCGCAAGTTGGCTGCTCAACTGGAGAAAGAAGGCGATATCAGTAAAACCAATGTGATTATTGCCGAATTCTCCGTTCCCGAGATGGCCACTGACGAAGAAGAGGCTCCGGAAGATAACTGGGTGGGCAATACCGAATCGGATTATGGCAGAAAGTTTGTTCCGAGCGCAGCTCCGACTGCACCGATCAGCGACAACCTCTGGGGGAAAACTCCTCAAGCAGGTTTCCATACTCAGGTAGTCCGCGAAGCGGACACCAGTGAAAGCGTGGGGGCTCGGGCCAGCGAAATGGCCCAGGAGTTAGATATTACTGCCGAAATGCCCGCCTACGAAGAGCCTGTCCGACCGGAATTATCTACTGCCAAATTTAATTTACCCAAAGTTGACTACGGCCGTTTGGGCGATAATCTGACTAATATTACCAATAGGGCTAAATTAGCCGCTAAAAGTCCTCAACTGAAGAAAACCAGTAATGCCGTGATGCGCTACTTTAAATACGCTTGGCTGGTAATAGTAGCGGTGGTAGATCTCGTCTTCAGTTCGGTGAGTTATTGGGTGAATCAAATCAAAAAACAGAAAAACGGCAACCGGATCTTACTGATCTCCGTAGGCGTATTGGCTATCGTATTAGTTGCTTCTACTCTGGCTTTAGCCAGCAGCAATACCGAACGGGTAAGTAAAAAAACTGCCATCGCCTCTTTAGACAGCGCTATTCAAAAACGCGATGCCGCCAAAGCGGCGCTGATTTACGAAGATACGGCTCAGGCTAATTCTTTGCTCGCGGAAGCCTATGCCCTGGCGGAAGCGGCCACCAAACACGACACGACCAAACAGGATGCTCTCGGGGTGTTGGCGGAAGTCAAAGGCCAATTAGATGACATCAATAAAGTCACGCGTTATGCCAACCCCAGAGTGACAGTTGATTTTGCTAGCATCGCCAGTCAGCTAGAAACCTCCGGTAGTAAAACGCCCAAGGTCAACGTGAATAACTTTTTCGCTGTCGGCGAAGATATTTATACTTACGATGTCGATTACAATAAAGTTTACAAATACAATTACACCCGCAACGAGGTAGGGATTATCAATTCTTTAGTCAGTAATGAGAAAAAGATCAAACTGGGCGCCCCCACCGATAGCGGCCTGGTCATCTACACCACTCCCCCGGGGATTTATGGCTTAGAGCTTTCGGATAACCGGATGAGCGCCGCTAATTTAGATAGCGGAACTTGGAATAACGCTATCGACGTAATTGCCTACACTACTAAGCTTTATTTCCTGGATCCGGATAATAACCAGATTTGGAAATATCAAAAAACCGTAGATGGTTACACCAAGATTGCGTCTTTCTTTGAAGACAATTCAACTATCAGCTTAGCCGGAGCTACCACTTTTGCCATTGATGGTGATATGTACCTCCTAATTAACGGTGTGGTAAATAAATATGTTCAGGGAGTAAAAGTAGAATATAGTCTGAAAAATGTTCCTGAGCATACCGGAATTATCAATACTATTACTGATATTTATGCCAGCTGGAATACCAATGGGCTGTACGTATTAGATGCGGCTAATTCCCGCGTGATCGCTTTTGATAAAGACGGCAAATACCGCAAGCAATACGCCTTTAGCGGGATTACTAATCCCAGTAAAATTTTTGTCGATGAAAAGATCGGCTCTTTCTGGGTGATGTCCGGCTCCCAAGTCTACCAATTAGATCTATAAAACTCGATCTATAAAACCGGAATTACTGTTCGAGCGTAGCGAGAACTAAGCAATAGTTCTCGTCATTATATTCCTTGAACAATAAGACATTTAAGTATTTAAACAGTCGGAATTTCACCGGCTGATTGATTCTAAAGCTTAACAAATTTTTCATCAATCATATTCTTATTTCCTAATCAAACACTTGCTGTAACCTAAGGCTACGAGTTGCTCATAGGCAGACCACACCTTATCAGGAATTACTTGACTGATCTGGAACCCCATCTCTGGATATAATTTAATCCGTTGCAGATCGCCGACCATAATGTTGATGACATCTTCTTCGGAAATCTCTGCAGTAGGATAATTTTCATAGGCTATCTGCGGAGAAGTAACCAAGACATCTATTTCTGGCCATAATTTCTTAAAAGTGGCATAAGTTCTACGTTCCATATAAGGTTTATGCACAGCGATTATCCGTTTAATATCGATACTCTTGTTTTCTAGTAGTTTTCTAACAGAGGTGATGTTTTCTCCTGTATTGGTAGATGTGTCTTCAACTAATATCTTGTCCGGAGGTACGCCCATAGCTAAGGCAATTTGTTTGAACTTCTCCGCTTCAGTTTCTTTCCATATATTTTTAGTAATCCTTCCAAAACCGCCGGAAAAAACTATAAGAGGCGCCCATCCCTCTAATAGTAATTGCGCTCCCCTTTCAGCCACCCGGGTGTCTTGGCTACCCAAAACCACAATGCAATCAGATTTCTGAAGCTGATGTTGCATATGATGGTAATCCCAAATTATCTTAGCTAATTTATCTACTGAATCAGGCATAATTTTATCTTATCAGGTTCCCGCTTTGTTGAGTTATTAAAAAAGGCGGTTAACTTTGCAGTTCCCGCCCTTTAGTCACACCGGTTAATGCCGATTAGTTATCGAGTGCCGCCCACTGGTTTCCTAGGAAGAAATCATTAAATACAGTAGCGGCAAGTTCACGAGCCGTGACCATACTCATGAATCCTAACCTAACTGCGGTGAGCAGCATAGCTGTCTCATCGCATATTGGAGGCAGGCCGGATAAGGAAAAGATGTAGAATTCGCCATCCTCATCACTATCACCTACTACTGCTCCGGGAGGCTGTCCGCCGGACAGCTTACTGCTTTGCGAACTTAACCTCTCGCCATAGATAGAGAATCGGGAAAGTAAGAACACTGGTTTGGATTGGCTGAATCCTTTGTACTTCTCATCACATCCGTTGGTAATTTCGTTGACAAGTAGAGGATCAACTAACCAAAAAAGACCTGTGTCTCCGGGTCTCGCCGCAGATATGGTTAGATATGCTCCATGGTGATTCCCAAGGTCAAGGCCAAACGAAGCGGCTTTGCCCATAACTTCGCCGACAGAAAAGTTAGCGACAGCGATCATCTTGTCTCTCGGTACCCTCATATGATGACCCATAGATCCATCACTAGGGCCTTCGGATTGTTCACTCATATGATTGCCTCAATGTTCAAAGCAGGTTTGGATTTACCATCAGGGTAACTGCTTTATACATTAGAATACCATAAAATCACCTCTGGCAAAGAGTTTATGCATCAGAATTTTATTATAAAAACAACCCCGCCATCAGGCGGGGTCGGTCAATTACTTAAAAATGAACAGAATCAAACAGAAGATCTCAAGGATTCGCCGTAGAGCAGCCAGAGATCCGGATCCATTCCCTTAGAATCGAGAGTAATCCGATTACCAAATACTCCTTTGGCTTTTTCCAAGAATCCGCAAACGCTCTGGACTGCTTCTTCATAGGACCCGCCACAGAACTGGTCGTAATAATATGCGGTCATGCGAATGGGGTTATAGGCCTCCCATCGGCTTTCTCGCGGCCAGTACGTCGGATCTTGTGCGCTTAAACCCATCTTCTCCAATACTTGCAGGAATAATCTGGACCCCAGAATAATCAACAAGGGGGAATGGGTTACCCAGACCAAGGTGCCATCAGCGGCATAAGAAGTATAGAAATTCAGCATCGCTTCCGTGTCGGCCTCCCAGCTTTCTGACCCAGTTCCCGGTAAGCCAGCAATCGAAGTTGCGATCAAAGGCACTCCGAATCGAGAGGCCCTTTGGAACGCTCTTTCGATGTGGCCGATCTGGGTATTGCCCTTACCGGCAATTTGAATATCGGTCAGGGATTCAACGCCAATAGCGAACCGGGCGCCAACTGCCTTAGCGCAGTAGCAAAACTCATCCGTGAGTTGAGTCGCATTCATAAAGGCCTTCATCCAGCGTTCGGGTTCCGGCTTTTCTGCTAACACTTGCTGTCGCCATGTAGGAACTGCGGTGGCCAATTCGTTAAACTCCCTTGGGTATACTCCCACAGTATCAGCGGTGTTATAAATAATATCCACCCCTGCTGCGTGGGCTGTCTCCAATTCATCCCAGAATACTTTAGGATCGGGACGACTGGAATGACCCATCGTTGCTCTGCCACAAAAGACGCAGCGTTGCCCGGTGGCCGTCAAAGCGCAGTCGCCGGCGAATAAAGCACTTATTCCCTTATGACTGGATAAGGCATAAAGCAGATTGTAATCTACCCCTGCATTAACAAAGTCAAAAGGATGCCAGATTGTTGTGTTGGGAGAATGCTCTTTTGTAAAAATATTCTCTCCGACTCCGAAGCCTTGCTCAACAATAATCGGCAGAATATTTTCGCCTCCACCCACGACACATCCATTTATAAATGGATGTTTAGCGTAGAAGGGAGCGGTAACTGCAGTTACTTCTGGCCCGCCTATAAAAATATGGCAGCCAAGATCGCGCAGCTCTTGTGCCCATCTCATACATTGAGGAACATTGCCAGCGGTCAAAGTCATGCAGACTAAAACATGCCCTTGGCCGTATTCCGAAATATATTGAACAATGTCTCGACGCAATACCTCCCCCGAAGTTACCTCCAAATTATAAACGATGGCGTTTATCTCTGGGTAAACTCTCTTTAAGGCCGTCAGCATTACCAACAACCCAAGGGGGCACGCATACTTACTGGAATGGAGCGAGGCTAACTCGCCGTCGGTGCCGCAGAAGACACCGACAACACAGGTATAATGAAGTGATTGTGTCATGTCAGGCCTCCTGCCTGTTTGATTGAAAGATTTTAATGTTCTGGAGCCATTTTATTGGCATTTTGGCCTGCTGTCAATTCTCAGACCACAAGATAACAGCTGTATTCTGGATGCCTGCCCGATCACTGGCGGGAAGTGGGAACTTGGTTACAGGAGAACAGATGGCAAGAACTACCTGTTATTCCTTCTGCCGAGACTGGGCTATCAACTCTTTGAATGCACGATAGTGTAACTCTAATTCTTCTTTGCAAATATCTAATGACAGGATGGAGTGTTTTTCATCAAGTTTCTTTTCTATAGAATCTAAATGCTCATCAAAACCAGCATTCGGTTTACCCGTTAAGGCAAAGGCAATTAAAAAACCTCGTGGAGAAAGGAACTTATAACAATCGGCATTAGCACAAATTTCTGCCTCTATAGATTTATATGGAACATCTCCATGGTGAGCTTCGATGCAATTGATAATTTTATTTTTAACATCATCTGCCAACCCGAACTGTTCCAGAAATACTGCTCCACTTTCCGCACTTAACCGAGCGTGTTCTGATCGTTTACCATCCCTCTTAGCCTCTCCGAGTTTCAAGTCCATTAAATAAGCACCCATTTTTGTTATGTCAACGTCTGCCTCTAAAGCGGTGGCTAATCGAGTAGCTACTTGGGTTGCCAAATCAAGAAGCAGTACAGGGGATCCGTACTTTTCGAACTCACTAACAGTGTATTCTCTGGCTTTGATTATAATTTCGTCCATATATTTATCTTATTAACTTTTTTTATAACCCACTGCGGTGAATCTGGTTGTAAATCCAATCTTTTTATAAAACTCATTGGGATAAGTTCCTGCCTCAGTAGCCAAGTAATGAATGGTATTGCCATTTTCTACAGATCTTTCTAGTGCGAATAATGTAGCTGTCTTGCCAAACCCTTCTCCCCTGACTTCCCGCAGAGACCCCACATTAGAGATATATCCGCCTCCCTTCAAGTTGGTCAACGTAGACACGGCCACGGGTTGGTTATCTTTATAAACTATGAAGTATTCTACTCTGTTGGTGGAATGGTGGGCTTTCCAGGCTCTAGCTGTAGCTTTGAGATAATCTCCCAATTCACCAAAGGGGTTCTGGGGATCATCTTTTTGATAACATTTATCAAAAGTGTCGATAAATATCTTTAAATCTTCTTCATTTTCCACCTTTTTCACATGGTGAGATCTGTCATAATCAATATTTTCACCCGCATGGAACATCCACGAATCCTCATACTCAAACTTATAGCCGGATTGTTTTAGTAGGTCTATAAATGATTCGGATTTATTGTTCTCAAAATAGATGACAGGCGTTCTGCTTTGGCTAATCATGGTTTGCTCAATGACTTTTATCTGTTCTGGGGTAATCTCATTTTCTATCAGAGCCTGGTTCCACCAGGCCGATTTATCGTCTTCACAGTAGCTAACTGAGGCAAAGCCCAAATCAGTAAGTTTTCCAAACATAATCTGATATTGGAGTTGCTGATATTCTTTTAGAAACTCGTAGTTGCTCATAGGTTTATCTTATCAGGTTCTGATTACATTCAAGTATTAAAAAAGCCGGGTTTTACCCCAGCTTTAAGGCAGTGAAATAGAAACTTAGGCGGTCTCCAATTTAGCCATCTTTTTCAGAGCCAGATCATTTAGCACGCCTCCGGAAACTTCAGCAATTTCCTTCCATTCGTCGAGCGAAAGGTTAAATTCTTCTATCTTGGCGAGAACAGACTGGTCCGGTTCACTCCCCTCGGGAGGATTCTCATAGATATACAACAGCCAGGTTATAGTAGAGGCAGTTTCGCACACCTTAGTGAAGGCGAGCTCCTCTAGGTCATCGAATTCGGAAGCATAGACAAAACTTGCCCATTCGGCCGAGGACAGGTCAAGTTTGCCTATTTTGGTAAGGGCAGACTGTTGTTCTAAATCACTCTCGGCCAGAACGGCCGCATAGTAAGCATCTTCCAACTCTTCGAGAGTATTGGAGGCCTCGACTATTCTGGTAAGAATAGGTTTTTCTAGACCGCTGCGGGTTGCGACAGCCAACCGATAGGCGTTTCTTAGCTCACTAAGAGAAGCAGGCGCTTCCATCATTTTGGCGAAAGCCAGTTGCCCCAACTGATCATCATGGGAATTTAACCAGATTCCCTTCCATTCAGCAAATGACAGAGATAACTCGGGAGGCAGGCACTGATGGCGATGATAGTAGATCATCACTGCTAAACCAGTATCGTACCTATCGATCAAGGTTTGGATTTCACTCACAATTTCACCTTTTTTTCAAGGAGCCTTCCAAGACTCCTATGGAATATCTATAATATACCATTATAGGAGAACAGATTAGATATACTTGGTCAATTAGGTTTGGCAGTATAATGCAGGAGAAAGACATAAAAATGGCACATACACAGCTCAAAATTAGCAAATACACTGCCCGTGACTTAGTAAATAAGTTTGGCAGTCCTTTATATGTTTATGACCAGAAAGTGCTAGAAAAACAGTATAAAGAGATCGTTGACAGCTTTAGTTACCAGCCTTTCCAGATTCGTTATGCCGTTATGGCGAACAATCACTCTGGGATATTAAGTATCCTGAAAGGCTTGGGGGCAGGTCTTCAGGTTAATTCTCCTAAAGAGTTGGATGAAGCCTTAGCGGCTGGTTTTAAGCCAAATTCTATTACAGTTACCACTACCAACATATCTGACAATGATCTTCTGTTGTATGCCAAGAAAGGACTTTTTATTAACTTTGATTCCAAGGAAGAGATAGAGCGATACTGTTCTTTAGCTAAAAGCATAAAGTCTAAGAATCCAGAAATAGGCATTCGCTACCAACTTAGATGGTCACCTCCAGCCCATGCCACTAATGCTTTAAAGAACAAGAAACGGATTGGTATAAACCGAAAAGATTTTCCTTATATACTAAATCTTTGCAAGAAATCAGGACTTAAGGTCACTAGTATACATGGCTACATAGCTTCTAATATGTTATCCTTGGCTCCTTTCATCCGTTTATCTAAAGAGCTGGGAGGGGCAGCTAAACTCCTACCAGATCTAGAGTCTATTAACTTTGGCGGAGGCTTTGGTGTAAAAATGAAACCAACTGAATCAGAGTTTGACTTTATTTGTCTTGGAAAACATTTATCCCAGTTAACGGAAAAATTGTCTAATCATTTCAAAAGGGAAATCATCTTAGAAATAGAACCTGGCAGATCTTTAGTTGGTAATGCCGGCACTTTATTAACCACAGTTACTAGTATCAAGCACCTGGACGGTTGGACACAAATTGGTTGTGATGCCGGATTCGGTGTCTTTGCCCGTCCATTTGTCTATGGGTGCAACTCTGGCGGCTATCATCCGATAGTTTTAGCTGATGGTAAAGGTGGAAAACATCAGAAATATACCATCTGCTCGAATTCTGTCCTCCAATCAGATTTTATTGGAGAAGATAGAAAGCTGCCCGAGATTCACATTGGAGATATACTGGCAATCTTAAATACTGGGGCTTATGGAGCAGTAATGGCTTCCGGATTTCCAGGCAAGCATCTCCCCGGTGAAGTATTGCTTTAATAATGTAAAAACAATGGATGTTATGAAGTTAGGGTTTATCGGGTTTGGCAGAATGGGGTCTTTATTGGGCAATGCTCTAGTAAATAGTGGGGCTATTTCTGGTCAAAACTTATACATCAACGATATTGCTCTACTAAACCCTGAAAGATTGCCAGAGGGAGTCAAGGTAGTCAAAACTCCTCAAGAAGCCATCAATCAATCTGATATGGTATTTATTTGCGTCAAACCCACTGAGGTTATATCTTTAATAAAAGATCTCGGTTTTGATAGCAATAAACTGGTGGTTTCTATTGCAGTAGGGGTTACGCTCAGCCAGTTATCTAAACATGTTGGTGACCAAGTTATTAGAATCATTCCAAGCTATACCCAAAAGGTGTTCCAGGGTATTATTCTTTATGCTGCTCACGAGAATTTAAAGACTGATAAACTATCCAGGATATTAAGTCTGCTTAACCTGGTGGGTCATCCCCTCTTGTTGGATGAATCTAAGTTTGAATTAGCCGCCGATGTTTCTAGCTGTGCCCCTGCTTTCTGGGCATTTATGCTTGATACAGTCATCCAAGAAGCCGTTACAAGGGGTTTGCCCAAGGAGATAGCAGGAGAAATTGCATTGCAGACACTTATTGGATCATCTCAAGCCTTCTTAAAGGAAAATGATTTAGCTAGTGTCCCCCAGCAAGTAGCTACTCCGGGTGGAATTACGGCGGAAGGCATGGAAGTACTAAAAGCCCATTTCCCTGATTTGATTAAACAGGTGTTTGACCGAACTCTAGCCAAGTATGACAAATTATCACAGATCCTAAATAAACAATCTGAATAATTTTTACTAGCGGAGCATTCTGAATGCCTACCCACGGAAACAGGTCCGCAGGACACGGCCAGGGAAGTGGAAAATTATCTGAGGGAAAATAAAACAGCTCCGATGCCTTTCGGAGCTTGATGTTTTGTAGACTGGCTACTGCGGGAGAGGTTTGACTTGCATCACTCCTTATTACTGATCATCTTTGTAGATGATGGTGGTATAAGTATGGATACTACCACTGATCGGCTCACCACAGGCAATCTGGCTGATTGCCACAATTGTGGCGTTGGGGTGTTTATCAAGCCACCGCTGGATATGCTTCTCCAGGTCATCCGTCTGTCCGACAGAGCCCAAAACTGCCACCTTGTTCATTGGGTCGGTTCTCCTAAAAGGTGCTGATATCTGACAAGTCAGACCACCTGGGAACATCCTCAGGAATTATGCACTGATTGTAGCTTTATCTATCAAAAAGTCAATCCAGAAACGGATTTTACTGGCGGTGCATCTTAGAGGATATAGGAAACTGACTACAGGAGAACAGGTTTAGTATTGATATTCCCAACCCGGTTGCCACTGCCACGGATCTGTCACAGTTTTTAGAATAGGAATGCCTTTAATCCAATGCTCTAATCCGTATTGAGTAGCTCTATGCCCAATGATTAGCACAGTCTTGTTATTATAGTTAGTTTTTAATTCATCTAAGAAATCCTTCATCCTGTCGCAGATTTGTTCGTAACTCTCGCCGTTCGGGAAATGAACAGAAACCCTGTTCCCTCTTTCAGCTTCTACATCACTGCTGGGACGTCTTGTCCAATCTCCATAATCACATTCTCTTAATCTGGCGTCTTGGATGATGGGAATGTCTTTGCCTTTAAAAGCGATCTCTGCAGTTTTGTATGACCGCTGTAGATCCGAGCAGAAAATAGCATCTATATGTTTATCCTGGTAACGTTCACCTAACTGCTTCGCCTGTTCTCTGCCAAGATCGGATAACTCCACATCATAATGCCCGGAAGCTAAGTGAGCTTCATTATCCAGAGTTGTGCCATGGGCTTCAAAGAATATAATAATCATAGTTTTATCTTATCAGGTTCCAACTATATATATTATCCAACGGCTCAACGATGAGCCGTTGGAAACTGGGGGGATATGGCACCCGTCGCCCCGATGCTAAATCGGGGCTCCTCGGACCCTTGCGGTTCCGACGCCCACCAGTGATACTGGTGGTCTGCCTCCACCACGGGGAAACTCCCGTTTCCCCGACCCCTTTCCCAGGGTGCGAATCAACCCTCTCAACTCACACAAAGAAAAAATCCAGACACAAGGTCTGGGATTTTTCTTTGGTGGAGCTGGGGGGATTCGCACCCCCGTCCAGAGAATAATTTCCAAGAGTCGCTACATGCTTAGTCAGTTTGAGTCTTTTCATTTGCCACCCACAAACCAACAAAGACGGTGGCAAATTAAGTTACATTAGTCTTAAGAGTTAGCCGTAACCGCTAATTCAGCAGCTCGAAAATATGACGCCTCTTGAAAACACTCGAGCAGAGTAATCAGAAGCGGTATTCGCAATTAGGCAAATACTGGCGCAAGCCTCATTTGAGGCATGCTAAATGCGTTTTTGGCATTTGTGATTTGTCTGGTTTAACGTTGCAAGACATCAACGACATGCTACCCCTAGAAATCAAGATTCACTGTCGAAGCTAGACAGCCCCATGCAGGAGATATAGTAAGTTATTTTTTTGCTTTTAGCAATAAGAAGACCCCTTTTCAAGGGGTCTTTCAATTTTCAATAAAATTCCGTAGTTATTTGGGAATTTTTAGAACATCGCCAGGATAGATCTGATATCTACCGATATGGAGACCATTCCTGTTTGCAATTTCAATATCATCGATACCGAAATTCTGCCCGATCCGATATAGATTATCACCAGGTTGAACAATGTACTCCGTGTACGGAGTATCGTCATCGAAATAACCAACAACACCACTACCGAGATCGAACATTTCTGATCGATCTGTCGCAGTCGTTGGTTCAGCAGGCGTTTCAGGAACAGCTGTTGTCCCGGGATTATCCTGTTGTGATGGAGTTGGTGAAGGGTCTGGCATCCGACGGACACTTACTGGAGCAGTACTGGGCGCTGTTGCAGCAGCATGGGAAACCACCGCGACCAGATTGGTAGTCCAATCGGTTAAGGGAGTTTTAATTTCTCCCATTCCCATTAATAAAATGGATGCTAGGAATACTGCAAATCCGACAATACCTCCAACGGTATTGTTTTTTGAGAATGCCTTGGCAACAGCCGTAGCCAAGGCAGCTAATACCAACAAGGCGACCATTGTCACAATTACTGGGACTAATTCCATTTTGGGACCTCCTTAAGGGTCTTAGATTTTTCATTTCCACTCGATCTCACCCTGAGGGACATCCATTTCCCTTCCGATATTTATGTAAATGTGCGATGCACAGTATAAAAATAATACTCTATTTTTGATAGATATGTCAATAGTTTTTGGCTCTAGGGGCTAAATATCGCAAATCTGGCCTTTTACCGTTCGAGCCTGCCTACCGGCAGGCAGGCAAAGCGAGAACTACTAACAATCTGATTATTAGTTCTCAGTTTCCACTCCCGCCAGCTGGCGGATGGCGGACTCGAACAGTAATAACGGACTATTTTCGCCTGATCTTGCGCTGAATATCTCTGGCGGTTTCTTTGGCTTTGATCTTGGCCCGTTTGTCATATTTTTTTAGGCCCCGTGCTAAGGCAATCTCTACCTTTGCCACATTGTGCTTTATATATAAAGAAAGTGGGATCAAACTCAGCCCCTGTTCTTGAATCTTGCCAATTAACTTATTTAACTCCGATCTTTTCAGCAGTAATTTTCTCGGCCGTAAGGGATCGTAATTTGCGGGCACGCCTTGGTGATAGGCAGCGATATGCGCTCCAGTCAGCCACAACTCACTCCCTCGTAATCTGCCATAACTCCCCTTCAAGCTCGCTTGCCCATTCCGGATGGATTTAATTTCCGGCCCAGTTAATACCAAGCCCGCCTCGAATTTGTCCAGGATATCGTAACTGCTTTTGGCGTATTTGTTGGTAGCGATAAGTTTCACAGCATTATCATAACATTGACTGGAATGGCATTATTGTTATACTGGCAATGAATTAGTGAATTAGCACCTTGTGCACTTGATCACCTACTTTATTTTTAGTTATTAAACCCCGGAGGGTGGTAGGATTGCCAGATCCTGCCTGTCCCCCTTCCCGAATTTGCCCTGATGGTTTTCTTGCCGGAGCATCGGCTATAAAGAAACATTTGTCATCAGGGCTGTTTTTTATCTAGCCGGTTGCTGCTTCTTAGTCAGATAGGTTTTTTCGTAATGCTCTACCGCCGCTAAAGCCACGGCTGAAATCAGCGTCAAGATCATAAATAATAGTTGGATGCCGTTCGGACCCGTGGAAGGCAAGGTGCCGGGCGCTCCGTAATTGATGACCCGGGCCACCCGGACAGTAGCGTTGTCAGCCAAAATATTGCCGTTGTAATAGGCTGCCACCATGACAGTGTCATAATAAACTCCCGGAATTTTACCGGCGATAAATCTGCTGTTGTGGTTATTATCTATTGATCCGGCTTTCAGAATAGTTCCCCCGCCGGCAATAACATACCAACTAAAGACTAGTTCATTTATCTCTTGGCCGTCTTGGTCGTAACCAGTTGCGCTAAAGATCTTAGCTGCTCCCGGAACTAGCGTAACATCCTGAGGAGTAATGACAATTTTATCCAATACTCTACCAGAATCATCGTCTACTGGGATCAGTTCGTCTAATTCGCAATCACCTTCCTCGCAATCGGTGATATCTAAAGGTAGAACAATCATGCTCTGGCCTGTACTTTGGGCAATACCAGCCTGGATCACCACTCCGGCAACCCCCAGTTCGCTATTACCATCGGCGATAGTCAGGCTATACGATCCCGGGGTAGAATCTTTATAGTAAATTGTTTCTGTCATTGTGGTAGTGCGAATGTAGTGGCGATAGAAAACTTGCCGACCCTGGTTGGTATTGGCTACATATTCCTCGGTGATCAGATTTTTATCGCTGGTATAGAACCGGCCGGTAGTGGAAGTACTGTGCAACAGGAAGCTTCTGCCCTCCTCTAATTCCACTTGTTTATCTCGATTAGTGATGCCAAAGATAATCGGATTACTAAACGAACTGACCGGAATCCGCTGCGGATCGCTGCCAAAATAGATCTGATCAATATCGCTGCTAGTGGTAGAAGTAATCACCGGTTTGCGTTCGGGATCGATCACGACATAGCCTTGGGTGTTACTGTCGGCCGCCATTAAAGAATTAAAGCCGATCTCAACGTCGGTGTAGTAGAAAGAAGCTGCATCTCCGCCCACAGGAATTTTTAGATAAGCATTCGGATCAGCCGGTTTGCCCGACCAAGGTCCCCAGGTCTTGGTATAGAACGGGCCTGTGGGTGTAGCACCCATCCGTCCAGTTGTGCTAGTGGTTTCTAGATTTAACACCAGGTCTTGCATACCTTCGACAGTGTAGGGCAGATACGCCGGAGATTCACCCAGAGCATTAAAGTTAATCCAATCTACCACTTTTAGAATAATTTCTTGACTCACCTGACCGGCTAAGAACGATACCGGCCCCTCGGGTTGAGAGAAGGTCAACATCGGCCGGACAGTGGTAAATTTCCAGGTGTTATCTGGCACGGGTCCATCGGTGATCAGCCCAGATCCTTGCAGGTCAAGCGCTTCTAAGATATGAATGGTATAGATTTCGCCAGAATCTAGGGGAGCTGGCGGCGTTAGGGTTACTTGTTCCCCTGTTTCCGACCATGTGGCTTCCCATTTACTGACATCGACTTGTAAATCCCCCAACATCACTTCGTATTGCAGAAAATCAGTATTCATGGTTTCAGAGAAAGGCACCACAACCGAACTCAGCAATTTAACACTAGTAGCATTCATCGCCGGCTGGATTTGATCGGTAATATACGGCGCCGGGTTAGGCCGAGGTGGTTTAATGGTCGTGTCTTCTGGGACATCCACCATGGTGGTATTCTCCATAACATACCCGTCCACTCCATCTGCTAAATCAATCTGGGTAAAGACTTTATTGTTGGGTGCTTTAAATTCATCGGGATTATTGTTCAGTTTGATTTGATAAGTAAAAGTTTTATTTTGATTAACATTAAGAACTCCTGTCCACTGCAAAGTATCTGTGGCCGAATCATAAACCAAACCGCCGGTGGCAGAACCATCAACATATTTAGTATGATTTGGCACATCAGTGACAACAGCTAGATTACTAACATTCATATCACCCGTATTGGCAATATAAGTAGTGTAGGTTATGGTGTCACCTGGTTTGACTTTGCCGTCAGTCCGCTCGGGTGGTAAATCAACCTTGAGATACGAGGTAGCCCAATTGGGCGTCGATCCGACAATACTAATAGCTTGTTTGGCAATGGCCGGATTAGTCTGGTCTTTAAGGGTGACAGTATTGGTGATATTCAAATTATTATCCAAGGGGGTATTCACTCTCACCTGGAATCCCATAGTTTGCGAAGCCCCGGCCAGAACAGTCCCGCTCCAAGAAAATATTTTAGTCGTGGCATTGTAATTGAGTCCTCCAAACCGATAATTGGCATAAGTAGTGTTGGCCGGCAGCGGGTCCGTCAAAGTAACCCGAGCTGATACGGTGCCTAGACTGTTATCCACTTTAATAGTGAACAAGAGCAAGGCTCCGGGTTGAACTGTCGGACTGTCTACTAATTTAACCGAGGCAGTCAGATCCGGAGCTTGTTTAATAGCCGTAGTGAAAGTAAAGGGATTGGGCTTGGACCGGCTGTCAGCGTTATTTAAGTACTTTCCCTTAGCATCTTTGGCAATAGCCGGATCAACCGATACTTGGTATTGAGTTTTATATTCGAATGGGACGCTCGCATGACGCAAAATTATCTGGGTACTGCTAGTATTCCAAGTGGCTACCCACTGGAAATCAGGCACCGGCTTGCCATCCACCCGACTGAAATTGAAAGCACTAATCACCGAAGCCCGATCCATGGCTGCACTAAAAGTCAACCGGACATAAGAAGAAGTACCGCTGATTGGCACATTAACCGCATTATGCACAGGTGTGGTCAAAGTAATATACGGACGAATCGTATTCACCCGAGTATAGGCATCATAGCTGCTGGGAGCATTTTCGATATTGCCATAACTATCGGTAGCTCGGGTGTAAAAATAATAGGTCAAACTGATTCCCTCAGCAAATGGGAAATCCCATTTGTAATAAGCGGAGCCATCCGGCAAATCTTGATATTTTGTACCTGGCCCGAAATTCTTATACACAGTATCGCCCGTGGCGCTGGTTCGGTAATACAAATTTACCGTGAGCAAGGAAGAGGCATTGGGAGCTTGCGCCACCACCGTTAACGGCGAGGCGTAAGTATAGCCCTGCATCGGGGTGATTAGAGTTCCGTCCACTAAATTGCCAATGACCTTGGAAGTTGGCACGGTGTTAACGGTGGTGTTGGCATACCGGTCAAAGGTATTGCCAGCTCCATCACTGAAGGTAGCTTTATTCTCGATAACAGTACCATTAGCCACTCCCGTATTAATCTTGACCCGGAAGGTAATGGTCCAAGTTCGACCCCGGGCGATAGTACCGCTCCAACGGATAGTCTTAGCCACCGCGTCATAAACTGCATTGGTCACCATATTATCGTAAGTTGTATTGACAGGAATAGGATCAGTAAACACTACATTGGCCGTGGCCGTGCCGGTATTACGCAAAACGATAGTGTAAGTAAGTAAACTTCCGACCGGTGCAATCGCTAAATTAACTACTTTAGTTGAAGTGGCTAAATAAGGTCGGTTGGTTTGTGGACCCGCCGCTACCGTAAACGAGAATGGCATGGGAGCTGCATCAGGGTTGGTAATATCCAAAGGCGCTCCGCTCGCATTGGTAGCAATATCCGGATCGATTTTTACTGTGTAAACTCCACTGTAATCGAATACGGTGGCATGACGGAAACTTGCTACTTGGTTGTTATTAGACCACACAGCTGACCAACGCAAATCCACCGGCACTACAGCGCCTTGCTTAGTAATACTAAAGGCACTCCAGACCGAAGCAGTATTCATGGGCATATTAAATACCACTTGGATGGGCATATTATTCGCCACGCCGGTTTGGCTATTAAGCGGATTGGTACTAATCACATATGGCCGGCGCATATCCACTAGCGTCAACGTATCATAACCTGGCATGCTCGGGGCGGTTTCGGCGTTGCCATCATAATCAGTGGCTAACGAATAGAAATAATAAGTCGTAAATTCCTTTGCCGGAATATCTATAATCCATTTGTAATAATCATAACCGGGTTTGGCATTGGCAGGTGGGACCATATACATTCCCCCGCTTTGGGCAATATACTCACCGGCGCCTTTTTTAAGTTGCAAATCAATTGCAGCTACACCCGTACCTAAAGGACAACCATCAGCCACCAAACCTTGGTCGGGATCGATTGCTTCCGCCACTACTGTCATGGGAGTTTTGTAAGTAGTGGCCGGCATGGGTTGGATAATGTTATTGGCATCTAAAATCCCTACTACCGCCGAAGCCGGGGCTTTTTTATCCATTGATTCCGTACAACCAATCACGGTAGTAGATCCCCCACCGATGATGTTCATAGTATCAGATCCGGTCGCACTGCCATAAGTCGCGGTAATGGTTTGTACTCCTGTCCCGCTGATTTGATAACCGTTATATGTGACTACTCCATTCGACCAAGTGCCAGTAGTGGTACCGTTGCCGATAGTGGTTGGCGTGATATTGCTGGGCAAAGACCCGATCGCTGTGGCTTCACTAAATGTAGTAATGGTATTTCCATATGTATCTTTAGCAGTTACCGTCAAACTAAAATATTGGTTGATGTTAGCTGTTTCTGGAGCAGCTACAGTAAAACTGGCCACAGCACCGTAGGCCACCGTAAAGGCATCCGAGGTCCCGGTCGCAATCAGGGTATCCGTAGCATCGTAGGATTGCACGCGGACTTTCCATTGCGCGCCCGGAGTATCGTTGTTAACAATCCAACTGTAAGTCTGTGGCATCGCTCCATCCGCCACTCCATTTTCAATCGTGTAATAATTACCTCCATTGTTTGGCGAATACGCCAAATCCAAATGGTCAATACTTGTTTCTCCTCCTGCCCGAAAAGTGATGCTGTTCCCAGGCGAGCCGATTACAAAACTGGAAGCCGATGTCGGCGCATCCATAAGAACTAGATTAGCTACTACATTAGTGGTATCATTCCCTTTGGCGTTTAAATCATAACTAATTGTTCCACCTCCATCTCCAATATTACCTTCATCATAAGTGAAATAAGTAACAATTTGAGCATGTCCATTAGCCCAAGACCATCCAGAAGGTTGAGGCTGAACAATACTAAAAAGGCCATCTCCGTTTGTTAAGTTTGAATCACCGTTTACAGTAACCATGACATTAGGCACTCCCATACCATCAATCCTCACGTAGCCCTGAGTAACCATACCTGAATCAGAGAAATTCAAAATAGTATTATCATATTGGTCTTTGGCTGTAGCATCTAAATAAACCGACAATCCCTCGCTTATTTGAGGTTCAACATCTACAACAAAACTATCTAGTGGCCCATAATCAATTATGTAAGAGACAGTACTTTTAGTCGCCAATAAAACATCCCCGGCATCGTACGCCTCAACCTTAACCTGATGTGTTTGTGATCCTGCGTTAGCCACTACCGGCGTTGTCCAAAGATAGAACTGAGGACTACCTGTATAGGCCTCATAATCATCTATTGAAGCCCAATTGCCTCCACTGTCGGTTGAATAATACAATTTGAAATAACTTGGAACATCCCCGACAGTTGTCCATAATATGGTATTATTTTCCCCAATAACCCACTCTGTAGAAGCAATGGGCGCCGATATGCCTAAGGTTGTAGCAGCATAAGTTCTTTGGACAGCAAAATCAAACAATCCTCCCGGAAACACCACCTGAATAATCAACACTGCCATCACCACCCACGACAGCACCCTACTTACTCTGCCCGTCATCCTGGCTTGTCCAGGATCGTATAATTTTTTATTCCCCGAGTGTAGTCGAGGGGTTACCGACAAGAGGTTATTCTTTTTGCTTTTTGGAGCCATTTTGATGTTTGTTTCCGCAAGGAACTCTATAAAGTAATTATATTATTATACTACAAATCACTCTCCTTGTCAACATAAAACCATCCCACCCAACCTCCCCTTAATATAAGGGGAGGAAAGGAGGGGTTATTGTATATAAATTATCCTCTCCCAGAGCCAAAAACTCTTGACTTCTGCCCATTTTTGATATAATATTTAGTCAGAAATTCAGTCCTTTGACATACATCCTTTGAGCCCGGCATTCTGTTCCCTATTCGTCATCCTGGACCGACTGTCCATAAGGCCAAGTTCGGATTCAGGATCTCTCCCTGGAGATGCTGAAATAAATTCAGCATGACAACTAACGAGCAGACCGCCGCGCTCAAGGAATTCTCCGGAGAACACGGCTATCAAAAAAAACGCAGCCAGGACATCTGCCTGGCTATGCCCACGGAGGCAATTCGATGCATAGATACTTTCTTCTTATCACCGCCGGGCTCTGCCTGGCAATCATTGGATTAGTATCATGTGGTAACGAACCCGTCACTCCTCCTGTCAATACTGGAGCAACGGTTGTAATTACCGACGACGGAGATGGGCAACTCATCTCAAGAGAGCCTATTATTATTTCCTGGGATTTTGTCACAATAGTCGATCGTTATACTATCGACTATTCGACCAATGACGGAGAAACCTGGTCGCCAATTGGCGAAACCAGAAAGATTGCCAGTATTAACTGGCAAATACCTTCAGGAACGGAAACCTCGGCTTTCATTATACGAGTCGATGGGTACTCTGATCGGTACACAGCACCACGATCCCGAAGTATCAGCCCGTCTATACAAGTAATCCCCTACGGAACGTTAAATTTCTTCGACGTTGACGCTGAATCCCAAATCAGCGAAGGATCATCGATCTATCTAGATGTCACAGCAAAAGATCGGTATGATAATACTGTTCTTAATTTCCATGATTCCGGCATAATCATTTCTGGCCATGTCCAGATTGATGGTGCAGGGGTACCCGGTGTCCAGATTTTTATCGACGACAATTCTACTATGACGGATGGAAGCGGCGCATATTTCATTATCATCCCTAATAGTGTTGTTGACCCTAAGTCCTGGGTTGATGGGAGTATCCAACTTACCACTTCCTTCAACTATAACAGCAATATTGCTGGTGGAATTATCCTATATATAGTTGATGGAGGAGGGGGCGTCACCGGACAGGATAGCACCAATATCGCATAAGGACAGGAGAGACATTCCTTTTGTCACCGTCAAACTCGTACTTTGCAATTGGTTTTAAACCCTGATATGAAATCGGGGTTTTTTCGTCCCCCATTTTTCCATCACTCTCCCCTTGGCTACGCAAAAACGCTATAGCGTTTTTGCGTAGCCTCATCCTGATTAGTTAATTTATTATTCCTCTTATACTCAACTAAACCTACTGAGTCTGCATTTTTCTTACTATCAAACTGGGCGGCCGCCTTATTTTTGCAATGGGGATTGTAAAACAATTGATTTGCTATAATAGGGATGAGCGAAAGCTTATGAACCTTCAAACGGCAGGACTCTCCCTTTTCGGGTGAGAGATGGGAACTCCTTCCTACCTTCCTTCAACCAATCCGAAAACCTCCTAGTCTTCACTCCTCTTCTCCTTCCCTCTCTCACTCAAAACGGGACTCCTGCCCGTTTTTTATTTAGACAGTATGTTTATCCAGTTCGATATTCAATAACTTATCGGCGAGAGTGTTTTTGTCGCGGAAAATGTGTTGGAATTTGACTGCCGCGAATTTAGCTACCAATTCTTCGACTTTGGCCACTAACGGTTTTAGGTCTTTGTTTTTCACGCGGTATTCGCCGGAGAGTTGTTTCACGATCAATTCGCTGTCCATAAATACTTCCACCGCAGTTTCGGCAATTTTATGGGCATCGCCCACCAGTTTTTGAATCCGGCCCAGCCCTAAAATCAGCGCTTGATATTCCGCTTGATTATTCGTGGCTACTCCCAAATAATGGGCGAATTTATCAACTTCTTTTAGGTGTGCATCATAAATCACCACCCCGGCCGCCGCCGGCCCCGGGTTGCCTCTGGCCCCCCCATCTGTATAAAGAATGTATTTTTGCATGTTTATATAATAACACCTGATATGATTAAATAGGATTGATAAACGGGGTGTAGTTCTGCTGTACAGCAGAATTTATGGCTAACTAATAGATATGTATTATGTCTATGTCATTGCCAATAGCCAGGGTAAGATATATATTGGCCAGACAGCTAATCTAAGTAATCGCCTGGACGCTCACAACAAGGGAATATCTAGTTATACTAAGAAAATAGGCGGTCCATGGAAGATAATTTATCAAGAAGATTATGATACCCGAGCCCAGGCCAAGCAAAGAGAGACATACTTCAAACAAGGTTCTGGCCATAGACTTCTGAGAGATATATTGAAAATACGGGGTGTAGCCTAGTGGTTTATGGCGCACGTCTAGGGGGCGTGAGGTCCCGAGTTCGAATCTCGGCACCCCGACCATCGTCGCAGTGGACTCCACTTTATCCTTTTGCTAGTTTTGCAAAAGTCATAAACGCTTTGTCACTGCTCCTCTCCAAATTACAAACAGCACTGCGTGCTTCGGTTTGTAATTTGGGTATTCGTCTATGCCAGCGGGGTTATTTTTGATACTATAAGATGTTCTCGCATATTAACATTAGAAAGTACCTACCTGTGAACAGGTAAAGGAGGCTTAAATGCCTAGCAATAAAACGAAGGTTTATCATGGGGTTAAAGCTATTGATAAGTTTTTGGATCGATATGCTCATCCTATTCCTGACCAGGACGAGTACAACAAACATCGCCAAGTTCTTATCGGCCTGCAAGAAAAAGTATCCGAGAGAGAGGGAGAATTAATAGTAACGATTCATTTCCGTGATACGCGCGTCGGGGGAAACATTTTTAGGGATTGGTATGGTCCCGTTCTCGAATTCATAAACGTTGCTATATTGCCTCCGACGAATAACTTCTTAAATTATCAATCGATACCCAAGGACAATGTGATTGATAGGTTATTCAGCCGGGATGCGTTATTCAGCGTCAATACGGGTGGATACGCAAAAGTGCACATTCATCCCCCCACCACAGACCCATTCATAGAGTGGCGGGAGGAAGAATTTCCTTTAGTAGATGGTGATTGTCTTGTGGAATTGCTTTGGCCAGAGGCATGCTCACGCAATAACACCAAAACCACATTGGCGATTGGTAACCAAGACGTCGCAAACATTTGGAAGGGCGCTAATGTAGATCTGTTCAAGTTGTTTCAGTGCATTAAACAGGCCGCTGACTTAGTCAGTACGACCTTGAACAGACCCATCGACTGGGACGCAGATCTCAAGGAAATAGCCAAATTGGCTAATATCCGCACATCGAAGGGGAACAATCTGCCTGTAAAAACTGTAAGAGCAATGTAATTGTTAGGTTTGCAATTATAGCGCTACCTTGAGTAAGGTAGCGCTCTTTTTTATTGGTATAGTATATTTATCTTAGGTGTATGAATATGCCGGAGTAACTCAGTGGTAGAGTAGCTGTTTCGTAAACAGCAAGTCGAGGGTTCGAATCCCTCCTCCGGCTCCAGCGCCCCAATCCGCCATCCGACGGATTATTGAGCCACTGGTTTTGCAGTTCTAAAACGGGCATTGGAGGAGAGGCGGTAATGAAATGAGTAAAATCTCTGTGGGTGAAGCTATGTGTGAGCCCAGCAGGGCGAGTTTAGCGAGAACACCCAGAGATTTTTGCCATTTCATAGCCTCGACGACTGCCTGAAGCTTTGGTGTTACCTTTCTGGAAAGGTAACAAGAAAATGTTTTAATGATTTTACAAAATCAAAGGTAGCCCCTCGACTCCGCTCGGGGAATATATACTCCCACCTCCCCTAACCCCTCCTCCGGCAGGAGGGGAATATTAAAAGCTCCATAGATTCGCCAGACAAATTCTGATCCTAGTAAACTAGGTGGGTTCCCGCAACCACAGCCCGATTAGGAAGTCGTATTTTTTGAGACACAACTTGCTAATAGGACCGTGGCGATATAGGGATCCCGTATCAGAAATTTTGTTGGGTCAAAATTGCTAGCGAATACAATGGAGTACTTTTATTTTACCATTGCCAAAACAAATAGCGTCAACACTACGTCTGCAAAACTCATCTAAAAAATTGGGCCACTAGCGCCAGTAATCCAGTTGATCAAAAATATAATAGGGTCTAGGAGCCTAAAAATAATGTTGATACTGAATAGCCGCTCGGCGAACAATAAAGTCAATAAAATCATCGGTCCCATGCGCTCAAAATTCGGCCACCAATCTACATTACCGAAGGTCAGCCGATCTAAAATTAAATACAAAACTTTAGATCCATCCAAAGGCGGAATGGGAAACAAATTAAAAGCGGCTAAAGCGACATTGAGCACCACTACCGTGGCCAAGAATTTAAAAATATTACCATCGGCTAATTGCCCAGTTTGCATAAAATAAATTCTGGCCGGCAAAGCAAACAATGCGGCTACTATAATATTACTAACCGGCCCGGCTAAAGCTATCAGAGCTTCGCCCCAGACTCCCCGCCGGACAAAATGCGGATTATAAGGCACCGGCTTGCCCCAGCCAAATCCAGCGATCAATAACACCACTGAACCAACCGGATCGAGATGAGCTAACGGATTAAGAGTTAATCTGCCGGATAATTTAGCCGTGGAATCACCCATCCAAGTAGCAATCAGGGCATGGGAAAATTCGTGGACCGTGATAGCAATGATCAGGGCAACGATAGCAAACACGATGGTAGTGAAAGAAAGTGAGCCTAGCAGCATAAAATTATAGTTGCGAATTATCGAATAAGTTGATAAGCTGGGGAAAGTTAAAGAAAAGACTATGAGTAGAATCTGTACTATCTGCGGCAAGGGTCGGCAAACCGGACACAATGTGAGCCACTCCAAGCGGCATACTCCGCATACTTGGCAGCCTAATTTGGCTAAGATGACGACTACCGCAGGTGGCCGTCGGACATCTGCACTGGTCTGCGCCAAATGCCGGAAAACACTATCCAAACCAGCGACAAAAAGGAAAAGAGCTACAACGTAACTCTATCCAATATAACCAATTAAACTAATTTCTCCAACCTAGTAGTTGGGGCAATTGGTATAATGAGATAGCATCTAGCATTTAGTAGTTAGCATTTAGAGCAACTGACAGAAAATAGTGCGGGATTAGTTTAGTGGTAGAATGCGACCTTCCCAAGGTTGAGGCGCCAGTCCGATTCTGGTATCCCGCTCCAGTCTTCGCTTCCTTACGGAAGCTACGCCTGGCTTCGCCATATATTAAATAAAAGCGAAGACTGCCCTGCGTCATATTCCGGCGCAGCTGATGCGAAGACGGAAGCCTTGGTATAGCATGGGCTACCGATTCTGATTTATTCTAAACTGACTAGTTCCAATATAATTTCTGACCCAAATAAATCCTTGGCGAGAGTTTGGATGTTTTCGGTTAAATCGGTGACTAGATATTTCCTCTCCCCGCCTTTGGCCAGCAACTGATCAATTTCGGGATGACGCTCCAGGTAATCACGCAGTTTATCTGGAATAATTTCATCTTGCGATAACACTTTCACCTCGGTCGGCAGTTTTTGTCTGATTAAATCCTTAATGAAAGGATAATGAGTGCAGCCTAAAATCAGAGTATTTATATGCGCTTCTCGCAGCGGCTTTAAGTAGCTCTCTAAGATAGGCTCGATCCATTGTAAACCATCATTTTCAATCAAAGGCACCAGCAAGGGGGCGGTTTGTTGAACAATCTGAAGATGCGAATCCAATTTATGCAGTTCTCTAAGATATGTACCTGAATTAACCGTGCTGGTAGTCGCTAATACGCCTATTTTTTGGGGATGTTCGGCTACAGTCGCTTCGGCAGTTGGGATAATCACTCCCAATACCCGCCGCTCTGGATAATGTTTTGATAGATATTCTTGCTGGATTCTACGCAAGGCCTCGGCTGAGGCAGTATTGCAAGCTAAAATAATTAGTTGGCAATCCTGGTTAAATAAATACTCAACGGCTTGCTTGGTAAATTCATAGACAGCGGCCTGAGAACGATTACCATAAGGCACTCGAGCAGTATCGCCTAAATAAACGTAATCGTATTGCGGTAACGCTTCAACCAGGCTGCGCGTGAGCAACAAGCCTCCTAAGCCGGAATCAAAAATCCCTATTTTCATGAAAATATCTCTATCTAGTATATACTAGGTTCATTATAGCAAAATACTTGACTGAGAGCTGATTTTTCGTATACTAAATCCATGCTGTCCGCCACCGACACTGGACAGCCAAAGGAAGAGAGCACATTGAACTATCTGAGAGATTACAGAGTCAAAAGATTGATGACTCAGAAGGAACTGGCGAAGGTTAGCGGCGTGAGCCAGGTGACCATCTCGTTCGCGGAGAATCAGCTATCTGAACCGATGGAACTGACTAAAGAGAAGCTCGCGCGAGCGCTTAAAATTGACCGCGAAAAACTCTTCCCGCCGCCGAAGAAACAGGGGAAGAATACCGCAGCCGCCTGATTCTGATTTTCCTCTCTTACAAACAAAATGCCCCAGTATTTAGCCTGGGGTATTTTTTTATTTCCGCCAGCGGGAGAGTTTTGGGATAAAATGCACACACATTTCAATGGCATGATCTTCGGAAATTCCTTGCATTTCCATCATCATCTGGGCAACTTTATCTACCATCTGATCCATGGTGATCTTCGGTTCGGTAAAAGCGCCTGTTTGCCAACAATAACGGCAATAATCCTCATTTTTGCTGCCGTCTTCGTTAGTGCCAAAATCTGCCGATCTACGAAGCGGCATGCCGCAACTCTGACAAACTGGTCCCTGTGATGTTGAATGGTTCATACCTTTATTAAAACATATCCACGAAACTATATCGAAGCTCTTGATTTACCAACGCATGGCTGAATAAATAATCTATCAGTTGATTATTAAATAATTCTACTCCAATCTGGTTTAAATGCTGATCATCATAAAAGTGTTGGGTATCAGATAGCTGTAGTTGAGAATAATTATTGAAATTGACATATGGCGCCAACTCCTTAAACCAGGCATCAATCTCGTTATTATTCGCATACGAATCAAATAAAATCTTGGTCACGGGAGCTTGGACTACTAACAACTTTATCTCGCGCTCGTTTATCATATTAACAGTTTGGCGGAAGGTTTTAGTTTGTTTACTATTTAATACCCACGAGCTGAGGGTATGTTTTTGTGGCTGATAGTAGGCTGATGTTTTCTCGACATAACCGCCAGAGATGTAAGTGTCTCCGTTCTTTGTGGCTGGTTCTATAAAATTCGCATTAGAGCTAAATTGTTGTTTATACAATCCAAAAATAAGCGCATTAATGGTTTTTATGTTCAACGTGTCCCCCACCATCTGCCAAGTGTCCCAACCTATCCGATCATTCGCAATTATATCTAAAGACGACTCCACCCCATCGGAAGAAAAACTGTCATGACACACCTCATAAATAATCAGTTTGGGGTTAAAAATGTCCAAATATCTTTCCAGTAATAGTTTAGTTTGGATGGGTGTTTGCAAGCTGGAACCCAGGTTAAATGAAGTGATCCGGTGGGCAGCAAATATGCGGGTATCAAACCCCCGATAAACATGCGATGATCCGACAAACAGCACGTCAACATTGGGATACTGATCAATTTCGTGAATCCGAGAATAAGTATGCCCATAGCCCCCGCGAGGATAATTTAAATTGAAAATTAAGCGTCCCGGAATTAGCTCACCCCAAACTATCACTAAAACTGGATAAATCAGCAGAGTGAGGCCGATAAATAACGCTAAATCTTTGAGAAATTTTTTCACGGTTTTATTTAAAATTGAAAATAAATAAAGGGGCTTCCCAGCGCTGCCATATACATAATAATGATCAGAATAATAAACAAATAGACGCTCCACCGGAGCGGTCGCGATAAACTCCCTCCTAAATTAGCCAGGGCATGCTGCTGCCCTCTCCCTACCCATTCCACTATCAGAAACCCCACCACCAACACTAAGACAACGAGGGCCTTGAGTCTCATAGGGAAATCTGGAACAGTCAGGAGTGATTTGGAAAATATCTGAGAGATAAAACTCAGAGCATGGTGCATATTTTGGGCACGGAAAAATATCCAGGCAAACACAGTTAACCAAAAGGTAGCGCTTACGGCCCAAACCTCCTTTAATGAAGGCAGCAGTTTCCCTGGGGCGACTGTATCGAGATGGTCTCTGTTTTTACCCAACAATAACAAGGGTAAAAAATAGGTGGCATGCAACGCTCCCCAAACCACAAAGGTCCAGTTGGCCCCGTGCCACAACCCGCTGACCAAAAAAACAATCAGGATATTACGCACTTTTGTCCAGGTACTGCCTCTGCTCCCGCCCAGTGGGATATAGACATAATCTCTGAACCAAGTCGAGAGTGAGATGTGCCAACGCCGCCAGAATTCGGCAATATCTCTCGAGAAATAAGGAAATGCAAAATTTCTCATCAAATCAAATCCGAATAGTCTGGCTGTACCGATAGCTATATCGGAATACCCGGAAAAATCACCATAAATTTGGAAGGTGAAAAACAGCGCTCCCAAGACCAAAGTGCTACCTGAATAATTGGCAGAATTATTGAAGATCATATCGGCATAGACAGCACAGTTATCGGCGATGACAATTTTTTTGAACAATCCCCATAACATCTGCCTTAGACCATCGGTCGCCTTGGCATAATCGAAGGTTCTGCTGCGATAAAACTGGGGTAATAAATTAGCAGCTCGCTCAATCGGCCCGGCCACCAACTGAGGGAAGAAACTAACAAATGCAGCAAAGGCAATAAAGTCCCGGGTAGGTGCAAATTTTCTCCTATAAACATCGATCGTGTAACTCAGCGTCTGAAAGGTATAAAAACTGATTCCGACCGGAAGAATTATGTTTAGGGAATTGGCCGAGATGTCTGCGCCGAAGAAAGTGAAGGCGTCGATGAAGCTAGCCAGGAAAAAGTTATAATATTTGAAAAATCCCAGAAGACCAATTTGGGCGATGATACTTATCCATAAAAATAATTTGCGTTTGGCGGAATTTTCCTGATTGGCTAAACCTAAGCCAACCAAATAATCAACAATAATACTGCCGATCAGTAGTAGCAGAAAACGCCAATCCCACCAGCCATAAAACAGAAAACTAGCGCTGACGATTAAGATATTCTGAAGCCGGAGATTTTTATTAGTAACAAACCAATAGAGAACAAAAACTATTGGTAAGAATATGGCAAAATCAATGGAATTAAACAGCATAGGTGTACTTTAGTTTTTGCGCTCGGTCAAACATAACTGCGAGAACGTCATTTTGGCGGAAGCGAGAGGATTCGAACCTCTGATACCGGAAACCGGTATAACGCTTTTCGAGAGCGCCGCCTTCAACCGCTCGGCCACGCTTCCACAAACTTATTATACTGGCAATCTGATATGAAAAAAGACCTGTTTGGAAACAGATCTTTTCGAAAAGATTTGATGAGCAGCCAGAAATCATCCCGTTTTGTAGGCGTACCATCGCATTGATATGGCTCGGATAATGAGGATGGGTATCTCCCTAAGCCACCAGGCCCATGCTGAACGCGTATGCGGCTGTTTCGACTCATTACAGTACCACTTCTGAGGTGGTATCTGCGCAATGTCTTCCCAAACCCTCACATCGATATCCAATCCAGATTCCCACACCGCATATTCAGTGTCTCCTTTTGCTCTCCCTAAATGCGGCGTGGCTGCTACCACCATGATTTTGGTAGCCGGATGGGCATGAAAGCGCGCTGATGGGATTACTTCATTCATCATCCAGTGCGCAATTTTTAATGTCGGTTGGGCCTTCGGCTTCAATGAAATATAGCGGATTCGGGATGGATCGATCCCTGGGATCTCTGGTATCTCCTTTTGTGTGAAGATAAGTGCGCTGTCGCCCTTGTTTGTTATAAAATTATAACAACCAGCTGCCAGATTGGCTAGAATAACATTAGAAGCAACCGGGCCTGACCCAAACGCATACACAACAATATACCAGAATATTGGAGTGGCCTGCATCGGCCATCACCTCCCTCACAATAAGATAAGGTGCTATTAGAACAGCTTATTGTACGGGTTTCTAATGAAAAAGTCAATGCCAGAGCTATTTTCTACGCAAATCAGTAAAAACTATCACATCAGCTTTTTAGCTTTCCCCATATCACTAAATATTAAAATATATATTTAAATATATATTTTAATACGTAATTCTTTAAAGAAATCTTGTAATAATTGCTTAGTCTCTCCAGCGTCGTTTATCTTTTTTATGATCAGTTTCGGAAATAGTTTAGTCAGTTGTTTTTTAGTTAAGCGACTTTCGACCGAGCCGAATTGGGGATCAGCTAAAAAATAACTTACTTCTTTGATACGCGCATTAGCTATAGCGCCCAGACACATCAAGCATGGTTCTAGATTAACTATTAACTGGCAATCGTCCAATCGCCAATCACCCGTCTTTTTGAAGGCCTGCCGGAGGGCTCTAATTTCGGCATGCTCGGTAACATCTTTTTTGGCGTGGGCTAAATTATATCCCCTACCGATAATTTGTCCGGATTTATCTATCACAATAGCACCTACCGGAATTTCTTTTTCCGGAAGGCTTTTTTAGCTAATACTAAAACTTCTTTTTGATATTCTTCTGATTGATTCATATGGCTTGGTCGGGGTGAGAGGATATGGAACCTGTCGGCATTCGGGCTACCTCATGCCTCCTCGGACCCTTGCGGTTCCGACACCTGCTAATAACATATTAGCAGGTTGCCTCCACTGCGGGAAAACTCCCGTTTTCCCGACCCCTTTCCCATGGTTCGAATCTCATAAACACAATCACAAAACTTCCATCCATCTCTGATGAATAAAAGTTTTGTGGTCGGGGTGAGAGGATTCGAACCTCCGGCCTCATCGACCCGAACGATGCGCGCTACCACTGCGCTACACCCCGATACAATGAAAAATGACAAATGTAAAATGATTAATGATTGTTGATTTTTATCCTCCAACTTTAATTGGTGATATTAGCAGAGCCAGGCGTAGCTCCCAAGGGGAGCGAAGACTGGTGTCCCCGCGAGGAATCGAACCTCGACCAAAGCTTTAGGAAAGCTCTATTCTATCCATTAAACTACAGGGACATAAAATCAAAAAACAGCTTACTCTAATCTAATCCAATTATCTATCAGAATGTTATAATTGTCTTGTTCAGACTATCAGATCATCCATGGCAGCAGCAAACTCAGCCCTAGTAAGATTAGTAGAACCATCCAAATAAAGCGATATTTCCTTTTAGCCATAATTATATTATATCAAGGATAGAATAGCCCGCTTTGAGAAAAGATTTTCCCACACAAAAACCTGACGAGAAACCAGTACTCATCTTACGCAAACATTGGTTTGTGTTAGCTTGGCCTTTTTTTAAGGGAGCGGCTTTTATCGTCCTGGCCGGTTTTTTACCGACTTTTGGCCGGATTGGTTTCTATATTTTTAATTCAGAAATTTTAACTTTTCTTTATCTGGCCTGGATAGTCTTCTGGGCGAGCTATATCGTTTACGAATATCTCAACTGGTATCGTGATAAATATATTATTACGGATAAGCGGGTAGTTAATATCGACCAAAGGAGCTTGTTTAAGCGGCGGGTGTCAGAAATTGAATTAGACCGCATCCAAGATATTTCTCATGAAATCAATGGAGTAATGGCAACGAGTTTTGATTTTGGCACCGTGATTATCTCATCAGCCGGAGGTGGTAATATAGAGTTACGGGAAATTCCGGCCCCAGCTGATATTCAAGATATTATCTTTAAATTAGTGAAGGAAGCCACCAAAGAACCTCCGGTCACAGTAGACGAATTAGTCGATTTTATTAAAAAACAACGCGTATGAGTAATTTCCGCAGCACTAAAATAGGTTTAGCCGCTCTGACAATTATATTTTTGTTGCTTTATGGTTATTTCAGCACTTTAGGCAAGCCCAGCAACCAAATATTTGATCCGATCATCCAAGGCTTTGCTAATAATGAGATTGTTTTAGGTAATTTGGGTGGATTCCATATTATAAAGAATATAAATTACAGCGACGAAAACCAATTTCACAGACTAATTATAGATACCGAACTTAATCGCTCGACCGCTTCTCCGGAAGACATCACCATCCCTTATACGGTGATTCAAGAAATTACTGATGCAACGGCGGTTACCCCGAGCTACCAGATGAAAATTAAGCTGAGCGACAGTACTATAGAAAATATTCCTCAAGACCGACCATTGGCGATTTTCCCAACTACTCTAGATTCTTCGGAACCGGCTCAACTTATTCAAGAAGTGCGGGTCAATCAAATTAGTGATGAAAATGCTGAAATCACTATCTCACTGACTAAATCAACTCGTTTTCGGGCAATCGCCGATAACTCTGGCGCGATCATTCTAGATATATTAAAATAGTGCGGATAAGCCTCCTGGATCTAGGAGGGGGTGTAGCTCAGTCGGTTAGAGCGCTTGCCTGTCACGCAAGAGGTCGCGGGTTCGAGCCCCGTCACTCCCGCCACCACAGTGTCATACGACACGTGGTGAGTCCTGCATCGAATGGTGCAGAGCCAATTGAAAAAATAACACAACCTACTTATACTAAAGGTGGTTTTATTATTTATATTTAAGGGGGTTCGATGAAACTGAACACTCATGGTACCGGGATGACGCTAGGCGCGTTTTTTGCGTTATTCCATTTTGTCTGGTTATTGATAGTCGGCCTAGGCTGGGCTAAAGGACTTATGGATTGGGTTTTATCTCTGCATATGATGGGGTGGGATGGGAATATGCTGCCATTCGCCTGGGGTGCGGCGATCCTGCTTCTGATTGTAACTTTCGTCGTTGGTTACATCTGGGGCTGGGTCTTTGCCTATCTCTGGAATTACTTCCACAAGAAGTAAATTACACTCTTATACCAAACAGCCCGCTTCCGACGGAAGCGGGCTGTTTTAAGATCAATTTATTCCTATAGAGTATATCCGTAGACAGACAATGGGAAATTCTTTACCAGATATCCTTGAGTCCAATCAGCACTGGAGGTTTCTATTACACCATCGTCATCGAAGGTGGGTAGATGAATCAAGACAGACTTATCAGACCAGACGAAATTAGTTGATCCGCTGAACTGCGTACCATTGGCTTTCTGCAACCCAATGATTTGTTGTTTTCCCACATCGGAATCTAAATCGGTTAGATACACATATCCACCAGGGTACCCAATGCCTGGATCTACAGCTTGATCGCTCAATAAGGCAGTGGAAATAGCATCAGTTGTGGTGAAACCAGTTCCGCACTGTGCTCGCAAAGTATATTCCACTGTTTGCCCAGCTCCGATCGATTGCTCACCATTCGCATCCGTTGCCGGAGTGTTGGCAAAGGTTACTTGTACCAAATACGAAGTATTGTTCTCCAAATAGTTCGTGTCTTCCAAGGTTAACGGAGTAGTAATGTAGGTAGAACCATTGTTCGACACCATAGTAATCTGGGCACTGGCAGTAATATCTGTGCCACCCCGTAGAAAAGTAAAATTAGTCAAATCGGCACCTGAGGGAGTGGTAGTACTGGCATCTGTTATAAAGATAGAGAAAGTGAATTTTTTTATTGCTATTTCACCGGCCGTGTCGGCTGATACTTTGAATTTATAGAGATTAATGATGCCACCCGGCACAATCGTGCCACTACCGGAAGGGTTAGAAGCGGTTACTATAGGTGTGCTATTATAGAGCACATGCTCTGCGGAAAAAATGTTCTGGGTAGCAGCCTTAGTATCTATAACTCCTCCGCCATCCGATGTGGCTAAGAAATCTCCCGCAGTAACCCCGGAAGCTAACCCAAATTTAATATGAGCCCTGAATTCACCACCTTCCCCAATTGTGCCTACTTTCTTAAATGTAGCTTTCAGATTCATCACTGCGCTGCCATTTTTCGGCACATACATAGCTAAGCCTTCAAACTTACTTTTCTCTGCCGAAACACTTATCTCTTTTGATACAATCTGGCCAGTTTTCAGCGGGTACTCTATTTTCAATGTATCTACAGACGCCCATCCATGAGTAGGTATAACTATAGCTATCTTCTGCACAGTGAAACCCGAGCCAGTAGCGGAAAACTTGTACTTGGCCGCATCATAGTATTGATGGTTCCCCAATACTATATATGCCGCAGGCGAATCTGCAGCCAAAGTTGCGGTCACATCGCCAGATTGCGGCGTTATATCAACATTGGTTACATTCCCCGGAAGACCGCCGCCCAAATTTAGAAGATTAGCCGCAGATGAACCGGAAACTGATTTGAACCCATAATAGCCCACTATGATCAGAGCTATTATAATCACGCCATATAACAGAATTCTGTTGAATTCTGTGGATTTTTTCTTCTTAGCCATAACTATTAATATAAATTGGTATAACAATTCCTAATCTACACCAAGAAAAGATAGAATACCAGGGATGCGACTAGGTTCTCGCTACTAGTCAGAGCTTATTTTTTAACAAAATAAGCAAAGCAACCCCATAAACCCGGATTTGAGTTTATACTGATTTAGGAGTATAAAAAAACCATTGTCAGCCACTGGTATGGCCGCAGCGAACGTTCTATTCAAGATTTACGCCTTATTGAACTTATTAAATGGATTACCGCGACAGGTTTTACTCAAAATATATTTCCACTCATACTTCTTATTTTCATGGCGAGATAAGTTTAGATAAAATTAAAAAACAATTCCCCGCCTGGCAGAGATATTTCGGCAGATTTTTGCCGAAAGATAAAAACGCAAAAATTATCGATCTAGGCTGTGGCAGTGGCGGACTGGTTTATTGGCTCCAACACAGCGGCTACCAAAATTCATCCGGTATAGATACCAGTACCGAACAGATTGGAACGGCCCAAAAATTAGGCATCAGCCAAATTCATCAGGCTGATTTCAAAGAATTCCTAAAAAACAAGCCGATGGCGTACGATGTGATGGTGATGCGCGGCGTGATCGAACATTTTACCAAGGAAGAGGTTCTCGATATTCTTGATCTTATCTATCGTTCCCTCAAAGATGGCGGAATTCTTATTGCCCAGACTCTTAATGCCGAAAGCCCCTTTAGCGGCCGCGGACTGTACGGCGATTTCACTCATGAAACCAGTTTTACCGAAGGGAGTATTTACCAGGCCCTATTGGTATCCAACTTCAAAAACATTCAAGTTTTTCCGACTCGGCCGGTGGTACATGGTCTCAAATCATTTCTGCGCGCTGTTTTATGGAGAGCGATTGAAGCTACTTTACGCCTGTATGTTTTAATTGAGACAGGTTCATCTACGGGGATATTTACCCGCAGCCTCATCGCCAGAGCAGAAAAATAACTAAAATATGGCTAAATCTAATCTCCTACATCGAATTTATGCTTTCCTCTGGCAAAACCATACCCTGAGTCAAACTGTTCTTAAAAATACGTTTTGGTTGGGCGTCAGCCAAATTGTCGGCCGACTGATTCGAGCCACTATTGTTATCTATGCCGCCCGGGTTTTAGGAGTAGCCAATTACGGCGTTTTTTCCTATGCTTTGGCTATTATCGGATTTGCCGCCATTTTTTACGACTTAGGAATCAATGGCATTCTCACGCGGGAAGCTACTAAAAATTCTGCCCAACGGTTAAATTACCTGTCGAATGCTTTATTGATTAAGGCCACACTGATTATAGTGCTCGCTCTGATTGTTTCTTTAGGAGTACCCCGTTTTATTAATAATATTGATGTTATACCCATTCTGCAGATTGTCGTCTGGTTGTTCGTTTTCAACGGCTTACGAGATTTCTGTCTTGCCTATATCCGCTCTTTAGAAAAAATGGAATACGAAGCCGGCATTAACATTGTAGTTAATGTTTCTCTCGTGGTACTCGCCTGGATCATGCTACTAAAAGGAGCTACCCCGGAGAATTTGGCTATCGCCTATGCTGCCAGCAGCGGCATCGGCTTAGTGGTCGCTATCGGTATCATTATGCGACACCTGGCTAATCCATTCCGGTATTATTCTTACGACCTGGTTAAAAAAATAATGATGTCAGCCTGGCCGTTTGCTCTGATTGGATTCTTCAGCGCCTTTTTGGTCTATGCCGACAGCTTAATGTTAGGGTGGATGCGATCGGCCACTGATGTAGGATTATACGCCGCCGCCCAAAGACCAATTCAGTTACTCTGGGCCATCCCTTATATTATTGCTTTCAGCGTCTTTCCGGTGATGTCACGGCTAACCAAAGAATCCGGGCAAAAATTTGGCTCGGTATTTAAACAGGCTTTATCCGCCACGCTGCTGCTCGCCCTGCCTCTGACCATGGGCAGTTGGATAATGGGGCCTCAAATCATTCATTTTCTTTACGGCAATGATTACATTAGTTCGGTAATGACTTTCCAGATATTATCAATATCCTTTATTGCTTTATTCCCAGCAGTAATCATTAATTATGCTATTTTTGCTTATGATTATCAGAAAAAGTTTATTGTTTATAGTGTGATCGGGGCGGTGTTAAATATCATTCTCAATTTATTTATGATCACAAAATATGGAGCGACCGGCGCCGCTGCGTCTACTATCATATCCCAGATCGTTACTTACTCTTTAATGTATCTGGCTGTGAGAAAATTGATTTGGCGCGACATTACTCCCCAAATCACCAAACCGTTAGTGGCCACAATTATCACCGGGGTAATCCTCTGGCAATTGCAACAATTTAATCCACAAATTTACTGGTCAATTTTAATCGTCCTGATTACTTATCCGGCCTTACTGATTATATTGAAAGATCAGACTGTCTTTAAACTGAAACACATCGTGGCTGATGTGAATTATCATAAATCAGGTTAATTTAATTCTATTCGAACAGGATCGCTTGAGATATTAGCTACTCGTTGGCTGGTTTAGCAGCTCAGTATATTCCTCAGTAGTACGTTTGATATCATATTGGGAAGCAAATTGCTGCAGCCAAGCTGTAGTCCCCTGCTGCAGCTGATTAACCAATTCTCGATTAGTCAAAACTTTTGCCAGAACTTGGGCCAAGGCAGTGGCATTATTAACTTCGAACAAAATACCGTTTTGATCGGGAATAATAATTTCGCGCAAAGATGGAATATCGGAAGCGATGACTAGTTTGTGGGCGGCCAACCACTCCATTATAGCTAGCGGCGATCCTTCCATGAGCGATGGCAGTACCACTACATCTATATCCCGCAATACTGCGAGCATTTGTCCAATCTCGGTAACCCGCCCAACTAGTTCCACTTGAAATAATTGATGCGCCCGAATATATTCAGCCACACTTGTTTGCAAACTGCCGCTACCAGCAATAATTACCCGGGGAGATAGATTAAATTTAGATTGTAAAATAGCCAAAGCCGAGAGTAGACAATCTATCCCCTTCACCGGTTCGAGCCGACCGATAAACCCAATCACCAAATCATCTGCGTTACCTGTCGGTTTAGTGCCCGCACTAAACTTAGCGATATCTATACCGTTAGTAATCACTCGTACTCGGTCGGTAGAAACATTCCAATAATCCAACAAAAACAAGTTGACTGACTGGCTGACCGCAATAATTTGAGTAGCTAACTTGACGGCAAGATGCTTTTTAACCAATTTTCTGAAGCCACTGAACTGTGTAGTGTCGTGTTGGATTAAAATGCGCTGACGCACTCCGGCTAAATAACTTGCCCACATCCCGATAATATCAGCCTGGTAGAGGGAAGTGATAACTGTGTCAGGCTTCTCTCGGCGCAGCCACCCCCAAGTTCTTAATAAGACTACGGGACTCATGAGTAGCCACATCAGCTTAAATGACCGGCTTTGACTAAACGGAACCGTGGGCCCGGCAAAATAAAGCGGGACACCCAACTCCCTAAATTGCGGTTCCCACGGCCCAGAGCCCAAAACTGTTATAATAGAAAGGTTAAATTTTCCTCTGTCCAGGTGGGTAATCAGATCGCAAACCAACCTTTCTACCCCCCCGATCAAAAAATTATTTATAATAAAAACGACTTTTTTCCTGCTGGTTGTATCCATAGAAGTAAGGAATAGTTAATTCTTAATCCTAGCAGTCTGCCTGATTCGGACCTGAATACCTATCAACAATCTACTCTGGCACTCATAGTAAATCAAGATTTCGACAAATCAATATTCTCGCGTAAAAGATGAAAAATAAATTATTAATAGTTGTGGGTGAATCCGGATCGGGGAAAACCCAATTCGCGAAACGCTACGCCAAAGAGCATCAAGCAACTTATTTGGATTTTGATATGTTGTTTGACTACAGCGATACTCAGAATGCTTGTGCCAGATTGATAGACAAGCTCACTGTTATCATACAAAACAGTCCGGGCAACTCGTTTGTGCTAGATGGTTATATCTTCTACAACTTGCCCTCAGTAGAATTATCAACCAAGCAACGCTCTCACTTAACCATAGCTCATCTAGCCGAAAAACTGGATGCCGATGTGAGTTTGTGTCTCTGCTTCGCTGCTCCGCATATTTTGCGTCAGCGCCAATTAGCTAAGGCTAAAGCGGATCCCCTGTATCCGCCCCTGCAAAAAACTAATGCCATGCTAAAAGAAGAGATCGAGGCAAAATTTCTGGGGATAATTGTGCTGGATCCCGACCCTATCCTGATTGATACGACTGACCCCACTTTCCCACCCGTTACTAAAAAAACTTTTCCTCAACGTTGGCAAGAACTGTTACTACTATCAGATTTGGTAGACATGGAGCATGATAAATTCTATCAGGATATCGAATTGCCATCAGGAGTGCAGCTTAAGGGTTATTCGGACAGCGCTCAGACCTGGAACCGGCTTTCGTCTATTATTGACTTCACCGGGAAAACCGTTTTAGATATCGGCTGTTTCCATGGATTTTTTAGTTTTAAAGCTGAGGAAGCGGGCGCTAAAGCAGTCGTCGGAATAGATCATAGTTTACCTTCTCTCGATATAGCTCGTCGCATCGGCTGGTTAAAAAATGCCCGAGCCACTTTTCATGAGGGTGATATGGACGATTTTACTGTTGAGCAGCCTTACGATATCGTTTTGGTATTAAACGTTCTCCACCATGCTAAAAATAAAGAACAGTCCCTCCAAAACATTTTTCATGCCGGAGATTTGATTGTATTTGAAGCTCCTATGGAACAGAAGGAGATGATCTCTTCGGCAGCTCACAAATTCGGTTTTGCGCTGCAAATTCAAGTAGATTCATACCGGTTAGGAAGAGGCATTTTCGTATTTACCAACTCACACAGCACGACCAGATTGATAGACCTACCCCCCAAATACCAGTTCAGCATACAAAAATACCGCTGGCATAAATTCATCCAAATGATCAAGCGATTTAAAATCACTTATCCGGTCAGGTATTTAGTCAGAAAATACCGGGAATACCGCCGAGGTAGAGTTTAACACGATGACTAATCAAAATAAAAAAATTCTCTTGGTTTCCTCGTACGCGCCGCCGCTCTTGGCCGGAGCCCCTCGCTTTATGGCTAATTTACTAGAAACCTTCCCGCCGGAATCTTACACGATTTTGACCAGTTTTTATAATATTGATAATATTTCTGCTAAAATCGGCACTTGGTTACCTGGAAAATATATTTTTTATGACAATCTCACCGCTACTCCCACTACCCGGCAACACCAAGAAGTGGCACCCTCGGAAGTAGCGATCAACCCGATGGTTAAGCTTAAGAAATTCTTACGTAAAACTTTTTTATTCCCGGCTTGGGTGAAAGCCCCCCTGTCAGCTGCCGTCAAAATGGACTTGGTAGCTAAGTTAAAGCGCTTTTTAAAACGTAACAGTTTAGTGAAAGCTCTGATTGCCGCTCCGCTTATTCTAGGACAAATTCCCTTAATTATTCGGCACGGCCGCCGTGCCATTAAAGATGATCAGAGCGACCTGATGATCGGTTTTTCCGATTACGGTCCGGCCATGGTCGGGACTTACTATATCCACCGTGCCACCGGGATCCCATTTTACATTTATTTGTTTGATATTTATAAAGGCAATCTTTTACCCCTAACTGGCAAAATTTTGGCGACAATTTTTGAGCCTCGTCTAATCAAAGCCGCTCAAAAAATTATGGTGACTAACCAGGAAACCAAAGAATTTTATCGGCGCCGGTACGGCCAAAAAGTGGCTGACAAAATAGTCGTGATTCATAATTCAACCAATCCGGACCCTTATTTAAAGCTGCAAACACCGATTATCCCGCACCAGCCGCCTTATTATATTTTGTTTACCGGCAACGTTTACTGGGCTCAAACCCGCAGCCTAAAGAATCTCATCACTGCTTTAGATCAACTCACCGATATTGATGTTCGGCTCAAAATCTATTCTCCCAGTCCACCCGAATATCTCAAAGCTCTGGGGATTGCGAGCCCTAAAATTGAATACAACGTAGCGCCCGGCAGCGAGATGCCTAAAATCCAAAGTCAAGCCGATATTCTATTTATTCCTTTGTCCTGGCAGACACAAAGTCCTGATATTATCAATACGGCGACCCCTGGGAAGCTGACTGATTTTTTGATCGCCGGCCGGCCAATTTTAATTCATGCCCCGGAGACAAGCCATCTCGTTAAATATGCTAAAGAAAATGATTTTGCCGCGGTGGTCGACGAAGAAAATATTACCGCTCTCCAAAATGCCATCCGCCAGCTTATTGGTGATACTGCTCTGGCTCAGAGATTAGTCACTAACGCCCAAAGAGTGTTTTTTACTAACCATGATATCAAAAAAAATAGCCAACTCTTCCAGCACTACGTCTTAGGAAATTAACACAGTAAAAAGCTATGCAACATAACCCCGTTGCTCTCGCGAATAAAGAAAAATACCTGGATGTGATTTTAGCTAAACCAGATTTAATTTTGGCAGCCTTAAACAAGCTCGGGATTCCTGGTACTTGGCAATCTCTCTCTCGCATTTGGAGCCCTGGCGGCGGCAGTAGCTTATTTAAAATCACCTCTGGTGGCACCACCTACTTCATGAAAGCCAAGCATATTTCAGTAACGGTCGAAAGCAAACTAGAGGCCGAGTCAGCCTTCATCTTGCTACCTTCCTTAAAAAACGAATACGACTTTTTACAAAAATACCAAACCAGCCCGCATGTCCCGAAAGTTATCGGTTATACCGAATTATCCGGATTTAGTTTTTTGATTATAGAATCTTTGACTAGATTTGACGATAGTATGGCGACCCTTTCTCCTGAAGAAATCATCACCTGTTACCAACAGCTGAAACAATTTGTCCGACAAATCTTTGCCAATCAAGATATCCATACTGATTTGCACGAAAAGAATATAATGTTTCGCGAGAAAATTCCGGTGATTGTCGATTGGGAAGAAGCGAGACACCTGCCACAAACTACTGATTTCGCCAACTCTTTAGATGTTAAAGGCTACAACTACTTAGGCAATACAGGACAAACCCCTATGGTGGTGCCAAATATGATAGCGGGGCACCCTTGTTTAAATAAATTAAAAAATGTTTTTCAAAATAGATTAAAAACAAAGATCAGCCAACTGGCTAGCACAGCTGCCTATAATTCTGCTACTGGCATTTGCCGGAGTTTAGATCACGGTTTGAAAAGTGAGAGTTATCAAACTATTAAACTCCCCGGTTTGTGGCTCCCCGGGCAACGTCCCGCCCGAGACCTAAGATTAGGGTTAGTAAAATCCCTTCTAACTATTGTTTGGGGCAAACAAAATATTACTTTTATCGATATCGGCAGTAATCTAGGCACTCTCACGCGGGCAGTCAGTCAGCTGCCTTTTGTCCAATCCAGCCGAGGCATCGAAGGGGTAAGTGCCTATAATCGCCTTGCTCGGCTATTAAATTTTATTGATGGTAACGACCGGACAGAATTTTACGACTTGACCTGCGGCAACGATGATATTACCCCGGCGATAACTCATCAATCGCGTATAGTCTACGGCATGTTGTCCGTTTATCACCATATTGAACATCCCGATCAATGCTTAACCGACTTGGCCAGCTCCCACCCGATCGGACTAATTATCGAATTGGCTCAACAACCGGAATGTTATCAAGGTCGGACCTGGCAACAGACGCTCAAACACATTTCTGAACGCCTAAATTTGCCCTATGTGGTATTGATCGGCTATTCGCCTGATTATTTCCGTCCGTTCGTAGTGTTATCGGCTATTCCCTTTACTCCGACCCAAAAACTCCAACTACATCTAGTTGGAGAAATGCTTTGGCCGATTAGTTGGTGGCAACGATTGATCCGCTACCTGAAAAGACATTTAATTAGTGCAGCCTGTCTGGGATTAGCTGATCTAGCCATTCAGCTAGTTTCTGCGCTGCCGCGGTAGCATGATATTTACTTAGTTCGATTTCATCGGACTGAAAAATCAATTGCTGTTGGCAAAACGACTGATAATAAGAACGCAGAGCAGCAGCGATACCAGAAACATCATCAGGAGACACCGCGGTGCCTGTTTTAGTAGATTGAATGAGGCGAGCTGATTCGCCTACCGGGGTAATACCTAAAATCGGCCGTCGGACGGCTAAATAATCCATTAGTTTAGCTGGCAAAAAGATGCTCTCGCTCACACTGGGTGCATCAATTAAAATTAGCAAGTCACTCGTAGCCAGTTCGGATAATATTCGGGAGCGCGGAGCTTCACCATGATAGATCACATTGTTTTCTATTCCGTAAGTCTGCAGAAGGTACTCAAACGGACTCAACTTACCCCATAAATTTATCTCTAGATGAGTGAATACCTCGGGATCATTTTCTTTCAGGAGTTTGAGAGCCTTAAACAGCGGTTCGGGCGATCTGACGCCATAAAAATTCCCGGCAAAAGTAGCTTTTAATATTTTTCTATCAGAAGGGTTGGCCATAGGTAAATTAAATTTACTTTGATCATCAAACACATGCGGTAAAACTTCCGTTTTAGATTGCCATTTCGGCCAATCAACCAAGAAAGATTTGGTTGATTCAGTGGTGACAATAATTTTTGTAGCAGAGTGCAATATACCCCTTTCCAAATAGGTCTGCCATTTTTGGATCAACGGCCAATAATGGCGCTGCTGTCTATAAGGATTATTTACCCAGGGATCGCCGAAAATAGCTAGCCATGGTGTGCCCGGCATCACATAGCGCGTAAGCCACCACGCCACCAAATGGCTGGTGATGGGATTAGAGCGAGAGATGATGGCAGAGATATGGCGCCGGCGATGCAAATACTTAGCCGCTCGGACGGCCGATCCCCACCAACCGAACATTGAGTCTGACACTAACCCAAGTCGGTTCATTGCTCGAGTAAAAATATTTTCCCAAACTTTCGTTCGATAAACTGGCAAATTTAGCGGAACTTGCTGTAACGATTCTAGATCTAACTTAAATTCTCTGGACGATTGGGCGGCTACTACCAAGGGCTGCCAACCAAATCGGGGTAAATATTTTATTAGATTAGAAATCATCGTACTCACCACTACCTGCAAAGGCGGGAAGAAACAAGACACCACTAAAACATGTTTGGACTGAACCGGAGCTGGATAATTTTGAGAATAAATAGGAATTTGTTTGGCATATAATAACAAACCTAAATCAATAAAGAATTTCACTCCCCAATTCGGAAAAGCCAGGGGTAAATAATCTCCCCAAATTGGCGCACTCCCCGGCAAACTACCTCGTATTTCTGCATGGGGCAAAGTCGTGATCTGGTGTTCTACTAAATAATTCCAGACTTTCTGAGCAGCCGTTCGGTAGCGTGAACTTTCTTCCGGATATAGTTCTGCGAGACGCTCCCAGACTATCCCCATTTGCGCCAATCCAGTTAAACAACGGGAATAACTCGCAGATTGCCAGTTCGTATTATAAAAACTGAATAAAATCTGCCGATCATTCAAATCAGTTAAATAATCGGCTGTGCGTTTAGCGGCTGCAATATATTTAGTTTGGCCCAAACTATTCCCCGCCTCGATCAAGCCTTGCAAAGTATAGCCGATGGTATGCAAAACCGATTTCGGCTCGTCTGTAAATCCAAAGTAATTAAACCAGCCATTGGCTTGCTGCTCCACTAACACCCAATCTAAATTTTTTACGGCTGCTGCCATATAGTCGGCTTGACCGGTCAGTTTACTTAATTCTACTAACGGCCAATCAACTAATGAATTATAGGCATGTTTAATTCCGTTATAAGCATATTTGATCCACGAACCATCGGCTTCTTGGTTAATTACTAACCAATCCCCCGCTCTTTGGGCAGCCTGCAAGTACCGGACATCATTAGTTAAGCGATAAAGTTCCATTAGTCCGACGACGACTTGGCCGGTGTTAAAAATTACCGGCACATCATTGTCGTAGCCAGAAAAAGAGCCGTCGGCATGCTGAACGGTGAGCAGCCACTCACCGGAAGTTGTGCAAATTTTCTTAATCTCAGCCTGTCGGTAATCAAACTCTCGACTGAACTTTAAAAGGGTCGGGATAATGTACCCCGTAGTTTCGGCGTAGGATTTACCCCAGCCGGATAGTAAAGAATAGTAAGCCGAAAATCCTTGACCCCCGGTTGCCCCAAAAGCATTAATTAGCCAATCGACCGCCGCTTGTAATCTTTCTAAGGCAGACCAATCCGGGGCAGCGGTTTGACCAAACAATAATTGCCAACTTTGCCGCAGGCCAAATTTACTCAGCAAATTGCGAGTCGTCCGACCTATCTTCCCCACAAAACTGAAACGACTTTTAGACATGCTGGCTGGATAAAATTATTTAGTAGCTTCCCAGGCCATGAAGAAATCTAGATTAGGAGCGATGTGATGAAACCACCGCGTAATACTTTGATGAATTCGCCAGAACAATCGTTTTAATACAGGCCGCTCTTTAACATCCGGATGAAAAGCAATTCCTCTGAATTTATGCTCAGAACTATATTGCCCAAGCAACTGATCTAGCTCAGTAGGAACAAAATATTTATCTTGGAAAGGAAAATCAGTGGGATACATCCGCTGACCAATCAGTTGCCGCCACCCCCGCCACCACTTTGTCGGCAAAAAATATAAATGATTTAGGGAGCGGATATTTTTGTCTAAAATTAATAATTTTCCGCCGGGTTTAAGGACACGAAATAATTCTTGGATAGCTTTTTCTAAATCGGGAATATGGCCCAACACTTCCACGCAAATGATGCCATCGAATAATTCATTCGGAAACGGTAAGGTAGTTAACGAGGCAACCTGAAAATCAATCTCGGGATATTGGCTACGCGCACAAGCAGTCAGGTGGGCGGCTGGTTCTACTCCCGTAACTACCAAACCCTGCTTAGCCAAGACTACCGAAAATTTGCCCTTGCCGGACCCGGCATCCAGGATCTTAGCGCCAGCAGGGAATTGACGGGCAAATTCTAGAATTTCAGTTAATTCAAAATTAGAGGGATGCACGCTCTCTTCCACCCACTTATCACCCACCACGTCAAACTGGTGAATAATTTGTTGTTCGATATTAGTATTATCTGTGTTCATCTAAAGAGTTTATTCTATCTCTATCTTATCTGTAAACAGGTTATTATCATATCAGAATAAATCTGATTTTACACTAAAAAATAACCGCCCGGAAAGGGCGGTTGGGTACATTCTAATAATAGATGTGCGGATGTTCGGTCAGATCGGGATATGACCGGCTGGCAGCGCACGTTCCAGGCCGAAGACTATCTCCAAGCCAGTGTCATTTTCCAGACACTGGGGGATAGGAGAAACATTATCGGCAAGAGAATTGTCCATTTCCCGCTGGAGAGCTGCCCAGGCCAGATGTTTGGCCTGTTCCAAAGTGGCGGTGAATACTTTCACACCAGCCGGAGGCTCATCGACAACCTCCCACCGAGTGGCATACAACAAGGCGATCGGGAATTCCACCTCAGTATGACCAACTACACAGCCGACCACGCCGCATGAATCCAGATCGATGACATAACCGGTTAATGCCTTGATCCGGTCCTGGACGAATCCCCAGGTCAGCTGGTCCTTGTTATCAGTGCAGTATCCGCCCGTGAATTTCTCGACATCCAATCCTCGCCAGGGAGCCGCAGACCCTTCCAGGCGCTGCTTAGTCATCAGCTGGACACAGACATTATTGTCATTGTCCCGACTTAAGAGAGCGACTTCAAAGGCCGGTCGAGAAGTAATCTCCACCTGAGAATTGGGCTTTTCCAGCGTACCCCCTTTTCTGATCTTAATGACGAAGAACTGAGTCCTGATCGTGGTTAGCTGACCGGTCACTTCCAGGTGCTCAGACAAACCGCTTCCCACAGGAAGCAACTCCGAATGTGGGATAAGTGGTTTGCCTCCCACTAATACTGGTTTGTCTCGCGACAAGGATTCTTGACCTACCATATTGGTGTCCTTTCGCACTGAATCAGTGCAGATTTTGATTTTTCAATAAACAACTTGAATTTGCTAATCTACCAAAAAACTCCTGATCAGTCAATCTTCCCTTAACCAGCCATCCTAAACTGACGAAGTATCCCTAACTTCGTCATCCTGACTTGCCTGCCCGTCCGTAGTTTCAGTGTAGGAGGGTCCAGGATTTATTTCTCTACATTTCAGGATATCTCCTTTTCGTCATCCTGAATTTATTTCAGGATCTCTATAATGGGGTTATGAAGAAAGGTTATGTTTATATCCTCACCAATAAGCCAAAGGGTATCTTGTATATCGGTGTTACTAGCCAACTGATGAAAAGATCAGAACAACACTTGATCAGCCAGGCAGATTCTTTCACGAGAAAATACAATCTCAATAAATTAGTTTACTCGGAAGAATACCCAACTATTGCTGAAGCTATTCAAAGAGAGAAGCAATTAAAGCGTTGGCATCGGGAGTGGAAGATTAATCTAATTGAGAGTAACAACCCAAAGTGGGAAGACCTCTTCGGGAGATCCTGAAACTAGTTCAGGATGACGGAAGTGGGAAGTTCAGGATGACGGAAGTGGGAAGTTCAGGATGACAGTTATATGTTTTGGGATGACGCAAGTTCGGCGATCATAGCATCCAATGATGGAATCTGGAGTTGTTGATTCAGATTTTTGATTGTGCGCAACCGGCGGTCGATCGCCAAAGGTGCCGCCACCGGGTTAATCGTACAACCTAAATTAAATTTCTGATTTAACTTCACTAATAAATCGTGCTTGGTAATATCTTCAGAAAAAACATGGTAGATGCCAGGCTCTGGCATAATTTCGCGATCGATAATTTTTTGGCAAATATGGCCGAACTCTAGCGCAGTAATACCGTTCCACCAGTGATTAGTATAGCCATTAATGGTTCTGCCTCTTTGGCTAATCAACCAAGCCAGCAGGCTGCGATTGCCAGTTAACTCGAGCCCGATGAACGAAGTCCTCATGACAAGGGCCTTCTGGGGCTCCCCAAGAGCCTTAGATAGCCCATAAATGTCGGGAGGGAGCTTGGGAGCCACCTCATCATAAGGTGCGCCTGTGGAGCCACTAAACACACAGTCGGTAGTCATGTGAATAAGCTTAGGGCCCAGTGTTTCGGCTAACAGGTGCGGAAAAGCGCTGTTGATAAAAAAAGTTAAACCGGGATCAATTTCACAATAAGGCGTAATAATAGCGAGGGCATTAATTACCCAATCACAAGTCGATAATTCATTAACTAATTTAGTCAAAGTAGGGCTTAAGAGCGCTCCCTTCGCCGTATCTCTGAGATATTCCCGATAAATATTATTTACATCCAATTGGTAAATCGAATGCTGACCGACTCCCCCATAGCGCTGATCCAACAAATTTAATTTTTCTTTATTCCGGCATACCAATACCAAATCGTATTTATCTTGCAGGGTTTGATAAATCGAGCTGCCGACCATACCGGTAACTCCCAAAATAGCCACTTTAGGTTTATTAACAACCATTATTCTTTCTTAGACACAGCCGAAACAGGCTGAGGCGCTGCCATGGTAAAAGTTTCGGTATATTGGGATACGCCTAAAACTTTGGCAGATAATTGTTGAATTTCTGGCACAGACAATAATCGTTCTCGGTCGGAAGTATAGGCAGTGCCGTATTCCGTTCTGACTAATTCCTTGCCAATAACTACAAAACCGTTTTCAGCTTCGGTCAGCCGAGTAAATTCCTCGGACGAGACCAAGGCTTCATGCAATTTTTCGCCTCGCATTTTGCCAATCACTTTTACGTTATCGGAAAAAGCGTGGGCAATATCAATCAGCCGAGCCGCCGGCGATCTTTTGATAAACACATCGCCCCGCATCGGGCTATTGAGCGCTAACATAATTAAATTGATGGCTTCGTCGATAGTTAAGATAAACCTTGTCATATTTGGATCCGTGACGGTGAGTTGTTCCCCTGTTTGCGCCTGCTGATAAAACAGCGGCACGACGCTGCCGCGGCTACCGAAGACATTACCGTAGCGCACGCAATTATAGCCGTAGGAAATAAAGATTTTTTCCTGCAGGGCTTTCGTCATTCCGTAAGCATTCACCGGATCAACGCCTTTGTCGCTGCCGATCGTCACCGCCTTGGTAATGCCATGATAAAAAGCCGCCCGGGCCACATTTTCCGTGCCTAACACATTAGTCTTAATGGCTTCGATTGGATTTTCTTCACAGACTTCGATCCGCTTCATTGCCGCCGCATGAATCACTACATCCGCTCCTTTCATAGCCCGATGCAACGCATCGTAATCTCTGATATCTCCGATGCGATAAGTCACATTGGGATACTGGCGTTGCAATTGGGCTTGTTTTAATTCGTCGCGAGAATAGCCGGTAATGTCCCACTGATCATAAAACCGGCTCAGCAGTTCTTTGCCTAAAGTTCCTGTAATACCGGTAATAAATACTTTCATTTGTTAGTTTCTTGATAGTTCTCGCTTTTGCTCGAACAATAATAATTTTATTCTTCGAACGAAGCGAGAAGTTAACTTTTTAAATTTTAATACAGTTTTTGCTTATAAGACATAATGAATTTTACCATCCGATCCGAAGGACTACCTTCGTTATCATAGGGTATTTGCCAATTAGCCGGAATAGTCAGCATCGTGTGGACAGCCCGAAGAATTGCTTCCGGATTTTCTACGCCGCTTAAAATCGTAGCGCCGCATTCCAATACTTCCGGCCGCTCCATAGCTTGACGGATCACTACCGAAGGAACTCGCATGACGGCTCCCTCTTGAGGCACGGTGCCGCTATCGCTAATTAGGCATTTGGCATTTTTTTCTAAGGTCAGAAAATCCATAAAGCCCATCGCCTCCATAATTTTAACATTAGCCGGCAGTTTAATACCTAGCTCTTGCACTTTGACTAAAGTCCGCGGATGTAAACTCCAAACTACCGGTTGGTTATATTCCCCCGCGACCAGTGCCAGTCCATTGGCAATATTCCGGAGTGCCGTTTCGTTCTCGACATTTTCTTCGCGATGAGTAGTGGCTAAGAAATATTGTCCTTTAACTATCCCAAGCCTTTCTAATACATCCGTATTAGCCAACGGCAAATAATGATTTAATACTTCGATGTAAGGATCGCCTGTAATAAAGATTTTAGCCGGGTTAATACCCTCGCGCAGAAGATTTTCTCTCGGATAATCGCGGTAAGGGAAATTCCAGGTGCTAATATGATCTATCATGCGCCGATTAACTTCTTCTGGCACCCGAGCATCGAAAGACCGATTACCCGCTTCCATATGAAGAATGGGAATACCCAATCTCGCCGCCATAATAGAAGACAGGGCGCTATTGGTGTCACCCAGAATCAAAAATACATCCGGCTGTTCTTTCCGGAGCACCTCTTCGGAGCGAGCAATCACATTAGCGATTTGTTGCCCCAGCGTATCGGCCTTCACATCCAAATAATAATCCGGTTGGCGTAAATCCAATTCCTTAAAAAATACATCTTTCATATTGGGAGCAAAATTCTGCCCGGTATGAACCAGGATCTGTTGGACATCCGGCAGGGCATCTAGCTTTTTTATCACCAGGCTCAGCTTAGTAATTTCCGGCCGAGTCCCGATAAAGGTGATGACTTTCAGTTTGGACATTACTTTTAACTCTTTAGTAATAGTATCTTATTCTATATAGCCTGACGGGGTTGGTCAAGCTACTGTTATCTCAGCTTGACTCGGCAGTCGATTTCTGGTAAATTAGCGTTTCGTTTTGTTCTCTGACTTTTAGCTCAAAAAACCCAACACCTGAAGGAGGTGCCGATCATGGACCTAGAGAGTCTATTGAACGTTACCAAAATAGTAACTTTTTTGTTTAGCATGGAACCGCGAGAACATTCCCCTCTGCCTCGCACATTAGCTGTAGTCATGGGGCGGCGGGAGGAATCTCGCCTGCGGGCAGCCTGCCGTATGGCGAATGGCTTCCCGAATATGTTTGATGTCAGCCTCAATATTGATACCCTACTTATCGAAGGGTACGGAGCAGAATACGGAGAAGATTATTCTCTCGCACTGGACGACCTATGCACAAGACCGTATAATCTGCGCCACCGGGACGATCTCACAGTTGTTATTCAAGGGCCGACTGCCAACTGTAAGACGCAGTCTGAATGGCTGGCCCAAGAAATTGCCGAAAGAGCAATAGGGAGCCTATTTCTGCTGGCTCCCCCCTACCATATAGCGCGGGCGTATTTGACTTTGTTGGCCAGTTTGATCAAAAAAGGACTGCATACTACTGTCAGGGTTTACCCCATGACAACGGATGCCAGTCCTTTCAAGATCATCCCGGCGGATGACCAAACTCCCATAGACCTCTTCCAGGGAGAAGTTGATCGAATCATCCGCTACCAGGAAACGGGCGATGTGGCGACCTGGCCCGAGTTCCAGGAATACCTGCGGTGGTTTTATTCCTAAGTGAGACCAGCTACCAGGCAACCTCTTTTTAAACCCGCAAACCGGCGAAATTCGCCGGTTTTTATTTTGCAAAGATTGCAGTCACCAAATACCGCACCCAGCCAGGCACTGTCCAAAAATAAGTTTAGGTTTACCTTTTGATTTTGTAGAGAGTGCTCTGGACAGGAATTCCTTCGGTGAGCAAGGGGCTATCCACCCCCGCTAATTCCAAACCAAAAGCCTGGTCTTTTTGGCGAGTCAAATCGGCGTATACATCTATGACTGCGGGCTGGTCTTTGGCTACTGCTAGATTCTTAGACAAAATCACTGTTTGCTCAAGAAGACCATAATCATACATCCAAGATTCACCTAAACCGATCGGGTCTGATCCATAAACAATAGACAGTGGCACTAAAGTAGTTAGGCGATAGACTTTGTTTTTAATGCCCCCTGTTAGATTAAACTTGAAAGCAGAGACAACAACGGGTTCTGGGCTATCCGTGGTTAACCGAAACTGGGCTACTTTTTGATTTTCGTCCGTTTGCGACAAAGCAGCTGGTTGATCGTCGGTAAGCGCCACAGTCAGAATATAGTTAGAAGTGGTGGCTGCTTTGAGCTTTCCTCCTGCCCATTGGGTGCCTAAAAATCCGGCTATCGCCAATATTAAAACAACTGCTACTATTTGGTGAATACCGAACTTCGTTATCCAAGATGGAGTTTTCTTCATCGATTTTATCGTATCACTTTTTTGTTACAATGTCTGACCCATACTCTGCAAAAATTGTTTAGTCGCTTCTAATTTACTAGGATCTAGTTTAATAATTATTAGCGCCTGCTCCCTGGCTTTACTATAATCTTTTAATTCCTTATAGATAACGGCCAGATTAAGTCTTTCTGCCACATCCTGAGGCGATAATTTAACAATTTTCTCCTGATATTGTACCGCTAGTTGCCATTGTTTGACACTAACCAAATAAGACGTGGCTAAGCGCAAAATATCCTGATCGCCATCGGCAAAAGGCATTTTGCGATCAAGGGTAGTTTGCAGATCATTGACAATGTGTTGACGATTAGAGCTCGTCAATCGGATATCAGTTAATGCTCGCCAAAAAGTAAATGATCGGGGCACTAATTTAAATCGTTCTTCTAATTGATTGAGTACCTTTCGTGCTTCAGGATATTTACTCATCCCCATTAATGATCTTGCCCAATTCAGGTAAATATATTCATGATTGGGAAATTCTTTTACTAATTCGTTGAAAGATTCTTCGGCTTTCGGAGCATATCTAGGATCAAGGAAAGATAGGGCAGTATAGAGAATCGGATATTCCATAAATACAGCTACGCGGTCAGGCTCTTGCCGTTTAATATTATTAACTACCCGCAACCCATCTGTGGCTATACTATCAGCCCATGCAGGATTATCTTCAAGCGATAAAATGGCATACTTACGAGCAAAACTAGGATAATTAGTTAAGAATGACCAGCGATAAGGATTGATGGTTTCTTGGGCTTTAGCAAAAGCTTTGGCAGCTGCCTTGTAATCAGATTTTTCATAAGCCGAATTGGCGGTTTTAACATACCGCCCAATGCGCATTGCCGGAACCAAATATTTACCGTCAATAAAAATTAAACTAATCAATAAAATTCCTATGATAGTGCGCCACCACCAGATTGACTGAATTTGACCAACTGGGACTAATTCTGGCGCTAACAGGGCAATAATGCCGGTCAACAATATGGCACCATAAATGGTTGTGGCGACCGTATCAAAACCTGTCATATTTGCCAACAAATAAGCCATAGTAGTAATTAACAGCGACCATCCCAATAAAGCTGAAGTAAAATTACCTTGATCAGCCTGCTTTCTGAAATAACGCCACAACCCCCAAATAATAAAACCGAATACCAAACCAGCTGCCAATAAACCGATCCAGCCATTCGCTAAAAGTTGATCTAAGAAAAAATTATGTGCCCGGTCAACAATTGTTTCTCCGAAACTTAGATCAGCCAGTCCGGGTTGATAAAAATGCGTGAAAGCGTACCAAGCGTTTTCATTACCGAACCCGAGCAGGGGACGGTCCTGAATAGCCAACCAAGCGGTTCGCCAAGTAACTAACCGGGCTTGCATAGAGGTATTATAAATATCAAAAATTCTAGCCAGACTGGATGCGGGTAACAGATAAATAACAGCTACTGCCACGGCTACGAGCGCCGCTAAGCCTCCCCACAATCCTCGCCAACTCAAGCGCAGTTTTGATCGGTACAACCACCAAATTCCCACCCCCCAAATAAGACCAGCTATTGCCAGAGTTAATAAAGGACCTCGGGAAGCTGTCAAAACTATGCCAATAATCTGCAGCAACAAACTAACTATATAACCCCAGCGTTGACGCGGGGTGGCGCTAATCACAAAATATAAAGTCAAAAAAATAGTGAAAAGCAGTAATTGCCCGAGAAAGATAGGATTTCCCATCAGGGCGGCCGCTCTCGCACCAGAAGCAATAATATACAGACCGGGGATTTTTAGAGTTTGAAGTATGGCATAAAAACCGGAGATAGCGCCGACCCAGCTCATGACTGCAAAGATTTTCAGCCAACGCTCCTTTTGATTTACTGCTAACAGTAACCACCACCCCATCAACCATAAGCCGACAAAGAAAACCATGCCCATACCGCGGCTCACTGTCCCCCACCAACTCCGAATTAAATTAACTCCGCTGAAAGCTGCGATTATGGCAACTGCGAGCCAGACTAAGGTTAACCAAAAAATCGGTTGCCGCCACCAAGCATAATTAAGTTGCCAGACCCGGACTACCAGCACCCCTAGAGCCAAACCAACCAAAATCAGCATAAAAAACGCATATCTCCCAAAACTGAAAGGCTGATATATTCCTGTATAAACTATCAATGGCATCAATAAAATCACCCAAACGGCTAAATCCGTCAGCCAAGATTGATTAGTCAACTGCCACCAATGAGACTGCTGTTTCGTCATCACTAAGAATTATTCAAAGTTAACTCCAGTTGGTTTATCAATAGCACCGCGTAATTTATTCAGTTTGTCTTGATAAAAGGTAAATTGTTCTTGATTACCAATTTTTTGATAATAGTTTAGGATTTCTTCTAGTACAATTTCCGATTTTGGCAAATATTTAATACCATCCAATAATACTGGCTCTGCTTTGCTGAGCTGTGTTGCATCCTGAGAAGACCAAGCATAATAAAGATTATAAATATTGCGATAACCTTGCTCAAACTGGGGATTAATTTTCAATGCTTTTAGATAAGCTATTTCAGCTGAGCCGTATTGACCTTTATCCCGGTAGATATTACCTAAACCATTCCAAGCAAACCAATCATTCGGATGATTCTTGGTGATGGTTTCGTAAGCAGCTTGGGCTTGATCAATTTCTCCGGCAGCATAATAATTAGTTGCTTCAGCATCGGCTTGCGATACCCGATAACCACTAACTTCTACTGTCCCAACATAAGTTGTCAGCCAAATAATTCCGCCTATAATCACGATAATGCCGACTAGTCCCCACCAGAACCGGCGCCAAAAATCTGTTACCAATTCTCTCCACATAACCGTACTAATTAAGAATAAATTTCCTTTCCATTATACCTGATTTTTTAATTATTCTGCCAGATATTTTCTATGCGAAAGGGGCCTCGTACGAGGCCCCTTTCGGTTTGCATTTCAGGCAATGATCTGAACTACCAGAAGATCAACAAATAGTTTAGCGCCTTAAAGCGTATAACCATAAGCCGATAACGGATAGCTCTTGACTAGGTAACCGTTGGTCCAGTCAGCACTGGAGGTTTCGGTAGTACCATCGTCATCAAAGCTCGCTACATGAATGACAGTGGAACGATCTGACCAAATCAAGTGAACACCAGTCGCAGTAGTGAACTGGGTACCATCAGCCTTTTGCAAGGCAACTACTTGTTCAACACCAGTGCCAGTATCAGCATCGCTCAGGTAGTAAGCCAGAGCGGTGGCATCGGTTGTATCTTGCAACAAGTTAGTTGAGATCGCATCGGTAGTGGTAAAGCCAGTGCCGCATTGTGCCCGTAAGGTGTATTCCACAGTTTGGTTCGCAGATATAACCTGCTCAGTGTCAGTACCGTCAGGATCTTGACCAAACGCTACTTGAACCCAAGCCGAAACGTTGTTTTCAATGTAGTTGGTCGCTTCCAAAGTCAACGGAGTAGCAATAAAGCTAGAACCGTTGCTGGACACCTCAGTGATTTGAGCGCTGGAAGTGATATCCGTACCATCCCGAAGAATGGTAAAGTTAGTCAAATCCGCAGCGGAAGCCGTCGTCGTGCTCGCATCTGTAATGAAGACTGAGTAGTGGAACGACTTCAATGCCACAGCACCAGCCGCGTCGGCAGTAACTTTAAACTTATACAAGTTAATAGTACCGCCCGGCACAATGGTTCCGACTGAAGAAGGATTGCTCGAAACTATGGTCGGAACTGAGTTATAGAGGAACATACTAGCAGCCGTCTGATCGGAAATATCCGAACCAGTTAAGGCAGCACCAGAGCCTTCTCCCACTGCCGCAAATTCGCCGGCAGCAGAGTTGTCGAAGATACAAGTAATTGTGTCGTCGAAGGTTCCGCCTGTACCACTAGTACCCACCTTTTTACCAACACCAGTAGCAGTGAAGGTAGCGCGACCGTTCTTCGGCACATACATGTTGATGTTGTCGAAGGTAGCGGCGGCAGTGGAAAGTGAGATTTCGCGAGTATCTGTTCCTGTCTTGGTTGGATAAGTGATTTTTACTGTATCCAATGAGTCATAACCAGCTGTGAAATCCAAGGAAAGCTTGGTCACTGTGTAGGCTTCATTAGAAGCAATCAGATCAAAAGCCCCTAAAGTAGTGATTGCGCTCGCCACCATGAGACCAGTAACAGGAGTGCTGGCAGCTAATGCGCTGGTCAAACTACCATTGGCGGCAATCGTCAAAGTAGCGTTGATTGACAAACCAGCACTACCTTCAGCGACATCCGTTCCGGTATCTTTCCCGGTTACGGTAGCAAAAGTGGCGCTAGCAGTCTCAAAGATATGAGTACCATTAGCGGTTGCACCAGAAGCCACATCAGCCACTAACACAACTCTTACACTCGTGCCCTTAAGCACGGTTATAGGAGTAGTGAAGGTGAATGCTTGGGTATCAGTACTGTCAGCAGCATCACTGGTCGGATTTTCCGTACCAGAGATTGGCGTTTCATAGACATCTCCGCGAGGAGAAGTGGTGCCAGAAGTTAAATCGGCCCACAATTGCCAGTTGACAAAGTCGTCGCTTTCTCCAGTAGTTGCATCCATATCGTCAGTTACGGTGAAGGCAGATACGATCAGGTCTTCACCTGACGCTACCGCGTTGAATGCATAAGTACCTACTACCATATCTTGAGTATTGACCACTATACTTCCTGTAGCCGGCTGGCCTAAGGTTTCAATAGTCATTGACCCTGCCTTGACAGTCAAGGTGTTGCTAGAAGCAGCAGAGATGGTAGGAGTAATTGTGTTGTTGGTAATAATACCCTTAACGGATACCTGACCAGCAGCATCAATCGAGAAGGAAAGGGTGTCAGTAGCTTCAAAACCATCAGTTCCAGAAGCAGCACCCAACGACCTTTTACGCCAACATTACTAACGCCGACTGGCAAAGTAAAGGTATTAGTAAAGTCTAATTCCTCATCCGGATCAGTACTGTCTGCTGTACCATCAACTGGTCCAGACAGAATATTTCCGGTCGCCATATCAACTAAACGAACATTAGTGAGATCGGTAGCATCAGCCGCTGGAGTGCCAGCGCTGACATCAGTCACGGCTGCATCAACGTGCACCGCGCTAATTCTGACCTGCTCACCCTTAACGTCAAAGGCAAATACCGCCAGGAGCTGACTATCAGCTATGGCAATATTACCAGTGGCGGGAGTGAGAGCACTCTTGGAAACGGTGACGGAACCTGAGTTAATGGTTTGGTTCTTGTCACCTTGACCAGCATTGTTAGTTCCACCTGTGCCAGCATCGGCTGTCCAGGAAGCACTAGGAGTAACGTAGAATCCATAGGTTGTGCCCCTAGCGAAGACCAAGTAATCACTGCCATCAGCGATGTCGCAGTTTATGGTTAAGCCGACACCGTCAACGATGTCTGCTTGTACCCGTAAGCGAATGGTATCGCCCTTGCCTAAGGCAAGATTGACCGCCCAAGAAGCTTTACCATCTGATGTCCAAGCGGCTTGTTCTCCCAAGCTTTTATTATTGGTCACATCCCACAACTCAATATTGGTAGCATCGGCCGTTTCGGCAGTACCAGCCTTGAGGACAGTAATTCTGTCAACTACAAATCCTTCGACAGAACCGGCTGTCAATTTGAAAGTATTCAAAATGACATCCTTATCACCCACATCTGGGGTGCTGTCAGAGATAGAACCATCTTCCGTGACAGTAATAGTACCAATGGCTACCTGTACGCACGTCATAAAGTTACCCCAGACTGGTGCACCAGTAACTGATGTGGCATTAGACACCACCGCATCGTTAGTGGCAAGACCTAATCTAAAGGTAACTCCAGCATCAGTAGCGTTAACCACTCCGGCCCTTAGATAGAAGGACTGCGAACCAGTTAAACTCAACGCTGGATTGATAAAGATTTGAGCCCGATGATCAGCATTAAATCCACCAGCTGTACTCCCAATTTGTACTCCGTCAGCATTTAACAGCTTAACATTTTCTAATTGAGTATCAGTAGAAAGACCGTCACGCATCACAAAGAGCTGATTAACCAAAACAGTGGCTCCGGATGCAGGGGTCATGGTGAATTTAGTGAAGTTAGCTTGCCCGGCATCGGCAATGCTAGAAGCAGCTGGGGTGTCGCCCGCTAAAACGATCGACAAACCGCCAGTAGGAGCAGTAGAAACACCACTGCCCACTACAAACTGCCAGAAGATATCAGAATTGGTACCCGGTAAAGTGATACCATTCTTGACCTGACGAGTCCAGGCCAAGAACTCACTGACTGGTCTTACATATAATTTGTAAGTCCCGTTAGAGAGACTCGCAGCCATTTTAATATTCCAAGTGAAGGTAATTTCACCTCCGTTAGGAACATCGGCTCCGTCATAGTAAACAAACCGGTTATTGTTCAGCACAAAGCTGGACAAATCTAAGAAGGAAGGCGTGCCGTCCTGTGGGTTCTGAGTACCAATGCCCCAGACACCGACCGGAACTTGCTTGGTGCCAACCGGCAAAGCCGATTTGCCTTTGATGGTTGTGCCAGACCGGTTAATCATCGTTAACGACAGAGGAATAGTTTGGCCCGCGGTTACCCCTTGGTATTCATGAGCTAACTGATCTGCGCTAATGGTGCCACTCTGGCGGACCCATTCATACTTATAGACCGTTTGAGCAACTGCACCACTGGGCATCATAGCGAAACCCACGGTTAAGCTGGCTGTTGCCAACCAAGCAATTGCCCGCGTCATCTTTTTGAAAGCATTATTCATGTATATTTTGTTCTTTCGAATTAATTAATAAGTGCTTTTATTTGGAGTTTGACTCTGGCGTTTAAAGGCTCAATTGATGCCTTCAAGCTGCCTAGAGGTTCATCTGTAAGCTGAGCTGACGCGAAATTTTATGCGTGTATTGCTCTCGGTCCAAACCTGCAGATTCGGTTAAATTGTTAAGTTGAAGTGTCATTCCGAGCGAAGTCGAGGAATCTAACAGTAAAAACCTCAGATCCCTCCGCTACGGTCGGGATGACAAACGAGTGTTATTCCTGGTTGACTGGCTGATCAGATTGGTTAGAATTTTCTGGATTTCCATCTGTGCTAACTGGATTGGTTGTTTGAGGAATAATATCAGCTAAAACTGTACCATTAATGACTACCCGATAAACTGTGAAATACCCATCTTTGACTACTCCACTCAAAGCCACATTGCTAGAACCGATATATTGGTCCATCGACACAGGGGATGACACAATGATGACGTATTGGTTACCATTAAAGAAGATAGTGGGTTGTCCACCGGCAGTACTAATACGTCCCGCTAGTGTCTGGAAGCCACTTAAAGCAATATTCAATGTCAGTGGTTGATTATTGGGTTTAGTAATTGCTTTCGGCACTATAGAACCCGTTGTAGTCGCATTTTTGTCAGATAATTCTGTTAATTTTCCAGATTCAATCTCTTTATCAGATGCAATGACATCCCTGATGGCTACAATTGTTTGTTTCACATCATCACTCGGGGTAGTTTTTTCAATATCTTCTAAAATTACCTTTTGATCGGCTAATAAACTATTAAATTTATCCAATAAAGCTGTGGCATTAGCCGTGTCTCCGCTTTCCTGGGCTTTTTTCAGGGTTTCTTTGGCGCTGACTAAGGCTGATTGACTTTCTTTTAATACAATATGTAAAGCTTCTTCTTGTCCCACGGATTCCTCGAGATATTGCAACCGCTCACCTGCGATATTTAAGCTAACTTCCGCTTTCTTGATCGGATCTGCTACCGCTGCTATTTCAATCGCTTGAAAAACTTTTTTCATGGCGAATAAAACATCACCCGGCCGAGAACTTTGAGCAGCTACCCCAGTTACTAATGAACCCAAGAAAACCACCATAACCACAGCGGCAGTGACTGGCATGGAAAAAGACAAACGATGAGGGATCAGCGCTTGTTGCAGATGCTTCAAAGACACTGCTAATCCGGCTTTGGCTTCTCCGGTCGCGATGGCATCAGCTAACTCAACTTGCCCAATAGATTGGAAAACCCGGTCGCGGATAGCTTGTTTTTTATTAGTAGTTAAAATCCCCTTGTTTTCACCTAGGGTACGGAGCTCAGCTTCTAGTTGTTCAAAATTAACAGAAGACATATTACCTTACATCTGTCATCCTGAGCGGAGTCGAAGGATCTCATGAGATTCCTCCACTACGGTCGGAATGACAGAAAGAATTATTAATAAAAATAACTGCTTATTAACTTAATAAGCTCTTTAATATCTGATAAATTATTAACTGACGGCGTATTCCTTGCGCCGTCATCCTGAGCGGAGTCGAAGGATCTCATGAGATTCCTCCACTGCGGTCGGAATGACAAACGGGAATTCCCCCAGTTTCCTAACCCTTCTCGGCGCAATCGCTACCTCTGCTTTAGAGCAGAGCGAGTCTGGACTAAGATAAACGTGTTTTGAGCTCTTGAAGAGCTCGATGCGTCAAAGCACGAACATTGCCCTCTTTTTTCTTCATAATTTGGGCAACTTTGGCAATGGGCTGATCTTCGACATACCGCAGCACCAAAACTTGTTTGTATTCCGGCTTAAGTTCTTCCAACGCTTGCTGGAGCCGACCTCGTTCCGGGTACAAATCCACCTCCCCTTCGATATCAACCAATTCTGGTAAATTGTCGAAAGGGATAGTTTGGCGCGTGGTGCGATAGTAATCGATCACACTATTTCGAGCGATGGCAAACAGCCAAGTGGAAAATTTAGTGTCTGCTTTCGGCTTGAAAGTTTTAATCCCCTTCCAAACCTTTAAGAAAACTTCGGCTGTAATGTCTTCAGCGCTACTTTCGTCTCTAGTTTTTAAATAAACGAAGCGGTAAATATGTTCTGCCCAAAGTTCATAAATGGCGCCAAAGGCCTTGTTGTCACCCTTGGCTGCCCGAAGCACTAAGTGCTCGGGGGTCTTTGTAGATGCAGGATGTAAGTTTGAAATGGGCATTAAACTCTTACGTTAGATATAACGATAGAACCGTCCAATTTGTTACAGACATCATAAATTATCAGCTCTGGGAGCGGATAATTCCAATATGACTTATCTGACATTTTGGGTGCCATTAAGGATGCGTAAATCTTAAATTTTGTCCACCTGATTATACGCAAAACATGTCAAAAAAGCAATATCACCTCTTATATTGCAAAGTTGACACACATCGGCTCCTATGATTTAAATAAGTCATACCGCGAATGAAAGGAGACCAATAATGATTGAAAGCGGAATAATAATAGGAATGTTGTACCTTATCGCTGGCGTTGCCTGTGCACTCACACTGCCTCCCCTATGTGACTATAGGTACGCAGACACAGTCAGCCCTTCACTTTTCTGGGAATGTTTGGCTGAAGACATGGCATGCATTTTATCCTCATCGGATTATAAATTCAGACCCCGGGAAGCCATGGCGTACTGTTTACTCTTCTGGCCGATACTGGTAGCGATTGTCCTAGTGGGTCTGGCAACAAATGCGTTGACGAAATCGTGATACAGGGTAACACCACTATCAGAGTGCACGCATAAGTTATTGGCGTTTATCGCCACAAAACCCCTCCTTCCATGGAGGCGGTTTTTCTATCTAGCACTAGTAATAATACCGCCGCCCAGGCAAATTTCGCCTTTATAGAGAACCAGGGATTGGCCGGGGGTGATGGCTCGTTCCGGCTTCACAAATTCAAAAAAGTAACCCTTTTTGTCTTTACCCAGTTTGCCTCGACTGGTTTCCGGCGTATAGCGGGATTTAGCAGTTAAGATAATCCCCATCAAATCGATCGGTTTAACGGTTTTATTATTAATTAAATGGAAGTTGGATAGCCGAGCGATTTTATTGTAGGTATCTTTGTCATCACCTACAATCACCTGGTTTTTCTTCATGTTTTTGCCGATGACATACATTGGCTTCACCATGCCAGACAGGCCTTCAATCCTCCTTTGTCCAATCGTATAAAACCAAGCCCCTTCATGTTTACCGATCTTTTTGCCCTCTTTAGTCACGATATCCCCTTCTTTTTCGGGTAGTTTAGTCTTCAGAAAGGATTTCACATTAATATTCCCAATAAAACAGATGCCTTGGCTATCGCGCCGCTCGGCAGTCGGCAAATTTACCTTTTTCGCCATGGCCCGAAGATCAGTTTTGACATAATCCCCTACCGGGAAGATACATTTCTTGAGCTGTTCCTGGGTAAGCCGGTAAACAAAATAGGTTTGATCTTTAATGGGGTCTTTGCCCTTTAAAAGCTGGTAATCCTTACAGATTTTGTTGTTGCCGTCATTCCGAGCTTTACTTTTTGTCATTCCGAGTGAAATCGAGGAATCTCTCACGCCAGATTTAGATCCCTCCACTCCGGTCGGGATGACAGAAGAAGTTGTCGGGATGACAGAAGAAGTTGTCGGGATGACAGAAGAAAGGAGTTTAAAAGACTTGGGATCGGCACAACGACTCCTGATATGGTGGCCAGTGGCGATATAATCCGCCCCCATCTTTAACGCTTTTTTCAGGAAATCATCAAATTTAATCTCGGTGTTGCACATCACATCCGGATTAGGAGTTAATCCCTCCTGATAACCCACAAAAAACGGATCAATTACCCGTTTGCGGTAATCCTTTTCAAAACTCCAGACCTGATAAGGAATCTTGAGGAATTTGCACACCTTGACCATATCTTTATAATCCTGGTACAGCGGACACTCCTGAATCCGCTTGATCGGGAAAGACCAATTTTTCATATACACTCCCACCACCTCAAATCCTTGCTCTTTTAGGAGATAGGCCGTGGCCGAAGAATCGACTCCCCCGCTCATCATCACAAAAACCACGGAAACTTTCCGCTGTTTCTTAGGAGTAACTTTAAGTGGACTGGACACAAAATAATCCGTCCAATGCCAATGTCGCTTTGCGACATTGGCCCCGCTTCCCGAAACCCTTGGGTTCGGGACATCGGGGCGACCTTTAGTTTTAACGCTAGATTTCGTCTTCTTAGTTGGTTTCCCGAATAATTTTAACTGCTTCGCCATAACTCCGATATTAACACTCCTGCTATTATACTGCTAACAACAGGGTTGCTTAAGCATTTTTCCTGTGCTAGACTAGATTATTCCTGATGGTCATCTGAAATGACCTCGGATGTATCTCAAATCAAAGAAAGGGAGGTGCACAATTATGCACCTTGGCAACCTGATTATAGCGGAGTTCGCCTCTCGAGAAACAAAAGAGGAACTGCCACTACCTGTATTGATCTTTGTGTCGGATGCCCCTGAATACCAGGCGTTGAGGCCAGATGGATCAGTGTTTGACATCATTGACCTGGAAGAAGAAACCTTCACGATCGACACCTACTATGCTTCTGTTATGGATGATGTATCCGAAACATACATCATCGGAGAAGCTGTAAACAGCGGTAAACCCGCTTTCTACCTCATCGGCATCTTTGATCTCACCAACGAAGTACACATGTCAGCTCTGATTGAAGCCCTGGCCGACCATGGCTGGATCGACCCTGGAGTTACTGTAGATTTTTCAGATTTTACCTTGACCAGTGTCGACGACGTCCGGACGATGATCTCCAAGCTGCTGTATCCATCGGAGGCAAGAATAGGTGACCTGGCTACCTTTCTAGAGAAAAAAGACAGCAGTAAGCTGTAACAACAGGACAAATCGTACCTAACCGAACAAAGGCGCCTACCCGGCGCCTGGTTTTTTATTCAAACGTTACTCATTCCCTCCTTCTTTCCCCATAACCAGACCTTGGAACTTGAGCGTTTTTTCTCCTGACCGAGCATTGGAGCTGGAGTGTTTTCCCTTAAGCCATTGGAGGAGGGATGATAAGGATAGGAGTTAAATTTCTAAGGGTGAGGCCATGTTTGAGGCCGATAGGCTATCGGCCGAGTTTGGCCAGAAAAATACCTAGAAATTTAGCCCTTTCATCATCCCGACGACTTGGCCGTCCTTTCGGTGCTACCACCAAAGACGAGCAAAGTGGTAGCGAAAGAATGAGTTTGTTGATTTTACAAAATCAAAGGGATGGAATATACTCCCACCTCCCCTAACCTCCCCTCGGTAAGGGGAGGAACTTATTTACTTCTTAAAGATTTGGTACCACTTTCTCTCCTTTTGAGGAGGAAATAGCAACAACGTAAGGTGATCCAACTCTTTCTTTAAATCCCCTCTTAGATCTTCACGTACTTCCCGACGCAACCCTTTTATCTCTGTGGCTAAGGTGTTGAGCGCCACTAACAGCTTTTGTTGATACTGCTTTTCTGCCGCATTGACAGTCCCCGTACCTCCTTTGTCTCGGAGTTTAGAGTTCAACCGAGCTACAATCCCCTCTTTGGTATAAAGCTTGGAATCCTGCAAAAATTTAATGCGCTCGAGTATTTTTACATCCGCCTCCGTAAACATCCGATGGTTGTACTGATTACGGTGGTTAGACAACACCTGATTGAAGGACTTTTCCCAGTGGCGAAGGCGATTTTCGGATATCTTTAAAAGCCGGGTTACCTCGGCCAATGAATGCAAGTCTCCGTCTACACTAGGGGTGGATCCAGTATGAAAATCTGTCACAACCGTGCCAGAATTATTTTCTGACACATGATTAACAACCGTAATAGCAGCTTCTTTTACTGAATTTGGTTGTTCAGTTGCTGTATCAACCATTTCTTGGGCTTTTTCGAGGGTTAGCATGGCATGTTAGGTTAAAAGTTATTTACTATGGCTCATTTTTGCCTTGAGGTTAACATGGGGTGCTAACTTGTTAACATGGGTTACCAACCCCAACACTCTTCTCCTATGAATGATCCAAAAAATGCCCTTTGGGGTTAACATGGGGTGCTAGGTACCTCACATGGCATGTTAACCCTACCACTTTGAGGTTAACATGGGTTGTTAACCCCGGTCAATATTTACTGACATACCAATCGCCTATTTTGCGCTATAGCTCTATATATTATATATAAATAGTAGTTAAGCAATTTTAGCTCTTTGGGTTAACATGGCCTACCAACCCAAAGGCCGTTAGGGTTAACATGGGGTGCTAGGTACCTCACATGCCCTATCAACCCTATATTTAGACAACTGTCTAAATATCTTTAGCCTCTTAGGTGTAGAAAAATTTTTGAAATGGGGGTTAGCATGGCATGTCAACCCAAAACTCCGCCACTAGAGCTGTGTTTTAATGTGGGGTTAGCACCCCATGTGAGGTGGTTATCCACTGTCGAAATAGCCTAAAAAACCAGTTTTTGAGAAACTGACTATCCTTGATCCGCTTTGGTAAACAATAACTGTTTATATAATAATTCTTTGGTCGAGAATTTATTTTCGATATGGCTGACTTCGACATAATAAAACCCCCTGACTTTTAAAGCCAGGGGGGTACGGATTGAATGTAAGGACTAGAGATGAAAAGAAAAAAGGAGAGACCGAGGCATGTCTTTGACCTGAACAGCTTAACCATATGAGAATCGACAATCTACTCCAAGTTCGGCGCATATACTGCGGCAAACTAAACTGGCTCCCAGGTCTCTCCCTTATAAAACAGCTTGGTGCTAAGATATCAATCCTAGCAGCTGTTGTATACAAGATTAATGTGTTAAGGAGCAAAAGCTATAAGCGGGAAACGCAATGTTGGGTCAAAACTCAGTTAACCCGAGTTTTCGGCGTTTGCCCTGGGTAATTTGATTATTAGATAACCAAAAAAATACCGCAGTTAGATTTTGACATACACTCTTGTTAAAGTCAATAAATCAAATTGCCGCCCTTGTTCGGCGACAATCTAGGACGGTAAAATAGGGGATAGCGGATAAATTTTTACTTAACCAACTCAGGAAACCACAATTTAATTTCAGTGGCAGCTTCTTCTGCGTTGCCTGAGGCATGGATGATATTGAATACGGGCCGTTTTTGCGAATTAGCTGAGATAGCCGAGTCTAACCCATATTTACCTCTAATGGAACCTGGTTCAGCTTTATTGGGAATGGTATTTCCGCATAACCTCCTGACATTAGAAACAGCGACCATGCCTTCCCAGACCATAGCCACTACCGGACCACTGCAGATATAGTCGATCAACCATTCCTTGATTTGTTTACCTAACTCTAAGGTGTCGGTAGTGCCGTACTCCTTAGCTAAATCCATCCCTAATTCTATACAACCATCCATAGTGCGTTGACCGAGATTAGCTATCCAGGCATTGTCTCCAGAATAATGCTTTTCTACCAGACTACGCTCTGGCAATAACATCTTTAAACCGACTAACTTTAGTCCGGAGCGCTCAAAATCAGTAATAATCTGACCGGTCAAGCCGCGCGCCACTCCATCGGGCTTAATCATGGCAAAAGTTCGTTCAATCATGTCTTGCATAGTTCTTATGTTTAAAGATTATTACTTTATCAGCTTAGCAAATTTCTCTTTATCGGCATACGGCCCGATCACGGCTAACAGAATCTTATCTTTTTGGAAGATCCTTTTGGCTAGTTTTTGCACCTCTTCCGCCGTCACCGCCCGATATTTCCGTTTAACTTCAGCTAATGACTCGACCTTATCGTACAACAACTCCTGATAAGCTATCTCATTGGCAACCGTATCTGAACTTTCCAAGCGTAAAGCCATGTGCCCAATGATAGATTGCTTAGCTTTCTTGAGTTCTTGAGCCGGAACCGGGGAGGCCATGATTTCTGTGAGCTCGTCTAAAATTAATTTGATCGCAAAATCAACTTTTTTAATGGTAACACCGGCACCAATCACAAAATTTCCGGCATCGGCATACATATCGTGACTCGCCCACACATAGTAAGCTAGTCCGTGACGCTCTCTAACGCTCGTAAACAGCCTCGAACTCATTCCGTCGCCCAGAATCACCGCTAACACGTCTGCAACGTATCTATCGGGGTTTAAACCGCCGAAGGTGGGCATTCCTATCGCTAAATGCGCCTGCTCAGTTTTTTTATAAATAACTTTCAGCCGATTTTTATATGTTTTAGGAGTCGTGTAAGGCAAGGGAAGATTTTTTTTACCACCTTTATCTAGTTTGAGATATTTATTGACCAGACTTTTCACCTCTGCCAAGGTAGTATTTCCGGCTACGCCCACCACAATATTGGCAGGAGAGTATAATTTTTTCTGATAATCAATAAAATCCTTGGGCGTAGCTTTTCTGATAAAATCTAGGTCGCCTAAGATCTGTTTGCCCAAGGGATGGTCCCCATACATTAGTTTTTGAAACTCATCCGCCAAAACCGAGCGGGGATTATCTTGGTACATATTGTATTCTTCGATAATTACCCCTTTTTCTCGGTCGATATCGTCCTGTTTGAACTTAGAGTTGAGCAGCATATCAGATAAGACATCGAAAGCTAGCTCGATATTCTCCTTGGCGACCTTGATGTAATAACCCACCGTATCATTGCCGGTAAAGGCGTTAAAAACTCCGCCCACGCCATCCACGGCTTCCGCCACCGAGCGGGGAGTCGGATAGCGATCGCCCCCTTTAAAGAACATGTGCTCTAAAAAGTGAGCAATCCCTCTGTTGTTATCGCCCTCATAACGAGAACCGGCCCGAGCTTTAATAAACACAGCCACCGTTTCCGTTGATTTCATCGGCACGACATCGATTCTTAAGCGATTCTCGAGAACAGCTTTTTTAACTTCTAGCATTTCTTTAGGTGAATTTTATGATTAGTGATGTTGAGTAATCTTATTTAGCAGTTTCTTCAGCCCGAAGCTCCCGGATAATATTAACCCGCACCGTTCCTGGATAGGTCATTTCTTTTTCAATCTTTTGCGCCATCTCCTTAGCCATCTTAATAATACCCAGATCGTCTACTTCTTCCGGGATCACCATCACCCGGACTTCGCGTCCGGCCTGAATGGCATAAACCCGATCAATCCCGGGGAAACTTTTGGCAATATTTTCCAGATCACTCAAGCGTTTAATGAATTGTTCCAAGCTTTCGCGACGCGCTCCGGGACGGGAGGACGAAATGGCATCGGCTGCCATAGAGATGAAATCGATAGCGCTTTTTGGCCCGCCGGATCCCTCGTGAGACACCTCGACTGCCTGAATAACCTCTTTCGGTAAACCGTATTTGATGGCGATATCTCGGGAAAGTTCAGCATGGCCACCTTCGAATTCATGATCCAAGGCTTTACCAACATCGTGCATTAAAGCCGCCAGTTTAGACAAACGGACATCAGCTCCGATCTGAGCTGCCATGAGTCCTGCCAGATGCCCTGATTCTACTGAATGATGCAAAATATTCTGTCCGTAACTGGTGCGATACTTCAGCCGACCGATGATCTTGACTAGATCTATCGGCAGACCAGTTAAGCCCAATTCCATCACCGCTTCTTCGCCGGCTTTCTTAATCTCAGCTGCGATCTCTTTTTGAGCTCTCTCGACCACTTCTTCAATCCGAGCCGGTTGAATGCGGCCATCGGAAACTAGCTTTTCTAAAGCATTTTTAGCAATCGCCCGACGCACCGGATCAAAGCAGGAAATTACTACCACGTCCGGTGTATCGTCAACGATCAGATCGACACCAGTAGCCCGTTCGAAAGCCTGAATATTGCGGCCTTCTTTACCGATAATCCGCCCTTTCATTTCGTCAGAGGGGATCGGCACTGCATAGGTAGTCGATTCGACGGCCGTTTCACCGGCATAGCGCTGAATGGCAGTGGCAATAATATCTCTGGCCTTAGAATCAGCTTCCTCTCGGGCTTGGCTTTCGATATCGTGCATGAGTTTGACGATATCGTCTTTGGCGTCTTTTTCCGTCCGTTTTAGTAATAATTCTTTAGCCTCCTCTTTGGTTAGCTTAGCAATGGCCGACAGCTTACTTTCTTGCTGCTCGCGGATTTTGATGATTTCTTCTTTAACCTCTTTAATCTCTTTATCCTGATCAAAAACCGCCTCTTGTTTCTTATCGAGTTCCATCGCCCGTTTGTCTAAAGTTTCATCCTTCTGGCGCAGGCGTTTTTCTAACTCTAAAAGCTCTAGTCGCCGTTGTTGTTCTTCCTTTTCGACGCGTTCGCGAATTTTGGAAGCTTCTTCTTTGGCGGTAATAACAATTTCTTTCTCGCGTTTGCCGGCGTCTTCCAGTTTTTCCTGAGCCTTTTTGAGAATTTTATCGGCTTCGGCTTCGGCATGGCTGACTTTGCGTTGCGCTAAAGCGAGCCGAATATAATAGCCAAGCAAACCTCCCCCGACTACCCAGAGTAAAATCGTTAACCAATTTTCCATTTTATAACCTCGCTGAAATTATTTTCAGGTTGGTTCCCGGCTTCAAAAATTTGGGCAAACTATCCCTCTAAAAACTGTTTAGTCTGGATAAGATTGATCTGGTAACTCACAGGAATAATTAAACTCAATTGCATAGAAATTTTTGAATGAAGGGAACTTGAACCAACCTGAAAGGTATTGATATATTAGCTGCGAACTTCTCTGACAAAATCTCTTTCGCAACACCCCCAATTTACCCGACTTTCGGGCACCTGTCAAAGAAAGCAGTGGACAATTTTGTCGATATCAAAATATTGCCCATAAACTGCCTTGATTCAATCCAAAACTAGGGTTGATATGCCATATCAGCCTTACCAGTTAAATTCTCTCCCAGAGCGCAGTTTGGGGTTGATAACCCATGTTAACACCCCTTCACATCTGCCTTATCAACCCTACCAAAAAATTACTTAAAGATCGTTAAACAAACTACCCGGTTGTATACTAAAACTAAACATATAAACAAGCGGGGGAAGGATGAAAAAAATTGGGGGAATTGTTGTTAGTATTTGTTTATTGCTAGCTATTTTTCAGCCTATGGTCAGTATAGCCGAAGAAGAAATTCCGCCCATCGTGATCAACGAAGTGGCGTGGGCCGGCAGTACCGTGAGCATTGCTGATGAGTGGATTGAACTCAAAAACACCACTGATGAAGAAATCGATTTGATTGATTGGGAAATCAGACGACTTGATGCTAATGGCCAACAAAAAGTTGCAATGGTTACTATCAACATCGGTCAAAATCATCTTATTCCCGCTTCGGGATATTTTTTAATTGCCAATAACGGTAAGGATTACCAATTTGGGGGCGGTCCTTCAGTTTTGAATATCGATCCTGATTATATCGATACGGCTGTTTCGATATTGGATAATCCATTCAAGCTTTTTCTGTATGACCAGTCCGATCAGATTATCGATACTGCCGGAGACGGGCAAAGCAGTGGTGTTAATTTTTGCGGGATTAAGGGAGTAACTATGGAACGCAACATAGCGTATGGTCCTGGTGGTGAAAAAACAAATTGGCATGAAGCAACTGCGGCCATCAATCTAGATACAGATCGACCTGACTTGGGCACCCCTCTGGCTGAAAACTCTCTACCAGCACCAGCCACCCCGGTAATCAGCAAAATTATTCCTGATCAAGCCGAAACTGAAACTATTTGGGAAATTGAAGAAATTATTGGAGAAAATTTTATTACCACTGGGGTTACTCAAATTAAATTAGAAAAGGATGATTTATCTATCTGGGCTACTAATGTAAACGTACTTACTTCTACTACAATTGATACAGCAAAATTCAATCTCTCTTCCGCTGAAGCAGGGGAATGGGACGTGATTGTTATCAACCCGGATGGGCAAACAGCCATTTTATCCAATGCTGTCACTATTACTGAACCGGAAGAGGAACCAGAAATTCCAATCTATTCCGATAAGATCACTCTCAGCGAGCTCTATCCTCACCCCCCGTCTGGAAACGAAGAGTTTATTGAGCTATATAATTCCGGGGACAATTCGGCTAACCTAAAGGGTTGGAAATTAGATGATCAGTCGCCGGGTGGATCGGCTGTTTACACCATCTCTAGCGACCTTATTATCAGTCCGCATCAATATTTAACTTTTCCTAAGTCTCAAACTCATCTCGCTTTAAACGATACTGGCGATCAGGCTAGATTATTACAACCCAACGACGTAATAGTAGAAGTTACGCCTAATTATGGCACCGCTACCGAAGGAAATTCCTACTCTAAAATCAATGGCAATTGGCAATGGACTCAGCGCGTGACTCCTAATGCAGCTAATCTGTACGAGAGCACGGACGAAGACGAGGAAGATGTTATTTTAGATAACACTAATAATGATCCCACTAGCCTGCAACCCAACGAAGTAGTGATTAAATTAAAAGCCAACAGCATTACGGCCACCTCTGCTATGTTAACCTGGGAAATCAATTTGCCGGGAGCCATCGGGGACATCGAAATCTATCAATCAGAAAAATCAGGGCAACTAGGACTTCAAATAGGACAAACGACATCATCTGCAACTACCTATCCCGTGAAAAATTTAGTCTCAAAAACTAAATATTTTTTCACTGTCGTAGGCAGTTATAATGCTGACGATGTTAAATCTAACCAGATCGAGCTGACTGTGGCTAGCCCGGGGAGAACCAGCAATAGTGGAACTTCTGGTCTTTTGAAACAAATCATTATTACCGAGATTTTACCTAATCCCAATGCCGGAGACAACGAATTTATTGAGCTTTATAATCCCGGGGACCAAACAGTTGATATTACCGGTTGGCAACTACTGGACGCTAGCGGAAAAGTTTATATTATTAACGCTTTGGATTCGGTCGAAATAGCTGCAACAGAAGAAGTTGATGAACCGACTGCTGTTGTGTTAGAACCTCAACAATATCTTTTATTAGCCTATTCCACCACTCATATCCGCCTGAACAATTCGGGCGGAGAAGAATTGCAATTACTGGACAGTCAAGATAATTTGATCGATGAACTTGATTACGATGGTTCGGTCAAACAGGGCTATGCCTATGTATTGGCTCCGAATGAACGCTGGTTTTGGTCGAATGAAACTACACCCGGAGCAGTCAACGATATCAGCTTTGCTTCCGGGAACGAAACTGACAACTTTAATTTAGTCGATACTGGAGAATTATGGCGCTGGGGGACATTTTTCTGGATGAGCGGGTTGCTTTCTGCCATAATGTGGACTTATAGAAAAAGATATGGCTATCCAAATTTACATCACCAATAGTGCCGCGGAAACTCAGAAACTGGGAGAAGCTTTAGGTAAAAAAATAATTCATCCTGGCATTATTGCTTTCGAATCTACTTTAGGAGGCGGCAAGACTACTTTTATCCAAGGATTAGCTAAAGGATTGGGGATTAAGGGGAAAATTGTCAGTCCGACTTTTGTGCTGGAAAAAATTTATAATATTCCCAAAAAGAAGTTTCTCCTCTATCACTATGATGTTTACCGACTAGGCGCCGATCCACTGCTCACAGCAGAAATTTTAGAAAACGCTAAAACCAATATCGTAGCGATCGAGTGGGCAGAAAAGATTAAGCCATATCTGCCGAAGGATACTATTTGGATAAAAATCACTGGCATCAAAGATAATCAGCGTAAATTCCAAATCAAAAATGCTGAATAAAACCTATATTTTAGCAATTGATACTACCGAAGCTGCTACCGGCATTGGTTTGGCAGGGGAGAGAGTGACTAAAATCAAGACATGGGTATCGGAGCGCAACCAATCGCAAGAACTGCTGCCTAATATCGATAAGCTTCTACAAACCAATAAAATTAAACCCGAGCAACTCAAATGGGTAGCGGTGAATCTGGGTCCCGGCTCTTTTACGGGGCTGCGGGTAGGAGTGAGTATTGCCAACGCCTTCGGTTACGGTTTAGGCATCCCGGTGATTGGCAAGGCTCATTTGATTGGCACCGCCCAAGACCGGATTGAACAGTTACTCAAACTGACCACTAAAATAAAAAAATTCCGGCAGGTTTTGCCGGTATATGGAAGTCAGCCTCATATTACGCGCCCTAAGCCGCGCTAGTTCTGAGTAATAAATATCGGTTTATTGTCGTGGCCGAGATCGTAAGTAAACCTGAGCAGATAATCATCGGGGTTTTTCATATAGTCCGGGTAGCGTGAAATATTCCGGGAATCTTGAATAATATCCTGGGCAACGTAATCGCCGGCGACGGCAGCAGAAATGGGGGAAGCGCTAGAAAAATGTGACGACTCTGTGCCATTAATACGGCTATGGAATAAGATAATTCCTAGCAACAGCAACATTCCCGCCATTACAAAACTTGCGGGACTAAACCAGAGATAAGTTATGCGAGACAATGTATTTTTCATTTTTGTTTTTGTTTAAATGGGAACTACTTTTTATGGCAACGGGGCACCTGCCCCCCAGTTGGCTAAGGTATAAGTGAAATCCAATAAGTTAACACTTTGGTTAAAATCTAAGTCAGGCAAGTCTAGATAGCTACCGTAGAAACGATCGTAAACGGCCTTGCTGTCGACAGAGCCAATAGTATTATCATGATAGCCCGGCTTAATTTGCGTGCCTCCGGAAGCGATGGCAATATCGCCCACTTTCAGACCGTGGGTTATGATGGTACTGAAATTAATACTGATTACACCGCTAACAGCGTCGCTTGTCTTAACGGTGGTCTTAGCTGCCGCCAGATGATTTTTGCCCTTTACCCAAACGGTGTAACTATCATTAGTTCCGTTATACAAATAGAATCTAATTCCCTCTAAGTCGGTTAATAAATCTGGATTGGTGGCAGTGCGAGTATTTTTCTTGTACTCATCATCCATGTTCTTCTCGGCTCCATTGTGTTTTATCACCGTCCAAACTTGATTATCATAATCTCTCGCCTGGAAAGGCACAGTCAACGCGAAGAAGCGCCGAGAGAGGAGAGTGGGATCTTCAAATAATACATTCACTTGCTTTTGGAGGCCATTGCCAAAAGTAGCGGTGATAGTGCTGGTATGCACCGGCATCATCGACATTACTTCGAAGATAGCCCGACCATCAGTGTCGGTCGGCTGGGGATTAAGATGAGTGGTAAGGATTGTATCCTCCGAATGATTAGTACTCAAGGTTACCACTATACCGCTTAATGGCTGACTCAAACCATTGCGCACCGTGACTGTTACCAGTGAAGCATCCAAGGGATCGCCCGAGGCTGGCACCGGGGATGTGGCCGAGATCCAAGATTTAGTTACATCAATGTCATTAGGATTCATGCCAGTTCTGATAATTTTGACAGTCCCCAGTAAAGTTTGGGCAGTATCTACCACTGATACTTGGATATTAGTCTCCGCAGTAGCATCTTCGGGACCATCGGTTTGATAAACGCAGGTTTGCGATCCATCGGCTTTAGTAGTGGTGCCGTCCGGAGTCAAAGAGCCACCCGCTGTGCCTTTGTCAAAAGTAATAGGATCGCCGTCTAATGGTGTTATATCTCCGGTTAACTCAACAAACCCGGCGGTGGCAGTGATAGTAGATGTGGCCGATCCATCACGAGCGATACTAGAGGGAACAGCTACTACATCTAAGAAATAACCGCTTTCGGTAGTCACTTTAAAGTCATGGTTAAAGGGCATCTCAGCCACTTGGTTCCCTGTGGTCACCTTCACGTTCCAATTGCCCACTTTAGCATTAGCCGCAATATCCCAACGGACAGTCAGATGTGTAAAACTGTTAGTGGAACTAGCTACAATCGGCGTAGTCACCGGATCGCCCCCGTTCACTGGCGTAAAGGTCACGACCGAATTAGAGCCGGGGATATTCCATTCAAAGCCTGTATTAACAGCATCAATCTCGATATCGTAACCATGACCGCGCAGACCCTCGGCGGGGTCGAGTGTTAGAATTGTCGGAGCAGTAGGACCCGCCGGTTCTACCAAGAACGTGGTAGTTTCTTCTGCAGGTGTAGTCAAACCAAGATCAGTTGAAACCAAGAAAGTCCAGATTCCTACCGGAGCAGCTGAACCCACAGTCACACCAGTGGTGCCCCCAAAAGTAAGTGACAGTCTTGAGGCATCCTCTGTTTGCACATCTAGACCAGTGGAGTCGTAGGTAATAGTTTGATTAGCCGAGGCATCCACCAACTTTCTAATAGCAACCCGATCAGAGGCTAGCTCTGTCTCATAAGTAGCAGTGGCAAAAATGTGCACGGTACCACCGCCAGTGCCAGTCCGCGTATATTGGATCACTACCTTGCCGTCATCATCTGTATCAGTAACCTGGCCATTAGCGGGAGTGAAATATCCGCTGGTGCCATCGTCTTTAGTAAATGTAAATGTTTGTCCAAGATAGGCAGTACCGTGGATATTCTTTAGTTGAGCTGTGACTTCGATAGCTTCATTGACGGCCACAGAATGCTTAGAGGCATCGATGGCAATACTGACAAGGGAGTTCTCCGATTTTGCCATAGGCAGCCAGAGTTCACCTAACTTATTGCCGCTAGCATTATTTAGTCTAACTTCTATTTTTAGAATACCGGGCGTTTCACTTGTAATGTAAGGAAATTCGGCATAGCTTGACGTCACATTCACAGTAATATTGTCAGGATAGCCAGCAGTGTAGAAAGAACCACCTCCCTCTGTAATCTTAAGATACAATTGAGCATTGGCTAAACTGGGGTCTACCATCGCCCTAAAATTAGTTACCGATTTGTCTGCATATAGCATCAGTTTTTCTATGTCGTCCCAGCCGCTGTTACCTTGTTGATACTGGAAACTGATTCCTTCTGAAGGAAGGAACATAACTGTCGTCTTTGATGCATCCCACTGGACAAGATCACCCACAGCTACCATCGGTGTCGGATCTTTGATTATTTGCCCTTGTTTAGCCGATTCCGGGAACAAAGAGATAATCTGACCTTGATTGGTAAATAAAACATTCGCCGTCTTATAACCGATCCAATTCGGTAATTCTGAAAGATCGTCCGGCACGGCAACCGGCGGGGCATAATAACCCTGCAGATCCGCCCGGCCAATCAGGGGAGAGCTCACCTTATAAATAGCTATTCCCTGATCGTTGGCATTTTTGGTGGGCGGAACAATGTTGTCATGAATAATAAGGTGGCCCTCTTGATCAGTGTCTAAATTCCGGTTAGACTCAACTTTTGTGTTCAACGATGGGACCGGATTGTCATAAGTATCAATCAGGGTAACGGTGACAGTGGATTCGGCGACTCCATCGGCTTTAACCGGACTCGTGGCTGTAACAGTGCTCTTTAAACTTGGCACACCATGATAGGTAAAGATCAGCTCATTTTTGTGAGGCAAAGTATTTAAAGCTCCATCAGCCAAGACGCTAAAAGCTGTTTCATTAGTATCTAGGATGTAGGCCAACGCCTCGATCGGACTCGGGGTGATGCCATCCGTATCGAAAGTATCGTGACTGGAAGAAATATAAAATTGAACCTGCCCCGCTGTCGTGTCTGGGTTCCCATCTTCGCCACCATTTGCGCCACCCATATCCACCAACACGAATTGGTTATCCCATTCGGGAGAAAGCAGGCCGCCAGTGGATGAAGTCGGTTGGCCTTTAATACGGATCCAGTCGGGGGTAGAAGTCGGATCGCCCTTAATATTCTTTTTAATCGCTGGTTTCGGACTCCGACTTAGACCGCTGGCATATTCGGTATACAGGCTCACCGCCAATCCTCCGGGCACTTGATCCAGCCCAGCGGAAGTGGCCGGATTCCCATAATAATCCATTAAATTAACTGTCACTAAAGCATAATCATGTCGATCAGCCAGAATTTCGAGAGTGGTTTCACTGGTACCAGGCCAATTATAATACCCAGCAGGATTGCCAGGAGCCGGTTCCACCTCAATAAATGATTTCGACCAATCTACTACCCCAGCTCCGCCATACTGAATCGGACCCAACGCTTCAACCTGGGAAGTATTATTTGGCAAACCGTCGCCATCGCCGACAGTGGAGCCGTTAGCTTTATAAATATAAATTGTTTCGCCGCCACCGATGGTCGCTGTTCTGACATCCAATGTCGCCGGATAAGCTCTAGCATATTGGATGTTTTGCATCGGCCACCAAGTGCCTGTGCCAGTATCGCCATCGCCGCCGGAGTCAAGATAGCCAAACCCGGACGTGTTCACAGTCCGTTCATAGGCCGGCACATGGTCATTAAAGAAAGGTTGTTCTGGATCAACTATCAACTCGGTTTGACCACCGAACACAATAGCCCCCGTTCCGCCGCCTACCGCCGTGGCCCCATAAACACCGATTATGTCATTACCAATGTTAGGCAAAGGGGCTCGCGTCTCCCAACTACTACCAGCAAATTTTTCCACCCGGTAAGTTTCCCAAACCGACAGACCATAATTAACAGACGGCCAACTCGCAGCTGTCGCCCGGACGCCCAGTGGCAAGCCCCAGTTATTATCTGCGTCGCTATCGGGTGTTAAATTGTTTTCTAACCCACCGATAGCCAAGAACTCAGTAGTAGTCTCAGTAGGATGCAGTTCCGCCCAAGCAAAGAAAGCTCTACCTGAACCCTGCAGCGGTGAACCGGATTGAAAAGCATAATCAGATGGGAGTGGTGATGTATTGCTAACTGTATTAGTGCCTTTCCAAACTTCCGCCACATTGTCCCATTGATAGGTAATATTCCCCAGATATTTATAATAATCATCCCGCAGAAAACCAAGTATCGTTCTGTCGAAGTTATCTCCTTTTGAAAACGGATGCGTATCATCATCGATCACCCAGAAAGAATAAATATTGATAAAGAACATATTGCCGACGGGTGGGCGATAAATTTTTTCAATGGGTGCGGCCCAGCTGGCTCCACCCACGACATATAATGTGTTGTTGTTTATGAAAACCTTATGGCCATAGCGACCTTGGGGAGCCGGGTATAGGGTGAAGACACTAAAGCCTCCTAACGGCGATGTCGACACATCATCCAACCACATTCTCAAATGGGCAATATGCATAACTTTACCTAATTCCCAGATTTCGGATAGTTCACCAGTGTAATCATTGCCGGAAGTGGTAATGGGCACGCCAGATTTCTTTCCTAACTCTCCCTTGAAATCAATTGCCAAAGTCACCGGATTGATAATATAGTGTTCGCTCACGGTAGTGACAAATTCTCCACTAATGAGCCCCCTAGTTAAGGTATCGGATAAGTTTTGTGCATGACCGCCGACTTGTTGAATGTGAACTCCATCATCAGCCATCACCATTCCCGTGCCACCCATACCACCGATGCCTATACTCAACCCACCTGGATCAACCTCTGGCCCGCCACTCCCAGTATCTATATCAGCTCCAATACCTGAATCTGGCAAGGCTACCGGCAAATCGCCGATAACAGGGAGGTCTTCGTATTTATCATCCCATTTCCATAAATCTACCGGATTAGTATCGTTATCGGTCAAGAGCAGGGGATCTTTAATTTCATACGGATCTTGGCCTCCGGTTGACCAACTGTATCCCGCACTGAAAGGATTGCCATAAACACCCCCAATAATATGCAAACGACCATTGAATTGGATCACTTCCGGATAGAAATTAACTCCGGTGAGTAATGCGATGGGCTGCCAACCCAGATTAATATTAGTCAAATCTAACTGTTCGATGGTGGAGAAGAGCAAAGGAGAGTAATTAACAAAATCCAACGGATTAGGAATATGAATATCGCCGGAGATAACATACAAATATCTTTTGTCCGTACTTTGCACCACACCAAATTCGGCATGCCCGGCATACATTTGCCCCCAAGTGCCATTGGTATCGTTCTTTTCCCAAACCGAACCGGCATCGATAGCGCCGGTAGTTTGATTTAAGGGAATCCGTTCTACTGATTTAATTAAACTCAAGCGCTTATTCCCATCCACCGTCTTGGTTTCAATCCCACCGATCAAATACAAGTAACGATTTCCCGCAGGGTCAGTCACATCTATCAGTTTGGCATTGCTTCTGCCAAAATTGCTAGCCGGCACATCGGCCCAAGCGAGATTCCCAAAAGGATTCGGTTCTCCAGCCGCGCTGCCGCGGAGCCAACGAAACAAATTAACGATATCCTGATTAAAGAAAACCACTGTGACCAGCACGGCTACGCTTACCAAGAACAGCGTCACCTGACGCGGAGTAACTCGGCGATACTGCCACAGATTAGTTAAGCGTTCCCCAATAGACATCAAGTTTTGTTTTTATGTTTTAATTCTATCAAGAATAAGCTACTTTGATTATATCTATTATTTTTTATTATACTATACTTATTTGATTTTGTCAAGACTAATCTCCCTCTGATAGCCAGATGGACAGAAATCCATTAGTTAAATTATTTCCCCAATTAATTAGGATAATATTCGTTAATGGTTTGTTTAATTTTGTCTTCATCGGCGATGACAAACATAATTGGCTCTCCGCACGCATCTTTTACTTCCTGCACTAACGCACTGGACAAATTATCTACCGCAATCATCAGGATATTATTCGGCGTACGATAGAGCGGCAATAAGTTATATTTATGTATTGTTTCTTTAGTCAGGCAACTGGTTACGCTAGGATCGATCTCCACATAGGCTAAATCGATCTCCGGAATGCGATGTTGAGCGCTCAGAGCGTTGAGTAAATCCTGCTTCTGAATCAGGCCACGATTGATCAAAATTTTGCCTAAGCGCAAATTAGATTTCTTCTGTTCTTCCAAGGCCATCGCCAAATCGATAGGGGTAATCAGGCCCTTTTGGATTAGCAGTTCGCCCAACAGAATGGGCGTCGGGGAATAAACAAATTCGTTATGAGAATAGAGTTTGCTAGTAGCTCGCTGGACCAGTTCACTAATCTCTTCCACAGCTTTCTTAGGATGAGGAATGGATATCAGTTTGAAGAAAGCTTGTTTGGAAGCAGTTTGAATAGTAACATCTCCACAACCAAACAGCGTGGCCAAAATGCCCGAAATATTAAACTTAATGTCTTGGACTTGCCGCAGCGGCATTTCTGAACGATTGTGTTGGAAAAAAGATACTAATTGCGAATCAATCAGCTTGTCTTCGTTCACCACCCAAATATCAAAAAACCAAAAAATCCATTGCATCATAAAATAACTCAGCAACACAAACACAGCCAAACCGGTGATCAATACAAAATAAGGCCAGTAGCTGAGAATATCTGGATTAGTCATACCTGCCGCCAACGCCCACCACAAAGTAGCCAACAAAGCGATCCCACCCAGAGTAACTAAAGCTGGCATCAATAAATTGATCGGGTGGCGGCGATAAAATAATTCTCGGTGTTCTTCGTCAGACCGAGGAAAAGACGATAAATTATTATCCGTTGTGGTCATCATGGCAAAATGACTGCTCCAAGACCAGCCAAAACAAATGATAATAATAAAATGGAACCGCTAATAATAATATAAAACCACATTGCCGCTATCACCTGGGGGACTTGTCCGTCATAAAGTTCTGATTTATATCTGATTACATGATAAACAATCAAACCGCCATAGCCTAAAGCAGCCAGGAACAAAATCATATAAATAACAGCTGGGATAAAATTCATATTAGTCAAACATTTTAACTGGCTTGGATGGGGGTTGCGCCGGTTGTGTTAGCCCGAGATGCTGATAAGCCTGGGTTGTCGCTACCCGGCCCTGGGCAGTGCGGTTGAGAAAACCGGATTGCAATAAATACGGTTCGTAAACTTCTTCCAAAGTTTGTCGTTCTTCCGCAATGGCGGCAGCGATGGCGGCAATCCCAGCCGGTCCGCCGTTAAACCGCTTGATCAGACAATCTAAGATCTTGCGGTCAATAAAATCCAACCCATCAGCGTCAATGGTCATGAGTTCTAAAGCTTCCGTAATGATCTGCGGAGTAATTTCCCCGCCATTTTTGGCTTCGGCAAAATCGCGCACGCGCTTTAAGATGCGGTTAGCCGTGCGCGGAGTCCGCCGAGCCGCATGGGCAATAATTTTGGCATTGGCGGGGGATAATTCAACATGTAAAATTTTGGCTGACCGGGCTAAAATGGCTTCAATATCTTCTTCTTGGTAAAAATCTAAGCGGTGAGTGGAACCGAACCGATCCCGGAGAGGGGAGGACAGCGCCCCGGCTCTGGTCGTGGCGCCGATCAAAGTAAATTTGGCGATATCGATCCGGAGCGACCTCGCCGCCGGGCCTTTGCCGATAATAATATCAATGGCGTAATCTTCCATCGCACTATATAACACTTCCTCCACTTGCCGGCCCAAGCGGTGAATTTCATCGATAAACAAAATGTCGCCGTCGTTTAGGTTGGTGACAATAGAAGCCAGATCACCCGGCCGGGCAATGGCCGAACCGGAAGTGGCCCGTAAGCTTCCGCCCATCTCGGCGGCAATAATGTACGCCAAGGTAGTTTTACCCAAGCCTGGCGGGCCGAACAATAAAATGTGGTCTAAAGGTTCTTTCCGCTGTTTGGCGGCTTGAATAGCAATGGCTAAGCTTTGCTTGATCTTATCCTGCCCGACATATTCAGTAAAACTCTTCGGTCGCAAAGTTTGATCAAATTCGACCTCATCTTTCTGGAGCCGGGCATCCGCCACCCTAATCCCATCTGTCTCTTTAGTTCCTACGTTCATATTCGAATTATCTCATATCTCAAATCATTAGAAACGACCAGAGCAGATAGCTATCCTGACTATGCAATAATATGTGTATGAAGATATATCCAAAAATGAACAAGTCCAACACAGCACTTCTTGTAATTGATGTGGTTAATAGCTGTGCCCACGAGAAATGTGAGAGCCCAGCAATTAACATCCACTTTTCCAAGATCAGGGAAATGATCCCAAAACTATCTGGCTTTATAGATAGCTACAGAAAAGAAGAGGGAAGCTGTGTTATTTTTGCAAATATCACTCCTTGGGATAAAGAACACCTACCCGAGAATATCCAAGAACTATATACCGACCCAAATGTGGTGTATTACTCTGATAATAAGAGTGGTTTCCCAGAAGAGTTTTATCAAGTGAAGCCAGAAAAAGATGACTTGGTGATTACTAAAAATACTTACGATGCTTTTACTGGCACTGGCTTGGCAAAGACACTTAGGAATAGGGGAATCCAGTATCTTGTTGTTACGGGCATTTTTACTGAAGGGTGTGTTCTATCTACTATCTGTAATGGTTTCTCGGCTGGCTTTAACTTTGTTATCTTGAAAGACTTGATTGAGACAGCAGATAGTGCAGAACGCCAAGAGATCTCGAGATTATTAAAGAATAGGGTTTTCCCGTTTCTTTATGGCCAGACAATAACATCGGAAGAATTCTCAAATAGCTGGGTCAAATAAAGTAATTCTCCATTTTTCTAATGCGGCCATTAGAGTTTGGACGTCATTCCCCTAAGCCATTGGAGGAGAGGCGTGATTTAATTAGATAAATCTTTAAGGGTGGAGCCATGTGTGAGGCCGATAGCATATCGGCCGAGTTTGGCTCTTAAACACCTGAAGATTTATCAATTAAATAGCCTTGACGACTTGGCCGTCATTTCGGTGCTACCACTTTGGACGAGCAAAGTGGTAGCGAAAGAATAGTTTTATTGATTTTACAAATCAAGGAGATGGATTATACTCCCACCTCCCCCAACCCCTCCTCCGGCAGGAGGGAATTAAGAAAGGTTTTACTTCAAAAAAGAATAGACTATCAATCCGGTGCCGACAATCAACAAATAAATAGCAAATCCTTTGAGAGAATGTTTCTGATAAAACTGCAACAACCAGCGGATCGCTAGCAACCCGGAAGTAAACGAAAAAATAAAAGCCACCGCCAGAAAACTAATATCATAGCTTGGACTGGATTGATGTAAACTTTGATATAAACCATAGCCTCCCGCCGCGGCAATGATAGGCGCTGCCAATAAAAAGGATAGGCGCGCAGCGGTAGCACGAGTTAACCCAGCGTACATACCGCCGAGCAAAGTCATGCCGGAACGCGAAATTCCCGGCAAGATAGCTAAAGCTTGGGTCAGACCAATACTTAAAGCATCCCAATAATTAAGGATCTTACTGGCTTTAGCCAGTTTCATTTTTGACTCGAATAATAAATAGCCTAATCCTGTCACTACTAACAAAATTGCCACTGATAATAATGAGCGCCAGTGGTCTTCTATCCAATGATTTCCCCAGTAACCCACTAAAAGCCCGGGAAGAGTCGCTATAATAATCAGCCGCAATAGGCGACGATCGATCGGCAATCCGGTTTTTGATTCTTTCTTAGTTTTAGCTAGCAGCAACATCTGCCACCAATCTCTCCAAAAATAAACTAGGATGGCTAATAAGGTAGCTAAATGGAGGATGGCATCAAAAAAATTGCCCGGATCATTAATCCGCAAAAATTCGCGAGCGATAATTAAATGCCCGGATGAACTAATGGGTAAAAATTCGGTGACGCCCTGAATTAATCCCAGAATGACCGCTTGGCCAAAATGCCATAATGTACCAGTATCCATAATTTTATCGCACAGTTACTGTCCACCCAAACGCCGGACCAAACCAAGTGATATATTCAGCTACTAAACGAAAATTCTCTGGGTACACGCCGGGCTGATTCGGAGCCCGCACCAGAAAGGCCAAGGAAACCCGATCTCCTGGATCCAGAGCAAACCCCATATCGGTAGTCCGATTACTGCTCAACCAATTACTAGCTAAACTGCTGGCTCGATCATAAGGATTTACTGTTCCGACTTGGACTACTCCGTATTGTGACACTCCGCCGGGAGCCACCCACTTGGCAGTGCCGGTATTTTTAATTTCTATTTGGAGCAAACCTGACTGGCCAGGATCTAATACTAAATTAGCTGATTTATAGAGAATATCGGCAGCATAATGAGCTACCACTGGATCTACCCCGCCATTGGCCACTGTAATTTCCCAATAAATCTTTAGATCAGGCAACCAAGCAGTATATTCGGCTACCGGATTAAAATATTCTTTATAAATGCCGGGCTGAGTGGGGGCTTGGACCGTAAAAGTAAATTGACCAGTTTCTCCAGGACTAACTAAAGGCTGTTGCAAAATCGCTGCTCGATTAGACGACACCCAACTATCCGAATAAAATTTACTGGATCGATCTGCAGGATGCGCTGTGCCCAAACGTAATTGTCCGGCCGGGATACTGCCTTGCCCTGACCAAGGAATATTCCCGGTATTGCGCAATGCTAATGAAAGGGTAACCCGTTCTCCTGGTGTCATCACACTAACTGTATTTTGAGATACGAGTGTCGCATTATACTGGGCTGGGCCTCCCACCGGATCAAAAGTGAGCGTTAAGTCTCCTAAACTGACCCCGGCAGTCACATCGGAAAAAATAATGAATTTTTTACCAGCGATACCGGAAGTGAGTTCCATGCGAACCGTGCCAGACATATCCGTATTGCCCAAAAACACATCACGCTTATCAACGAACTCACCGTTAAAAGTTATTGGCCCATTAATATAAGCTCTGACTTGATGATTCATGAGCGGGAAATCATTATTGGTGACTTGCACCGTAATTATCACCCGGTCATTACTATCCGCCACTGCCCGAGCACTAGAAGCAACTATCCTGCCTACAATATGATCAGAGATTTGCGTAGAGCCTAGGGCACTAGCAGCATTAACTAGTCCGGTGCCATATTCTAAGGTGTTATTGTAACCAGTGGCGGAAGATTTAATAATGTTTTCGATTTGGGTAGGGGATAAGGAAGAATTGCGTGCCAACATCAATGATACTATCCCAGTGACATGGGCAGCTGCGAACGAAGTACCCGAACCATAGGCATAAGCATTTGTGCCAATGTAGTTAGCCATTAAAATATTCAGGCCCGGAGCTACTACATCCAAATTAGTTCCCCAATTAGAAAAAGAGGCGCGCTGTCCCGAACTGTCTACCGCTCCCACCGCAATCACATTGCTATAGGCAGCTGGGTAAAGTAATTGGTTTTGACTATTGTTTCCGGCGGCTGCCACAATTACTACGCCGTGATTGATTGCATAATCAACGGCTTCGTTGAGCTCGGTGCTGTCAAAATAAGTACCGAAGCTCATATTAATCACTTGGGCGCCATTATCGGCAGCGTAGCGCAAAGCTCTGGCCACATTATGATATTCGCCTCCTCCGGCGCTATTTAACGCTTTTAATGTCATCAGCCGACAACCCCAATTGATGCCGGCCATGCCTAAATTATTATTAGTATTAGCTGCAACAATGCTCGCTACTCCCGTCCCGTGTCCATTTTGATCGATAATATCAGGAGTATCATTCATAAAATTATAGCCTTGGTAATCGTCGATATAGCCATTATTGTCGTCGTCGCGACCATTACCAGGGATTTCATCGGTATTTACCCAGAGTCGATTAACTAATTCTTCATGATCCGGGTTGGTGCCTGTATCAATAACCGCTACGATCTGGCCGCTATTGCCAGTGGTTACATCCCAAGCAGACAAAATTTTAGCTTGATTTAGATTGGTTTGCTCGGCTAACCTGGGATCGTTGGCTGATTTGGCAATCTGTAATGGGAAAGTATCGGGACGACCGCCAGCAGATCCTGCAATCTGTAGAGAATATGGCGGCGCATAGGACAACCCAAATAAAGCCACTAGGATAATAATTACCCCGGCCCAACTTATTTTGCTAAATCTAGTAATCCGAAAATTTATCTTGGTATTGATGGCCATATTATTGATTTTACCGTATCAGAAATGATTATCCAAACAAAAACTGCGGGGCTCCTGCTGCAAGAGCAAGAGCCCGCGGTCGGCTCAACTAACGCCGAGAAGTCGTCGTATTCTAGGGTTTCCCCTAAAACGCGCTAGTTACAATATAACAAATGTTACCAAAAGAAAAAAGGCAGGAAACGACAGAGTCCTAAAAAACTCTATCTTCCTGCCCTACCTAACTCTAAAATAGAGCTAGGTGATTATCCCAATCAATTATAATTATACTATAACCGTCATTTGTTCAACGGCTCATGAATGAACCGTTGAGTTAGACACGTATCGCCTTCTCTTCACCAATATGGATACCGCATTCCCGCAACCGCTGATAGCATCTCTGCACTGCTACTGCCTGTCTCCAGGCATCAAACAATGCATGGTGTTCATTTTCAGGAGGAACCGCCGGATAAAATTCTTCCTTGTTAAAATCCGGGGTTACAGCGAAAAGAGTTCTGGTATCACGGAAGTTGCCATGTGGGATAGGTAGGTTATGGCCCAAGCCGCAAACGAAAAAGGCCGTCCGCAGAATGGCAATATCAAAATCGGACCCATGAGACCAGAGATATTGCCCATCATTGCGCTTTATCAAGCCGCGAAGATTACATAAAGCCGAACGAGGATCCCTACCCTCTTTTTGCGACCGAACGAACTCCTGTTTAACTAGTTCATTCTGATTCATCCACCAATAAATAGTATCGGCATCCATTTCTAGGCCGCTATTTATAGCTTCCTCTAGATTGATCAGCTCATAGAGAACGGGGATGTAGTAATAACCATCAGATGCGGTCTTAGGATATTCTACCGGTGGACCAAGAGGATCAAATACAACAGCCCCTAGTGAAAAAAATGCTACCTTTCCTATTTTCGCTACCGTTTCCAGATCGACCATAATATGCATCAGTTTTCCTCTCTTTTTGTCAAAATGACAATGCCTATCGACCAGGCAAGAATAATTTATTATAACAGATAGGCTGGCTGATAATGTTTTTGATATGATAGCCTATATAGAGGGGCCCATAGCTCAATGGTAGAGCAACAGCCTTTTAAGCTGGGGACGCAGGTTCGATCCCTGCTGGGCCCACCAAAAACTGTCATACACTGAAAGTGAATGGCGGTTTTTGGTTGAGCTTTAAGAAGGATCGAACCTGGGAAAGGGGTAAGGGAAATTATTGCAGAGAATTTGCCAAAGGTAATCCCAGGATTTCGCGGAGATCGAATTCTTGCACATTCGCAGGGCGCTCAATCGCCACAATCGAGCTGAACTTATTTAGATTTATCTTGATAGTGAAATCAGCCCGCTGGCCAGCACTATCATCATACCAACCTTTGATATTGGCCCTCATCAGGCGATAATCGCGCTTATTGATCCAGAATTCATAGTCGTAATCGCTTAACATCGCCGTCCATTTTTCTAGATCGACACTTTCAGTTGGATTAGTAATATTTGACCAATTCAGCAATACTGCCCGCAATACTTCGTTATCAACTGCCACTTGCCAATGATAAGTTCTGGCTCCATTGGCAGTATCATCGGGGAATTTTTGCACCACATTGAATAATTTGCTTTGAGCCAACAATGCCCTGATTTGCTGCATTTGTTCGAAAGAGAGAGGTTGACTGGACCCAAGCCATTCTCGATTCTGTCCGCCGGATTTAATTTGGTACCATTTATTATCCGCTGACAGCGAAAAAGGCAAACCTAACGGTACAGCGATGCGCGTAATGCGAAAATAGTTACAATCCGGGAAACTCCTGAGCTCCGCTCCTATTTCCGTATTGCCTTCACTGCCTTTGCCGCCGATAATTAAATTCAACAAATATCTTAGATTGTTTATATCCGCCAGGTTAACTGCGCCATTTCCGGTAATCCGCAAATCTTGGAGACCTTGCAGCAGGGGAAGGGTGGAATTGCCCACTAAATTAAATTCGCCCGAAAATTCGAGCTGTTCCAATTTGCTCATAGTTTGAGTCATTTTCCCCAAAACTATCGGCGGTTCTTCTGTTTTTACTCCACAGCCGCCTAAAATTAGCAAGCTCAGCAGTGCCCCCCATAACCATTTTTGATGTTTCATGCTTCAAGTAAGCTTAAAAGCTATGCTTGATTGTAGGCTACTTAAGAAGTTTTGACAAGCCAGGTTAGCGTATAATTATGGTGGAAAATAGTTTTATTACCCAATCTATGTTGAAGCCAATTACCGAAATAATGAATGCGCGACTGGTTGACTTAGATAAAAGTCAAACTTTGGGCACTGTAACAAATTGGGCGATCGACCCTGATAAAAAACAAATTAGTGCTCTTATGATCAAGCCAGTTGGACTACTGACTCGCCTGCGCGCAGTCGCTACTGCCGACATCGTGGAATACGGCCCTAAAATGGTAGTTATCAAAAATTCAGACGCCCTGGTGGCCCCCCACGAAATTGTGTTATTACCTGCGCTATTGCGGCATCATCAGCATGTTATCGGCAGTCCAGTCATCACAGCCTCAGGAAAAAAATTAGGGAACGTAGACGATGTATTGTTCGAAACCACAGATTCATTTATCCAAAAGATATATGTTCAGCCCGGCATTTTAGGCATATTAAACCGGCCAGACCTAATTATCCCGGCCGATAAAATCATCACGATCGCATCTCAAAAAATTGTGGTGACTGACGACAGTGGGAATTGGCAAACTGTTTCCCAGGCAGTAACGGCTCCGACGGCTAATTAAACTTTTTGAATCACTCCCATTTCTTGCATATCCCGTCTGGCTTCCTGATAATTGGGCAAATTTTGGATTTTGCTGAATTCTTTTTTTAGGAGCGATGGCTGAAGTTTATGTACCAGCTTGCCGTATTTAATTAACGCTTTTAAAGTCGTGGCGGCATATTTCAAACCCAGACTATACTTAAACCGAATCGCCCGTAGAACTCTTAGAGGATCTTCTTTGATACGCGTTTCCGCATCCCCAATAAACCGCAGGGTTTTATTCTCTAAATCTTTAATACCGTCTACCGGATCGATAAAATGATTGTTTTTAGGATTCCAATAGATCGCATTGATCGTAAAATCCCGGCGTAACGCATCTAATTTGGTGTCCTTATGAAATTTTATTTCGATGGGAGTACGCCGGATATGGTTAAATTGCGGATCATAGATATCTTCCCGAAAAGTGGTGATTTCGTAATCCCGACCTTGCCACAAAAAAGCCACCACCCCGAATTTGACATCCAGGCGGGCTGGCACAATCTGTTGCTGAGATAAAATCTTGCCCACCTCGCGCGGCAAAGCGGAAGTAGCAATATCGATATCTTGGCCGGCAGGCTTTTCTTGTAATACTGCGTTGCGTGATTGATTTCCCACCAGATAAGCCCGGTATCCCGCCTCTTGCAGCCACTCGACTGGAGCAAACAGATCTTCCATGGTTTTATTGTAGCTTAAATAAAGCTATGGCATTGGCTGTACTCCTGTTCACCACCTCTTCTACATCAATGCCTTTTAATTCCGCCACTCGCGCTGCCACTTCTTTAACCAACATCGGCTCATTGCGTTCTCCCCGATGAGCCAAGGGCGACAAATAAGGCGCATCAGTTTCTAATAGTAATCGGTCCAGCGGTGTATTGCGAACTGATTCTAATAGACTTTCATGATCGGGATAAGTAATCATGCCGTTAAACCCGATATAGAACCCACGCCGCAAAAATTCTTGTAAATAATTTGGACCGGCCGAAAAAGAATGGATTACTCCGGGAAGAGAGTCTTTTAGCTCTGGCAAATAAAACTCGTCTAGGATATTCAGTACATCGCGGTAGGCATCACGACAATGCAGTATCACTGGTTTATGGTGTTTGAGAGCCAGTTGGAGCTGTTCAATAAAAATTGTTTTCTGATTCTCTTGCGACGATAAATTGCGATAAAAATCTAGTCCGATTTCGCCCACTGCAACCACTTTGAGATGGCGTAATAGGGGAGTTAAGCTGGCGCTGATGCCGACCAGATTCTTCCTGGCGTCATGCGGGTGCACCCCCACGGCCGCATAAATTTCCTTATACCGGCTGGCGAGATTAACACTTTCGTTAGAGGTACGCAGATCAGTTCCCACATTAATTAAATAAATTAAACCTGCCTGCAAAGACCGCAAAACTGTTTTTTCCATATCGCGATGGAACTGGGGGAAATTAAGATGACAATGGGTATCGATATAATTCATCGCACTACGCTCAACCAAATAATTGCTCCAATAATCACCACGCTAGACACTATATTCTTCCATTGCAGTTTTTCGCGCAAATACAGGACTGACAGCAAATAAACCAATATGGGAGATAAGAGTAATACCGCCATGGTCATGCTAATTCCTATGCCATGATATGAAGTATAGATTAACACACTTGTAACCAGTGCACCCACGGCAATTAGAAGAAAGAAAGGAACTTGCTGAAGAGTAATTTTTTTGATCTTCCCTTTTTCTATCACCCACAGAAACAGAGCAGTGGTAATGCAACGCACTAAATAAAGGGCTAGAGGTGAGTAAACCATTAATAATTCCTTGATAATGACAGCCTCCAATCCATGCAATAGAGCAAAACCTAGGATGGCCAGAAGCGGCCGAGACAGTTTAAGATGCTGACGATCCAAATGCGACCACGCCAAAGCTAAGCCGGCCACGGCTGCCGCCAAATAAACGTGCCAAGACCGTTCCCCGGGGAAAAATAGGCTAGCGATCACAATGGCAATAAGGGGATTGAATAACAGAAAAGGTTCGATCTCAGAAACTTTTTCATATTTGAGCCCAAAATAAAAGAGCAGGTTATAATTAGCCGCTAAAAATACTAAGGCCAATAGCAGCCATAAATAATGCGGCTGGGTAGCTGTGGATTGGATAGTTACAAACCAAGGAGAAACTAACAAGCCAACACCCGCAATCCAGAAAAATAGCCACCAGGCAAACGATTTATAATCTAGATTTTTGAATTTAACAAAAATCCGCTTGGTAGAGATCAGGGTCAAGACATCAAAAATAACAGCCAAAAATGGGTAGAGCATAGCTAGACTTTTTTAGGAAACAGGATCGGGCTGGGCTGAATAGGTGTTCCAGGTAACAATTTCCCCCACTTAATTGCCTCTGACCAATCAGTGATAGTCAGTAAATCATTGACTCCCAGAGTTACAGCAATTTTGTCTGCCGTATCCGGCAAAAATGGCAGTAGACACAAGGCGATGCCGCGCAAACCTTCCAGCAGTTGATAGAGCACCTCTTCAACTTCGTCTTGACGACCTTGTTTAGCTAACTCCCAGGGTTTTTTGGTATCTACTAATACATTGAGTTGGCTGATGTACTGATTGATGGCCAGTAAGGCTTTTTGCAAATCAAATTCTTCAAAATATTTCTGTACCTCTATAGCAGTTATGTCAGCTCCCGGCAAAATGGGGGCAACTGCCGGTACTTTACCGGCACAAAACTTGCTGGTCATTTGTACCACGCGCGAAAGTAAATTGCCCAGGTTATCCGCTAATTCATGATTATATAATTCGTCGAACCGCTTCCAGGAAAAATCGCCATCATCGGTAGTGGGCAGTTCCCGGAGTAAATAATAACGCAAAGCATCGGCGCCATAAACGTCCACTGCTTCCTTAGGATCAATCACATTTCCCAAGCTTTTGCTCATTTTTTGTCCACCCGAAGTAATAAATCCGTGGACTAAGATCTTCTTCGGCAAAGGCAGCCCAGCTGACAGAAGCATTCCTGGCCAAATGGCCGCATGGAACCGCAGAATATCTTTGCCGATACAGTGAATATCGGCCGGCCACCATTTGGTAAACTCAGTTTCATCCCTGCCATAGCCAATGGCGCTAATGTAATTAGACAGTGCATCGCACCAAACATACATAGTTTGATTCAGGTCATCCGGTACCGGTATCCCCCAAGGCAATTTAGCCATGGGGCGAGAAAAACTAATATCAGTTAGCCCGGATTTAATCACATTCAAGATCTCTTTCGCTCGTCCTTCCGGGATAATCTTCAATTCCTTACTCTCAATTAACTCCGCGATGCGATCTCCATATTTCGACAATCTGAAAAAGTAGTTTTCTTCCTTGATGCGCTCTGGCTCTGATTTATGAATGGGACAACAACCTTCTATTAAATCTTTTTCTGTGACATACGCCTCGCACCCCACACAATACAGCCCGATGTATTTGTCTTTGTAAATATCGCCTGCAGCGACTAATTGTTTCCATAATTTTTGCGCTCCCGGGAAGTGTCTTGCCTGGTCGCCCGTCCGGATAAAATCATCATTAGACAAATTTAATAATGGCTTGAGATTGGCAAATAAAGCCGAGTTGCGATCCGCCACCACCTGGGGCGCTACCCCCTCCTCTTCCGCCACTTTGGCAATTTTACTGCCATGCTCATCCGTCCCCGTCAAAAACCAGGTCGGGTGACCATTTAGGCGATACCAGCGTGCCAAGGCATCTGCCTGGAGTAGTTCCCAAGCAAACCCCACATGGGGAGCCGCATTGATATAGGCAATTGAGGTTGTGATATATTTCTTTTCCACTTAAACTAAATCTAGAAAATATGTATTCTACAGGCTCAAAATATCAACTCCTATTATAAGCTAATGCCTACAATCACCAAAATCGTGAGCCAAGCCAATAACTCTAATCGGGTAAATGTGTTTGTGGATGATAAATTCCTGACCGGGATCGATAAATTCACCTGGATTTCCCACAACCTGAAAGTGGGAGCAGATATTTCCACAAAACTTTGTGAAGAGCTCAAAAAACAGGATATCAATGGCAAGGCCTACGACAAAGTTTTGAAATTATTGTCTTATCGGCCGCAAAGCATTTTTGAAATCCGCCAAAAACTCAAAACCAAATTTGAGCCCGAAACCATTGTCGAAACGATTGCCCGCTTAAAAAAAGAGGGCTGGCTGGATGATCAAAAGTTTGCCGAACACTGGGTAAAAGAAAGATCACAAACACGAAATAGAAGCATTACCCACTTAAAAGCCGAGCTTATCCAAAAGGGGATAGCCGAAAATATTATCCGAGAAACTCTCGCCCAACCCGAATTAGCCGATCAAGAATTAGCCACCGCTACCAAACTCGTCGCCAAATTCAGCCACTCAAAAACCCCCGACCAACTCAAATTCTATCTTGCTCGCAAAGGATTTAATTACAGCGTCATCAGTAAAGCCATTTTCAGCCGTCATTCTGGGGAGTGAAGCGACTCCCTGGCCGGTAAATCTCGGCCACGGGCAGGTTATAATCTTATAAAAGTATTCAACGGCTCATCGATGAGCCGTTGAAGTCTTAAATAGATCAGATACCAGAATTATATACCTATATTATTATGAATGAGTATGTTCTGGGATTCGCTCCCTTGTACAGGTGGAGAAATAACGCTAACATCAATCCCATTGAACTTTGAGAAATTGTTTTTTTCTATTGTTGTCTTGATAACAGACCTATCCGAAACTAGGCCAAAATTGTGGATATTGGCAGATATGATGCTTTTTCCTACAACAGATACTCCTTGGGTCACAAAATTATTATTTGCGATTGATGCCTGACTGTTGTTTTGATGTAATCTGATACCTATAAATTTAGTTTCTTCAGTATTAGAATCACTATATTGGTTTGGATATGAGAAGTAATTAAAGGTATTATTAGATACATCCAACAGGGTGGCATATGATAGATTATCTATAATAACGCCCTCGTTTATATTTCCTGAGGTAGTCTCATCAAACATAAACTTATTGTTATATATTTTGATAATACCCGCATCAGCATTAAGGAAAGATCCCACCACTAATCGTGCCTGGTCATTTGGATCATGGTTAGTCTGATTTGTAAGAATATTCCCTGTGACATATGTACTATACGAGCGTGTTAAAGTACGAATCCCAACATTATTAAATATGATGTTTGTAATAGTGATCGTGCCATTCGGATTAAAATTAACCTCATTAGAAAATGTTACCGTACTATCATCATTATTTGGACTAACATACTTAACCTCAGTTTTATTAGCGCCACTCGAAGTGATAGTGATGTTTTTTGTCTCTCCATTAACTGTAATTGGATTTGCTGTATTTATATCAAGATCTGAAACATTATACTGACTGCCGACAAGCTTAATTGTCGCCGAGACTGGACAATTAGCCTTCGACAACTGAATTGCTTTTTTAATAGTTCTGACTGCGTATTGATCTTGGGGAGCACTGCCATTATTCTGATCGTTGCCTAAAGAAGATGCATAGAATATGCAGGAAGTTGATGTAGATGGTGAGGTACCTGGAGTAATTTCGGCTGCCTGACTAGGCATTCTAAGAAAAGCTCTTACGCTTGAATTGGAGAAGATTACAACCAATACCACAATAGCCACTATAAAGAGGAGTGGCTTGTTGCTGAAGAGAGACTTCAAGGACTTGTTTGTTTTTATTTTCTTTAGTTTCTTCCCCATGATAATACCTATTTGTTAATAAATATAATGAATATTTATATTCTACATCTAAAACCAATAAAAAAACCAGGAAAGATTCTGGAGTCGCCCCATGAGCTCCCCAGAATGACGGATGGTATACTAGGCCACGAAATACAACGACCGTTGTATTTCGTGGCCATTGGAGTTTGAGCGTCTTTTCATCTAACCGGCCCTTGGAGGAGGGATGTCTTGATTTTACATTCCAGCCATTGGAGCTCGAGTGTTAGGTATTCCAAAAATTACCAGTGCGTGGAGCCGGTATATACCGGCGAGAACAGCCAGGTAATTTTTAGCTAAATACCAAGCCAGAGCGACTGCGAGAAGACTTTGGTTACTTTCCTCGGGAAAGTAACAGAAAATGGTTGATTGATTTTACAAATCAAAGGTAGCCCCCTGCCTACCGGCAGGCAGGCTCGACTCCGCTCGGGGAATATACTCCCACCTCCCCTCACCCCTCCCTGCCTACCGGCAGGCAGGCTCCGGTCTTCGACTCCGAGGCTCAGACTCGAGGAGCAGGAGGGGAATAATTTACAAACCAAGGATCTTCGCAATCCTCTCTTGATCAAATCCTAAAACAATCTCTTCTTTGCCATCTTCAAAACTAATCATACTCACCGGCACCCCCATTTGCCCGGTTTTCTGAATCATTTCCACTCCTTTAGTTGGATCAGCTGCTACATCAATATTGATAAAAGGGATCTTTTTTTCAGTCAGCCAATCCTTCAACATATGGCAGTAACCGCAAGTTGGAGTCGAATAAATTTTGAACTCTTTTAGTCGAGCCATTATTGCAAATTAATTAGCCAATTTATAGTTTACCACGCAAATGCATGGCAGCGTAAACTCTCCGGAGAGCTAAAATAAAAGCCGCTACTCGTAAAGTAACCGGTTGAATTTTAGCCACATCAAGAATCTCTCGCGTGGCTTGCAGCATAATCTTTTGGAGTTTTTCGTTAACCTCCACTTCTTCCCAATAATAACCGGAGCGATTCTGTGCCCATTCAAAATAACTCACCGTCACGCCGCCGGCATTAGCTAGAATATCTGGCACGACTGTGACTCCTCGGGAACTTAAAATAGCATCTCCAGCTTCGCTTATAGGATTATTGGCCATCTCTAAGATCAATTTAGCTTTAATTTTATCGGCATTGGCAGTGGTAATTTGATTATCCAGGGCTGCTGGCACTAAAATATTTACATCCAATTCTAATAATTCAGCATTTGAGATAATCTTAACATTCGGAAAATTATTTAGGCTTCCCGTTTGCTGCTTAAACTTCATCACAGCTGCTATATCCAATCCGGTAGGGGAATAAATGGCAGTTTGTGAATCACTCAGCCCCACTACTTGATAATTTTTATCTTTTGCCAACAGTTTAGCTAAACCTCCTCCCACATTGCCAATCCCTTGAATCGCTACCAGATAAGGCGGCTGGGCAATGTCCAAATTTAGCAACATCTCATCTAAAACAATTTTTCCGCCCAGAGATGTGGCCATATCTCGTCCCCGAGAGCCTCCCAGCTCCACTGGTTTGCCAGTGATAAACCCAGGCACCCAAGCTCCGGCCAGGCGCGAATATTCATCTGCCATCCATGCCATCGTTTGGCTATCCGTATTTACATCCGGTGCCGGCACATCCAAATTAGAGCCGATTTTAGGAAACATGGCTCGGATATAACTCCGGGATAATCTTTCTAATTCTGTTTTGGATAGTTTTTTGGGGTCAACTTGTACTCCACCCTTGCCCCCGCCAAACGGAATGCCAGCCACGGCACACTTCCAGGTCATCAGCGAAGCCAATATCTTGGCTTCTTCCACGTCCACCGCCAGGTGGAAGCGAATTCCGCCTTTGTAAGGCCCTCTGGCCGAGTTATGCTGGACTCTAAAAGCGGGTAGATTTAATCTCTGCCCTGAATCCAGCTCTAAGGGTATTTCTACTGAAATAATATTCTCTGGGGTAGATAATTTAACTAAATCTGCCTCGGATAAATTAATCCGGGTGGCAGCTTCTTTTAAAGCAGCTTGGTAGGCAGGTGATTCCATATAAATTATTTAGCGGCGGTTTCCCCCAAGCCCTGTATATAATTATACGCCGATAAGGCTGCTTTGGCACCTTCGCCGGCGGCGACAATCATTTGTTTGAATGGCACTGTAGTTGCATCTCCGGCTGCAAATATCCCTTCTACAGATGTCTGATTATGCTCGTCGATAATAATTTCCTGCTTGTCATTTAGCTTAACCAAACCTTTTACGAAACCCGTATTGGCATCGCCGCCAATTTCTATAAATACCCCCTGCACATCGATAATTCTTTCGGTTCCATCTGAAATTTGATTGATTTTGACTTGTTCAACAAAACTACTGCCTTTGATCTCTTCGACTTCGGTATGCAAAATCTTTTCAATATTAGTTAGTGTTGCTAATTTATGCAACAAAGCTGCTTCGGCTTTAAATTGATCATTGCGATGTATTAAATAAACCTTTTTGGCTACGCCTGATAGTAGTATTGCCGCATCCACTGCCGCATTACCGCCACCGACTACCGCTACATCACGACCAGCAAAAAGGGGAGCATCACAAGTAGCACAATAAGCTACTCCTTTGCCTGTAAATTCAGTTTCTCCTGGCACATTTAATTTGCGCGGAGTCCGCCCCATAGCCAAAATCACCGCCTTGGCTTTATATTCCGTACCGTCTTCTAACTCCACCTCAAAACTATCGTCGTCTTTTTTAATTTCTGTGACTAACCCGGTTTTGATTTCTGCCCCAGCTGACAGAGTTTGAGTTTGCCATTCTTTAACTAATGTTAAACCGTCAGTTTTGCCAAAACCAGGATAATTTTCTACACAAGCCGGCAGAATTGCTTGCCCGCCCATAGTTTGTCCGATAACGAGAGTCTTTAAAGACCTCCGGCATGTATACAACGCCCCCGTTAAGCCAGCCGGGCCTGTCCCAATAATAATTACGTCGTAGGTCATATTTAGAACATTTTAGCTCTTTTTAGTATAGCACCCGTTTTACATACAAAAGCACCCCGATATCCATCGAGGCGCCATTGATAATACCTAATAAACTGACTGTTTAATTAAAACTCTGGTTCTTCTTTATCTTCTTCTTTTTCCTTCTCAGCTTCATCCTCTACACTAACCTCTTCTTCCTCATCGTCCCACTCGTCTTCATCTTCCTTTACTTCAGGCTTTACGCCTTCTTCTTCCAAATCCTTCTCCTCATCATCTGCCGGCACAACACCGCCGGTCATATCAAAATCGTCGTTCATTTTTCCTCCGATTTATTAATAAAGTTCTTGATATAATCACCTAAACAATTTTTAGGCATAACGCTAATTTAGCATAGTATTTTTTGCTGTCAACTATTTTCATAGCAGGTCAGCAGGTTAGGGGCCCAGCAGGTTCGAAGCCACTAAAAAAGTCCTCAAGACGCTTTTATGGGTTCGATTCTTTCTCGGCATATAAATTCACAACAAGGCTCTATCAAGCCTGGTTTTTGTATAAGAAAAATGTGGCTTTGAATAAACGATTTACTTTTTTCGTGTTTTGAAGTACTCTCTAATATCGAACTGGGCAAGTGCCTATTCGAAAAATCATGCCCTTTTAAGGAGGATTTAGTCATGATTCGTATCGGCAGCAAAGATTCCTGCGCAATCGTTTCTGAAGTTGGAGGAACCGTCGTGCGATGGGTACATAATGGAAAAGATCTTATTTTTCCAGAGCAGAAGATGGGAGATAAGTCTCGAGGCGGCATTCCGATAACTTTCCCATTTTTTGGGTCTAGCCCCTTCGAAACCATCCCCAAACACGGCTGGCTCAGACATCAGACACTGGAGGTGGCTAAACAGGAGGAAGACCACGTCGTGCTCGTTGGTCAGAACGAGAAGACAACGTCGTTCGAATGGTTACTGAAATATAGGGTTAGCATCTTGATGCGGTCCGAGGATGCCCTGACAATCAATTTGGAGGTAGAAAGGATAGACGATGGCGAGCACTACGACACTCCAGTAAACCCAGGGTTTCATCCCTATTTCATCAGTGATCCACGCGCATATGCAGTTGCGCACTCCCTTGCACGGGTCGGCGAAAAGGTAATTAGCGAATTTCCTTTGAAGTCGGCCAGAATTCCAGCAGCAGATCCGATCCTGATTAGGTCTGGCGAGAAAACGGTTCGTATGGAACTTTTGGGATCGTTTGACACAGACTCGATCCTTACTCTCTGGAGTGACGAACCAACCAAGTACTTCTGCGTGGAACCGGTTCTTCAGTCCCCTGATAGGTATCAGGACGCAGATAAGGGCAAATTCCTGAAGCCAGGCAACAAGCTCGAGATATCCCTTCAGCTGAGCTTCGTAGGCTACGACTAGCTCTTCCTTGCAATTTAAGCGAAAAAATAGCTCCTTGCCTGAATGGGTGATGAGCTATTTTCTTTCTATAAAACTTTAGGCAATGCATTAATACTCTCCGTGCATTACCGGTTCAACAAAACCACCATAGGAATGTGAGCTTATCGAACTATGGTAGCGCCACGGGGAATCCGCTACGCTAGAACCCGTCGCCCCGATGTTAGATCGGGGCTCCTCGGACCCTTGCGGTTCCGACGACCGCTTTGTAAGCGGTCTGCCTCCACTGCGGGAAAACTCCCGTTTTCCCGACCCCTTTCCCACGGTTCGACTCCCCAAATAACATTACCAAAAAACTGTTATCCATAGATCATGAATACCAGTTTTTTGGTAGCGCCACGGGGAATCGAACCCCGGTTACCAGGATGAAAACCTGGCGTCCTAACCTCTAGACGATGGCGCCGTGGTGGGCTGTACAGGATTCGAACCTGTAACCAACTGCTTAAGAGGCAGCTGCTCTACCATTGAGCTAACAACCCAGATACTTCTAGAAGTTGATGCTAATGTCTTTCTACTTGTGAATTGTAGCTTTTTGACCACCTGTTGTCCACTGTAGCCAGCTAATAATAACCCAACAGAATTTTTTCTGTTAATCTATGCTGCCATCTGTCGGTTTAACTGATCTCAACGTGAGTCTTTTCGATTATTATCACTTCCCCCTTGACCGCATCGACTTTAACTAGATCCCCATCTTCTAAAAGGCTAGTAGCAACTTTAGTACCTATTATGCAGGGCTTGCTTAGTTCCCGAGCGATTATAGCTGCATGGCAAGTGATACCTCCTTCATCAGTAATAAAAGCAGCGGCTTTTCTCATAGCCGGTAAGAATTTAGGCATAGTCATTGGGGATACTAAAATATCACCTTCCTTTACCTTACCGATGTCTTGGTAATACATTACTTTAGATACGCGCCCCGTAACGATTCCTGGATGAGCGACTACTCCTTTAATCGCCAGACTAGATCGTTGATCCGCCTCAGAAATTTGGCTAGGATCCTTTAACTCATACCCATTCGTTGCTAATACTTGATTCAATTCTGATAGGCAATACGGCCTTCCATTTAGCAAAAAACATCCTTCTTGGGCTCGTTTCTCAGCTTCGGCAATAATTTCAGGAGTAATTTTGTCTATGTTAAACACCTCTTCTGGCAATAAAACATCTACAATCTTTTTGTATTGAGGATAAGCCGAACAAAAATAATCTGCATAAACATCAGGGACGTTATTCACAAAATAATGTGATTCATTTCTCAAGCTTTGGGCAATTTCTTTAAAATTATCCCCTAGAGCAGCTGCACCCGGAGAAACAATGACTATACTATCTGGACCATAAAATTTAATTGCTGTGGAGTAATAATTTTTGAGTTCTTCTAGGTTTTGGATGGTTTTGTCTTTTTTTAAATAAGGAAGAATCTTATTCCAGTAAAAATAGAAGTCTTTTTTGACGTTCTCCCAAAACAGGGGATCGGAATTTGATTTGGCAACAATCAGCTCTATAGCATGCGCAATTTCATCGGTATAGTACCAGCACGTCGTGGGTCCCTCTTTTGGAAAAATAGTTAAAGAGTGATTTAAATCAAATCCCAGAATATATTCATTTTGCACACAGTCGGCCTGATACCACATATAACCTCCGAATAGGTTATACTTTCTAGAAAAAGTTTTTTCTAGAACAACTTTCTGATCATTCATAACAGAGACTTTAAAAACTTGGGCAATCCTTTTATGGTTTCGCTCACAGGTGAACTCTTATCAAACTTGGTACCCTCGGTAGGAATCGAACCTACACCTTAGGATCCGGAATCCTACGTTCTGTCCATTGAACTACGAGGGCATATAACGCCTAACGGCGTAATTACCTAATTTAACCCATTCCCAATTCTCAATTGACCAATTACTAAAAGTTACTGTTTCCCAACTAATCTAGCAGAGAAAGGCAGCTCCTCCAATAGTGTAACATTATCTAGTCTGGGAATCAGCTTCTGCGGCGGCTGCCACAGGTACTTTTCCAAATCAATCGTAAAATCATCGCGCACTTTAATCCCTTCTTCTTCTTCTAAATCAAATTTGTGGGCCAGCTGTCCGCCGCGTGTATAGCCAGAAGCCAGCCCGCCAAACCGATTCACCACCCGCTGGTAGGGGACATCATTAAAATCCGACCAATGTAGCACCCAGCCGACATACTGGGCCGCTCGGGGGTACCCCAAACACGCCGCCACCTGTCCGTAAGTCATCACCTTGCCTTGCGGAATAGCTCTAACCAATTTATGCACCGCTTCGCTGAATTTAGATTTATTGATTTTGGCCATGATCAGCAATAAGATTACTTAACAGCTCTTTCGCATCAGCTTCGATATGCACCCAGCCGGAGGGATGAAAACCTATCTGTTTGTACCACTCCATCGGAAATGCCTTGCCGCTAAAAGCTAATCCACTAAACATGGTTATGGCGTGGTTATCAATAGCACTGCGCACAATATTAGTTAGCAGTTTGGCAGCTATCCCTTGTTTCTGATATTCCGGCTTCACAAATAATTCCCACTCACCCAAATAATTACCGGTTCCCCATGTCCTGATCACTCCGGCTACACCCCCCACAATTTCTCCTTCGGCTTCCGCAATAAAAAACAGATCAGGCTGATGTTGATATAAATATCTTAAATACTTGATAGCCCGCTCTACACTCCAGTTCTCTCCGACGCCGGCATTATTAAATGCTTCGGTAAAGACTTGGCTGACAGACTCTAATTCAGCTTCTTCAATTAGTCTAATCCGTATATCCATAAAATTTTTGTGGGGTGGACGATGGGATTCGAACCCATAACCATCTGTTCCACAAACAGATGCTCTGCCGTTGAGCTACGCCCACCATGTTAATTCACGCCTGGCCCTGCACCATGCGATGCAGGACTCATCCCGTCCTGTGTTATACAACACGGGACTGGGATGGCGCCCCCGCGAGGGATCGAACCTCGATCGAGAGATTAGAAGTCTCTTGTTCTGTCCATTGAACTACAGGGGCACAATAATCAATTTTTCAACTAATATCAATATACCTTAAGCGACAATGTTTTCCTTATATTGTCGTCCCTGCCTACCGGCAGGCAGGCTGGCTTCGTCCAGGATCGTATAGATTTATTATTATACGATTCTGGATGCGTCCGCAAAGCGGACTTACCGGAATGACGATTGGAAAAAATAAAAAAGCTCTGTCCACGGCGCCAGAGCTCATCCACCATTTTGAGTATATTGTTTTAGCAGACAGAAGACAGGTTGTTGGAACGGAGCATTGCTCTAATTTCGGTTGGCACCATGATAAAAAACTGGAGGAAACCCAGTTGGGGAACAGTTAGCTTTTGAAAAATTCTTTTAGAGGTTTGATTAACTTTGCCTTCTGTCCAAGCTGGGTAAATCTCGTGCAATAATTCGTGTACCAAAGTAATCACCCGATCATTTACTCCAATATTCTTATTGATGTAAATCGTCAGGTCATCCGGTACGATATAACCCTTGATGCCCCGGGCAAAGCCCTTTTTCGGACTTTGAGAGACATTGCTCGTCAGGATTACCCGATAGCCCGACTCAAGCAGAACTCGTTTTAGCTTATTAAACATCATTTGGTTTGTTTTTTGATTTTTATTTGGCTTGCCTGTTAATAACTATTATATCATAAAAAAACGGGACTGTCAATAATTAAAAGTCAGCTCTAGGCGTAATAAACCCCAGATTTAACCTAATCACTTATCCCCAAGTTTTTGACTGATATGGTTACTGATTGAAATTTATTACTTCCGAGACCTGATTATCTAGAGAGGCCCATACTCTCCTTAGATCTTCTCCTTTAGCTTGGATTGTCTCGGTAGGTAAAACGGGACTAAATAAGAGCCATTCCTGCTCGTATATCTTAGGATCTACATAAATGTCGTATTGGGAGTCAAAAGCAAATGGGTAAGCACAACCGGGTTGGGCACCAAAATATTCGGCTAATTCCTCGGCAGTGGCCAGCCGAACTTTAGCTCCTCCTAATTCTGTCTTCACGGCGTTGAAATTAACCCGACTGCCTTGCAATGTGATATAGACGATAAACTTATCGCTTACCTTTAATACCATACATTTGGCCTCGGTCCCAAAGAAACCAGTTGATTTCTGGACTGCAGCTAAATCTTCATAAGTCAATGCTGCCGGATGGTTAAAGAGTTTGTACTCGACCTGATTGATATCAAGCAGGTTAATTAACCGATCATGAATAGTATTAGGATCAACCATGAATTTTAATTAAACTGGCCTAAACCGGTGCGCTATCTCTTTCCCCACCCAAATCGCAAACTGAAGGTCGCAGACCTGTTTGTAATTTGGAGAGGAGTGGTGACAAAGCGTTTATGAGCCTTACGCATAGTGAGGCGATAAAGCGGAGTCCACCGCGACGCTGGAGCGGGTAGGGGGAATCGGACCCCCGGCGCCAGTTTGGAAAACTGGGGTATTGCCACTATACGATACCCGCATCGTTCGGCATTACAATATTAACTTTACAGGAAAACCTCGAGGGAGCCAAAACCGGCACCCGCGATTAGTCTTTTATAGGGTGTTACCCAAGCTTGATTAGTGGATCAGTGACCGCAATGATTTGCCCGACTTGAAGCGAGGCACCCGGGACTGTGGGATTCTGATAGGCTTCCCAGTCTGGGGATTGACCCCATTGCGAGCCGCACGAGCACTAACACTGAAAGTCCCGAAACCGGTGATGGTCACACTCTTACCGGCTGCCAAATTACTTTTGACGGCATTCACAAAAATGTCCATCGTTTGCGTGGCAGTTTTTTTGGACACATTGGCTTTACGGGCGATCAATTCAACTATCTGCGACTTATTCATTTTACCTCCCTTTGGATAACTACCTTGATTTTAAAACACTCTCCCAAGGCTGTCAAATCGAGTTTTTGGGCCGGTCGAGGTAACCCTGCAAAATCAACACAGCCGCGGCTTGGTCAATATCCTCTTTCTTCAAACTGCCGCCGAGACTCTCCAAGCTATCGCGCGCCATTTTACTGCTCAATCTTTCATCAATATATTCCACATCGATATGCAAAATACGTTTGATCCGATCGCCCCATTGCTGCGTGTAATTAGTTTGTTCGCCGTTTTGTCCGCTCATAGTTTTTGGCCAGCCGATGATTAACTTTTGAATATTTTCTCGCACGATAATTTCTTTTAGCTTATCCAATAAATCTTTATTGTTGGTCAGTGTCGGCAAACCCACAACGACATAATTTTCCGTATCGCCCAAGGCCACCCCAATTCTTTTTCTACCTAAATCTATACTTAAGACGCGCATTTATTCCAAAAAAATATTACTGATTAATATACGAGAAGTCGATCTTAATATTGCTCTCCAACAAAGGCATTTTTTTTACCCAGAATGGCCACAAAGTTATCCGATGAGAAATAATATCTGGGATACTATTGAAAAGGGCTTCTACACTTTTTAGGCTGCGATTAGCTAAACTTTCGGACAATTCCGCGGTGCTAATTTTAGGCGCTACCGACCCATCAATATCCACAGTGAAATCAATAATGTGAGTATTAAAATCAGCATTCCCTAACACGATTTTAACTCCCCGGAGCGTGGGAGAAGTTAGTTCGCGGTTAGCAGGCACTACTGAGTTAATGGTGTTTTGCATGATTTTATCTAACTGGCCTTTATCAGGAAGCAGAGTCCAACTGCGCACTTGGATATCTAAATCAAAATTGTCGCGGGCAGTGCCAGCTGCCGCCGAGGGAACTACGTTAATGATATCGTTTTTAATTAGCGTTGGGATAAGCTCTTCTTTACGGCCAATTTGTTTTTGGAGTTCCGCTTCCGCATCTATAAAGACATTTTTACTAATCGAATCTTGAGCTAGTTTAATATCTTCTTCCGAAATCATTTTTGATTCCTCATCCGTGGCTCCCGAGAAGGGATTGTCGTTTTGGCCATACACCATATCTACGCCGGTCGTCCCGAGTCCCGGAATAGTAAATTTGGTGGCAGCCGCTAAATTGCCCTGGGTGCCACCTTCGGCCGCTTCTACTCTCACGTTAGCTCGACCCGGAACCAGCTTCCCACCAGCACCTACAGTGGCTGAGGAAATTAATATCTCGTCCTGCAATTTAAAAATCTGTCCATCCGGAGCTTGCAGTCTAGTTTGAGCTCGCAGACCCAAAGGTTTAACTGCTCGAGTATAGTTGTAGATCGTAACTATACCGCCAGCTTTATTACCATTATTCTTAGTGCCAGTAGCGGCAAAAGTCTGAGTAAGTTTTTTTTCTACAACCACAAACCTCCCTTTAAAAACATTTTGTCCAGCAGCCTCTTTGTCATTCTTGTCAGCTAAGACTAATTGGAATTTATGCATAAATGGTTCGGCGCTGATCTCTAAATTAATCGTAGCCTTAGGAATTACTAAATAAATCACGAAGCCTAAGACTGTCAGCGAGATGGCTACCCAACCTAAAACGGTTAGCCGATGTAGAAAATTGGGTTTTAGCTTAGGCCGCAACCAACGAGAAGTTTCACGCTCTGAAGATCTGGTTGCTGCGGCCGCTGTAGTAATTACGGCTACCGGTGGCGGCACAGGCCGAGACACGGGTAATTTACGCTTGTATTTAATTTTAATTTCCCGCGCCGCAACTGGTAATTCGTCAGGATTAACTAGCGGGGGAGAGGAAACCGTTACCGCTGCCGTTGCGATTTCCTCATTCAATTCCACATCCTTGTAGGCGGGTAGACCAGCCCGTTGAGCCAAGCTCTGACCCTTTGGATCAGCCGTCACCACGGCCAGAGTTTTGTGCAGACGATGGGCCGCCGACCGTAAAATCTTAAAGTTAACCGCGCTGTGAAATAAGACTGAACTTTGCGGAATCACTAGGATCACTTCTTCCGCATCGATTCGATCCACTTTCATCATAGTGGTATAGAGATCATTACTGGCATCAAGATAGATGGCTTTTCGTTTCATCTAATTTAGGCTTGCATATTAACAACTAAGCGCCGCAACATATCTCCTAACACATCTTCTTTACCTGGCAAGGCTAAAGTTAAATTAGCCAGACCCAAGACTACCATATCACCTAAATCAATCGTAACTTGATTATGTAGGACTATATTAGGAATATCCGTAGGCTCGATCACAGCTGGAGCTGGTTTCTTGGCAAACGGCAAGTGTTCCGCCCAGGCTTTCATCAACAAAGCCTGTTTTATCTCCGGTAAAACAGCGCCTCCTCCCGCCAAAAAAATTTTATTAGGCAAAATATCGAGATGACTGAATTCGTCCAAACTTTCCGCTACACCTTGCACCCACAGTGCCGCCGTTTCTTTGCAGATCCGATGCAATTTGTTTTCTGAGCGTTTATCGATCAATCCGCTACTATAATCAATTTTAATTTGCTCGGCCTTATCGGGAGTAACTTTTAGGCTAGTAGCTATGTTTTTACTGAAAGCATTACTGCCCAAAGCAAAATTTTGCATGCCAAAAATACCACCTTCGCTGACCACGGCTACATCGGTCAAATAGGCTCCCATATCAATAAATACCGCACTGAATTCTGGATTATCGACCAACAAACTCTTAGTTAAAGCATAGGGGCCAGCCGCCACACTGACTAAATTTAAACCTAATTCATCAGCTAAGGCCTGGAGAGCTCCCAGATGCACCAAAGGAGCAAAGGCATTAAAAATACTGAGGGTGATCATGCTCCCTTGAAAATTTAAGGGATTGCTTACCTTATAACCATCAATGCGCGTATCCACAATGGTGGTATTGATTAACTTAAATCCCAGATCCGATTCTTTTTGTTCTTTAGCCACTAAGCTGCGAATTTGCTCAAACGCCTTCCATTGGGCTTTATAAAGAATATTTTTTAATTCATTGCTATCAATATGGGCATCTGGTCGGGCTCGATGATAATGCACTGTCGTGACTAGGCTTTTAACTAAATCTCCCGATAAGCTCATGACTAGATTTTTGGGTTGGATATCGGCCTGAGCACAGGCGGCCTCAACTGCTTGCCGCAAACTGGGCACCGCTTCCGAGATATTGATCACCATGCCTCCCCGCATAATCCCGCCTGGATGAAACGCCCTACCTTTACCCAAAATGGAGCATTGCTGCTCTCTTCTTTCAAAAACTAGGGATTTAACAGCCTCTGTGCCTAAATCAACGGCAATGTAAGCTTCCCCCCGGCTTTTTTTCGCTTTATTTACGGAAAAAAACGCCATAAATTTAATCGATCACAGCTCTAATTCGGCGCACTCCCGCTGAACTGCTCTGCTCTTTGATAATTTTAAACTTGCCGATTGCGGAAGTATTTTCTACATGCGGCCCTCCGCATAATTCCTTAGAAATCACTTCACCGCTATTCTCATTATATATAGTGTAGACATTCACTGGATCCGGATATTTTTCTCGGAAGAAGGCAGTGGCTCCTTCCGCCAAGGCTTCCGCAAGAGGCTTAACCTCTTTTTTCACGACCAGATCTTGCGTAATCTGTTGGTTGACCCAATCTTCTATCTGTTGTTTTTCTGCAGAAGTGAGAGGACGCGGAAAAGTAAAATCAAATCGGGCTCGTTCGGTATTTAAATCAGACCCGGCTTGTTTAACTTCATTGCCTAAGAATTTCATCAGAGCAGCATGCAAGAGATGGGTAGCTGTGTGATAACGCGTAATGATCTGTTTATCAGTCTCGCTCACCTCTGCGCCAGAAGACAGACCATGACCGCCAAATTTTTGTTCTACCCCGGCCCGAGACACGTTCTGGTGCTCTTTAAAGGCTTGTTCAAAACCAACCTCATCTATGTCTTTGCCGGCTTGGAGAGATTCTTCTTTAATAAAGTCCAGCGGTAACCCATACGTAGCGAATAAATCGAATGCGGCTAGACCCGAAATGGTAGTGTCAGCAGAACTCAAGAGCTTAACTAATTCTTTCCGACCCTGAGTGATGGTTTTTAGGAACTTGTCTCTTTCTAATTCAGCAAATTGCACAATATTATCCTTATCAGCAACTAATTCAGGATAAAATTCTCCGTAATAATTAATAATGGTTTCAATAATTTCTCGGAAACCGGCCAAAGCTTCTAGTCGATCTAAATGTAAAATAGCTCGGCGTAAAATCCGCCGCAACAAGTACCCCTGCTCTTTATTGCTGGGTTGAACATGGTCGGCTAGCAAAAAAACACTGGCCCGCAGATGATCAGCAATGATGCGCATAGAGCGGTCAGCTCCGATATCAATATCGGGAGTATGATCTTGGATTTTAGTAATGATATCAGTAAAAGCGTCGGTTTCGTAAACATTACTTGTTTCCGGATTAACGGCCACCAATAATCTCTCTAGCCCCATGCCTGTATCAATGCCTAAACCGCTGGTTGGTGGTCGCAAACCAGTGGCTTCCTGATAATAGAATTCATTGAAGACGATATTCCAGATTTCTACTCCATCCACATAAAATTCTACGGTCGGACCGCAAGGACCTTCGTTGCCAGTCGGTCCCCAGAAATTATCTGTATCCGGCTGCGCTGTAATCTGATTTAATCCATCAACTCGTAATGATTCTAGAACTTCTTTAGCTTCATTATCCGGAAAAGTCCCGGAACGATTGCCGTTATAGTAGGTGGCTGACAGCCGAGCCTTATCAATGCCCATCCCATCAGGAGAAGTCAAAAATTCCCAGCCCCAATTAATCGCCTCTCGCTTGCTGACTGAACCATTAAAAGCAAAATTGCCTAGCATTTCGAAAAAAGTCAGATGTGATTCATCACCCACTTCGTTAATGTCAGCAGTCCGAAAACATTTTTGAATACTAACTACTCCCTCTCCATATGGAGAGGGAACACCCGTGTAGTACGGTTTAAATTGTTGCATCCCCGCAGTGGTGAATAAAACTGAGGCATCATGCTCAGGAATTAACGCAGCCGAAGGCACTAATTGATGCTGTTTATCGACAAAAAACTGAATAAAATTTTTCCGGACGGTTGGGTAATCCATTTTCCGTAGATAACCTATTAATAAACTGTACTACCTCTATCATATTATAAAAAATTCCGCTTTGGCAGTGTAATTTTTATTTCTACTAAAGAACACTCATTACTGAGTGTTCTTTAACGATTCTTAGTGAATCTTTTTACTTTCTCTTTTTGCGACGGACGGCCTTCTTCTTTTTGGGAGCTGCCTTCTTTTTCTTTGGAGCAGCTTTCTTTGCGACTTTGCGCTTTTTCTTTGCAGGCATTGTCTACCCTCCTTGGGTTATTAATATTATTCTTTTGTGTTGCATTTACAACAACAACTTAAATTATAAATACTTTACTAATCAAATACAATAGTTATTGTCAACATTTTCAAAAATTGACAAAGTTTTCTTTGCTTTGTCATTCTGACTTAGCCTAGAATCTTATTAAATAACTTGTAAACAAAAAAAATTATTTAAAAACTTTCACCGTGATGATGAAAGTTTCTGTTAAATTAATTGTTTTAATAATTTTGAACGAATTATTCTGATTTTTTCTCTTCTTTAGTGGTTTCTCCTTCGGCTGATTCTGTTTTTTCTCCAGTAGCCTCCACTGCCGCCACGGCTTCTGCCTCTGATACGACCGGCTCTACCTCTTCAGCTGCTGGTGGCGCCACCATAATAATAGAATCCTCTGGCTGATCTAACAGCTCTACGCCAGCGTTAACATGTAAATCTTTAACTAGAATGCTGTCGTCAACATTAGCCAACTTAGTTAGGTCCACAATAATTTCATGCGGAAGATCTTGCGGCATACACTCTACTTCCACTTCATTTTTATTAGTGATTAGAATTCCGCCAAAATCTTTTACCGCCGGAGCTTCGTTCTCAAATTTCAATGGCACCGTCACCCGCAACTTCTCACCTACTTTGATTTGCAAAAAATCAATATTTAAATATTCGTCTTGATCGGGACTCAACTGCACATCTTTGATCAATACCATTTTAGGCAAGGCATCGCCTAATTTTAAATTGATAATAGTGGTTTCACCCGCACTCCGATAAATTTTCTTAAAATCAAGCAGCTTGACTGCCAGGGGAGTGGGGACAACGTCTTTGCCATAAGCTACTCCCGGCACCTTGCCTTGGGTCCGGAAAGCTTTAGGGGAGATACTGGTATCCCTAATTTCGGCTGAGAGTTCGAGTTTTTCGGCTGGTTTATTCATTCTCGCTTATCGTTAACCCTGCCAATATATCCAAAAAACCCTGCCAAAGCAAGGTTTTCTAGTTCAGAGGTTAAAAATTAGCTTTTAGCGCACTTGCAAGAATTTGTCCCAATCATCCACCGCCTTGCCGAGAGCCTCATGAATATCGATCACATCATCATGGGTAATGGACCGAAAAATCTGAGGTTTTTCCTCAATCGCCAGCTTGCGCGTCTTAATTACCTGATTATCAATAAAGTCAGATTCTAGGATAGTGCCATCACCGGCCGCTACAGCCACACTCGCAAAAACAGGAGTACCGCACTTATGGCAACGCAGGTGTAGAAAGGTCATAGTTTCCATCTGGCCTAAATAATGGATGTCGTCCAGAAAATACCCCGAAGAACAATTAGGGCAACGCATCACATCCTGTAGATTGGCGACTAATTTTTCGAATTGCTGATCATTCATGTTGGTTTTTGTTTTAATGTTACAACGACATTCAGCAAATTATATCATTGTAACTCAAGGAGAGAGTTTTGTCAATGGCTTTTTCTCCTTTGCAAGAAAAATACAGTCCTGACGAGGATAATCATTAGCAAAGCTACCCCAAAAAGAGCGATCAGTTTAGCCCAAGTGCCCGATAGCAATGAAACCACCCCGAACAGAGCTACTAGTGCTAAAATGATCACCACAGCACTCTGGTGAGGCACTCCCGCATCCAGCAAACGATGATGGAGATGTTCGCGGTCGGCCGCAAAAGGAGATCGGCCTTGTTTTATCCGGCGGAACGCTGCCCACAGCAGATCCATAATCGGGAATCCCAACACTAAGGCAGCTGTAGCAATCTTCCCACCGCTCACAATGGCTAAGGCCCCCATGATAAATCCCACCATGTTGCTGCCGGCATCACCATAAAAGATTTTAGCGGGATGCCAATTCCACCACAAATAACCCAGCATCGTGCCTAAAAGAATTACTGCCATCGTAGCAGTCGTCGGCTGATTAACAATTACAAAGAGACTTAAGAAGAAAATGATAATCGAAAAAATACTAGTAGCTCCCGCGGACAGACCATCCAGGCCATCTAACATATTCACAGCATTCACTACGATGAGTAACCAAAACCCACTTAATAAATAATCCCAGATGGGAGATAAAACAATTACTCCACCGAAAGGATTAGTCACTTGCCCAATATGTAGTCCCAAACCGACCGCGATCGCCACTGCTCCGATTTGCCAAATCAATTTAGTAATCGGTGAAAGATTGTAGATGTCATCAACCAGCCCCATTAAAAATAGTAGTGTCATCCCGACTAGTAATGCCAAGCGCGGAGGAGTAAGGTCGACAAACCCTAAAAACACGATCAAAAAAGTCAACCAAACCGCGATGCCGCCCAAGCGTGTGATTTGACGCGCATCATGATGAGCACTCTGGTGCCCCCACCACTGATATTTCGTTGTTAAATATTTTATTCCGGCAAGTAACCCCCAACTCAAAATCGCCGCCAGCAAAAGAGGGGAGAGAAATTGCAGCCAAGATACAGCAATTAATTTAAACAAGGAAGCTAGTGCTCAATTTTATAATTTGGTCAAAATCATCATCCGCTGACATTTTATTAGTTTTGAGTGCACCGCACTTCAGGCATTTATGGATAATGTCGTAATCGCCGCTCTTGAGCTCAGCCCGCGTCGGTGCCATCAAGCCACCACAAGCATTCAACCGATCACCCGGCACATTGTCCACGTGTTTACTATATAAGCATTTAGGACAATGGTTGGTAAAACCACTGCCCTTAACCTGATACCCGCAATTTTCGCAGGTAAAATCTTCTTCAGTTTTGATAAAATTTTTTCTGTCCATTGGCTTTAACGGAGTAACCGTTATCTGTAAAAATCATCTCAATTGTACCATTCTGATCCGTCCGATAGATATCTGCCCCCACTGCCTGCAATCGCCCTAGCGTATCCGGACTGGGATGGCCATAAGAATTTTTACCTACCGAGATTACTGCTATTTCTGGATTAATCATCTGTAACCACAAGGTGTTGGATGAATTTTTACTGCCATGATGAGCCACTTTTAATATTTCAGCTGACAGAGCGGGATAAATCTGCATAAACAAGCTTTCTGCGGGCGCTTCCATATCGCCAGTCAGTAGCAAACTATTACTTTCATAGGTGAGTTTAGCCACAATGGAAGTATTATTAGTGTCCGTACTAACTATATCGATACTGGACAGCGGCAGTAGCGTATCCCAACTCACATCTCCCCACTGATAATCATCCGCTGCATCAACATAATTGATTATTGGCCCTTGCATGATCGCCTGTTGCCAGGCCGCACTGATACTAGTGGATCTACCGGGTGGTGGTGTTAGCACTTCTTTGATTTGGTAGCGCTTTAAAACACTAACTAAGCCGGTAATGTGATCGGCATCGGTATGAGTTGCCACCACCAAGTCTAGCGTGGTATCCCACACGGGCAAGATCTTGCCCAACTCCGCTAAAACACTGTCATCGGGTCCGCCGTCAATTAAAATATCCTCGCCGGTGGGAGTGCGCAATAAAATAGCATCGCCCTGGCCAACATTCAAAAAGTAGACCCGCAAACTATGGGCAGCAGCTTCGCCCACAGCCACCCAAACAAAATAGTTAGTGAGGATCAGGATGGCTAACAGCCCTAAGTGGAACTGATTTTTTCTGACCATAATAAATGATTAAACCTATAATCAGTATTAAATAATAAACAGCTACCCACCAGCCGCCGGAAACTGTTATTTCCAGACTAGCTCCCGGCAGAGTGCGAAAGTATTCTGCCAAAACCGCCACTAGTTTTAGAGGTACCCATGCCAGCCAACCCAACACCAATCCTAAATCAGTCTGCACCATGCCGCCGATAACTGCCCAAAACCCCAGCAACATCGCGAGAGGTACCAAAGGCACCACTAATATATTAGTCAACGGCGCAACCAACGAGATGCGACCAAAGTTTATCATCAAAATTGGTGTCACCAAGACTAAGGCTGATAAAGTCGCGCTCAACAAGCCGCCCAAATAATGCGGCCAACGCCGTAGCCAATTCTCTAAAACCGGACTTAGATAAATAATACCAACGGTGGCTAAAAATGATAACTGAAAACCAATATCGTCAGCTAATATTTTGGGATTAATTGCTACCATTGCCACTGCCGTAAGACACAAAGACACCGCCACATCCGCCCACCTCCCCAATAAACTAGCCAGCAGGATCAACATACCCATCAGCGCTGCGCGCACAGCCGAGGGAGCCGCTCCGGTCAGCAACACAAACAGCCACACTGCTACCATGGCCGTAATCAATCGGAAATTTAACGGCAACCAACCCAATAATTTAAGAATCGCACCAGCTACAATGCTGATATTAAAACCTGATAGGGCAATGATATGAGTTAAGCCGGTAGTATTAAAACTTTCCAATAAGTTTTTAGGTAAAGCTGCACTGATACCCAGCAGTAAGCCAGCCAAAAGACCAGCAGTCGGTTCCGGCATTATCTGATTAGTCGTCTGTAAAAAATAATGTTTAACCTGATATAGCCAGCGCCATATTTTATTGCCAGCGAAATCTTGCACTACGGTAATTTCCGGATAACTGCAGATTACATAAACGCCGGATTTGGCGAGATATTTAACATAACTATCAGTGGTATTGGCCGAGGGCAAGCTTAACTGCCCGGTTAAAGAGATTAGGTTGCCGTATTGATAAGTTGGATAATGTTGCGCTTTAACCAATATCTTTCCGGACACGCTAGACGCTCCTTCTAACGATTTAACTCGCACATTAAACTTGGTCTCATCGACTGACACTTGAGGATCGTCCATAATTATTCCCTGCAAGGTAACTACTTGTCCCGCATAATAACTAATATCTGTGGCTGAAATAACCTGGGCAGTCCCTAAACGCCAGTTTCCTACTAGAGCTAGCAGTAAAAACCAAACAACTGGCCCCAGCCAGCGTCTATATTTATAAAAAATTAGACTAATTGCCACTAGTCCGACCCCGCAATAAAGCGCTAAGCCCCAATTCGGCAGCATCCACCAACTCCCGACAGCTACCCCCACCAAAAACCCGATACACGCCAAAATAGTGTATACCCTCCCCATCGCCATACATTAATTATACGATCCTGCCTGCCTTGCCGGTAGGCAGGGACGAAGCCAGGATGACAAAGCAAGGAATGCTTTGTCAATTATATCAACGGCTATCCGCCAAAAAGTCTCTATATATGGTTAACCCCGAGGCGGACCTCGGGGTTATATTAACTTAACAATGTGCCACCATCACGGATAGTGATGGCGATGGTTTCAGAATCTACTAGCGCTTTGACGTAATTTCTGACTGCCACTACTTTGTCATAATCCAGATTTTGTACTCTCTGGATATACGCTTTAGTCAGTTGCTCTTCTTGCTCCCAAGTTAAAAATCCGTTTGTGATAAAGAAATGATAGATGTCGTTAACATCTCCCCATTCTTGTTCTAGAGCTTCTTTCTGTAGAAACGCCCAGGCCGGAGAGCCGGGAATGATGATCTGCAAAAAACTCCCGCAGGAAAGAACAACATCTCCATAACCCGCCATCATATTGTCAACAAGCTTAGGAAGCTTATTTAGATTGGAATCAGTCAGACCGGCTCCAATGACAAATGATGTGCGAACATAGATATCGTTCTCTCGGCAGAGTTGCAGCACCTTCATGGGATTAATATTTGGTTTATGCAACGCTGTCCGCGTTCCACGTTCCCAACCATCAAACCCCACGTAAGCAATCCTGATCCCTGCTTCCCGTAGAAGAGGAGCGGTTTCTGAGCTGAATGATGCTGCAGTGAGATAAACATACTTATTGATGTCAACCTCGCTATACTGATTTTTGGCAATCAAATAGCCTCGCAGCCAATCAGCCTGATTTTTACCAGTAACTGGAATAAATTGATTACTCACATCGAACAACCAGTTAATCCCAAATTCTCTAGCAAGCTGATTCTCTAGATCAAAATGGTTCTGGAATGGCTTAAAGACTGGCTGACTGGAAACTCCTTGGAGGGCACACATTTCGCATGGCTTTCCAGTCAAGTATGCCCATGAACATCCCCTGACGCTTTCGATGCATAAGTTTCGTATACCAGTGAATGGTCCAAACGCATACCGAGAGCTTTCATTCAGTCTATTGTTCAAACCTAAATACCCATGGTAGTTAGGTTCTGCGTAGAAGTTTAGACCAGAATCAAGCCAACCTTCAGCATAGTTTTGACCAGCCAACATCGGTTGCAGAATAACTTCTGCATCACCCACGCCAACTTGATCGATATATGTTAGGTTGCGATAAGTTTCAGGAATGACCCGGACTAATTGTCCGCCAACTCCTGTTTTGATTTTTTCCCCGAACTCATTTTTGAGAGTTTTTAATAACCCCAATGACGATTCAGAGTTATAAGACAGGAGCGTACAATAAACAACTGGTTCAAGTCCTGAAGACCAAGATTTCTCAATCTCGCTTCTAAGATAGTTGAGAACGAAATCACGTTCTCGTCCTTGCAGATTCGGTCCCGGATAAGACTCATCGATGGCCGATGAATCATAACCAAGGCCTCGGGCGATCCCATTCAATACAGCTATGGTACCATTGGGCATCATTACCGTGTCAAATCGGGGATCGTAATCGCCAGAGGGTGAGCAGTGAACAAAAAAAGGTTTAACCTTCCTTTGTCGGATCATACTAGTCGCAATCATAACTAATCTCTGATCCTGCTCTTCAAGCCGATAACAAAGCGGTTTGATTCGAATAATCAACGCTTTTCGTTCAGGGATTTCCTTGGCTAGATCGGCAAATTGCGCCGGAGTCAAGCCTGGACTCTCCCAAATCCAATGATCCAGCTGACATATCTTGTCTATGAATACATGCCGCGATGGTACATATTCAGAATGCTGACTGATTCTTTCTGTCGGCTGACCAGTGTAAATATAGTTGATCTGAAAAAAAGACAGAATCAACAGGATAGCCATGAATATCCGCATCAGGATGTTCCTCCTTGGAAATAGATTCCTTGTTATCAAGGTAATTATTATATAGCAAAAAATTACCTTTCTGTCAAGATTTATCGGCTCTGGAAGCTAATTATCTTGCATGACTGAGCTTAGATTACCTTTAACCCAGTTTAAGCTTAAATTCAGCGCGCCAGTTAGAATAATTTAAAAAACCGACCAGCAAGTGGTCAGTTTATACAGGAGGTTTTCTGTTGGAGCAGTCAGTTAGTTTGGATTTAGGATGCATCATTATGATGGTAGATATAACTGCAGGTTGCTCCTATAACTGTTATTCCCAATATTAAACAGAGGTATATTCGCATCACCAGCGTCATCAGCTGTGGATCATGCTGATCACTGAAATCATATATTCTTACCGTTACTGTGTCATTAGGACCAAACACCTCTCTAACTAAGTAAGAACTACGACTGGTTTCTCTGTCAGTTGTGCTTACAGATTGATATTGGGGTGCGATGGCTACAATCACTACCAAGCAAATTACTACCAACAAATACCTGAATATGGTTGGCATTAGATTTAGCTCCCTTTAAAGAACATCAGATCAGTTGATCTGTATGAGCATACTATGTAAAAATCCTCTTTGCGTCAAGCTATTCTATCACCAACCATCGAAGGAGAGATGTTTTTATCTTCAGTCCTGGCATTGGAGGAGGGCTTTTGTTCCCATCCGGGCATTGGAGTCCGAGCGATAGGTATTCCAAAAATTACCGCTGCAAAGTCGGTTACACCGACGAGAGCGGAAAGGTAGATTTTTGGTTAAATACCGAGTGAGGACGACTGCCCGAAGACTTTGGTTACTTTCCTCGGGAAAGTAACAAGAAAAATTCTGCAATACTCTGTCAGAGTATCAAAACTATAATAAATATTCGACTTTGTTTTGATTATGTTCCGCCAAAGTTTTAGCGTAATGGGTTACCCCTTCCGGATCAGTCAGATAGTAATAATATTTGTGCTCGGCGGGATGCAACGCCGCTTCGATCGCTGCCAGACCAGGATTGCAGATCGGCCCCGGAGGCAACCCCGCATGTTGGCGGGTATTGTAGAGCGAATCGACCGTGAGATCGGCTCGTGTCAGGGGATCCTTCCAATTATTAATAATGAAACGCACCGTGGCATCGATATCTAATTTCATCCCGATCTTCAGCCGATTATAAATCACTCCGGCAATCATCGGGCGGTCTTCGGTTTTTTGGGCTTCGCGTTCAACTAATGAGGCTATGATCAATATTTTATACAAATCCTGGTCGCCCAAATCCGGCTGGATCTCGGAATGATATTTAGTCGAAAAATTATCCAGCATCCGCCGGATTGCTAAAGTGGGATCGCCTTTGATTAGCTTGTAGGTATCGGGAAACAAAAATCCTTCCAAAGATTTCCCAGCCGGCCGCGCTTTCAGAAAATCATAATCTGGCGGAAAATCATTGGCAATTTTTAAGAACTCTTCTTTAGTGGCAATATTCTTTTGGGCAACTTCTTCGGCAATCTGCTCTAAAGTAAATCCTTCCGGAATAGTCAGGGTTACATTAGAAGTCGAGCCGCTAGCAATCAAATTAGCTATTTTGGGCAAACTTTGAGCGGGGGACAACTCATAAGTGCCGGGCTGCACAATGATCTGCCCGGTTAGTTTGAGATATAATTTAAAACCCCAGGCAGATTTAATCAAATTCTCTTTCTGCAAGTGTTCGGCAATGATGCCAATGCCCTCGCCAGACTGCACCACAAACTGCTTAGGTTGCTGGCTAGAACCAGCTGGGGCCAACCAAACATAATAACCGCCCCCCAAGATCAGGATGCCGGCCACCACGCCACTAATTAGCCACCAATATTTAGTCTTCATTATATTTATTTTACCACTCTAAAATCCGGCCCTCTTAGGAGCCGGATTTTTAATCTTAAATTGATCTAAAAAACTTAGCGGCGCTCAATCAATTCTTTAATAGCGGCTGCAATCAACAGTACCGGCCAATAAGCGAATAGATAAACGCCCAAGAAGCCAAGATTAACCCCTAACACTACAAAAGCCACCAATAAAATCAAAACGATATAAAACCAGTCACCGAATAAATGCACCCCACCACACTTACACTCATCATGTTTGGCCATATTATTTCCCTCCATGTCCGAAGGACATGTCCCGCTTCCCGATGTCGCCAATAGGCGAATTCGGGACATCGGGACTACCTTCAATATTTAATATAAATACTACCCTAATAATTTTAATGCTTCTTTGACTTTTTCTTCGATGGGAGATTCCGGAGAAATTTTTCTGATCACTTCGCGAATTTCATACATATTATAGCCTAATCCTGACAGGGCAGTGATAACTTCTTGCGAACTGCCGTTTAATTCGCTCGTGCCGATCTCGCCAACTTTGGATTTTAATTCCAGAATAATGCGTTCAGCTGTCCTTTTGCCGATTCCGCTCACCGCCATAAAAATAGCGCTGTCGCCGCACCCGATCGCCGACCGCAGCTCTTCAATTTTCCCGGCCGACAGCACCGCCAAAGCAATTTTAGGGCCTACCCCCGACACGCTAATCAATAAATTAAACAATTCTAATTCCTGGAGGGTCATAAACCCATACAGTGACTGGCTGTCTTCCCGCACAATTAACTGCGTAAATAATCTCACCGGTTGATCCAACAGGGTTTTGACTATCACATCACTCGTCACAAACACCTTATAACCCAACCCGCCGGCTTCCACCACCAGATGATCAATACCCTTATGAATAATGTTTCCCGAAACCGATGCGATCATATCTTTATTCTAACATCCAACTTTAACTGTGTGGTGCACCGCACAAATCGCTATCGCTAAGGCGTCGGCGGCATCATCCGGCTTCGGGATGCTTTGAAGCTTCAGGATAGATTTAACCATCCGCTGTATCTGTTGCTTATCGGCTTTACCATATCCGGTCAGGGTCTGTTTCACTTGCAAAGGAGTATATTCCGCAATTTCCAAGTTATGTTTGGCGGCTGTGACCAAAATTACCCCGCGGGCTTCTGCTACTGAAATGGCGGTAGTAATATTCTTGGTAAAAAACAATTTCTCTACTGCTAAAATATCCGGCTGATATTTTTTAATTAAAATTTCCAGAGATTTCTGAATGGTCAGCAGTCGTTCGGCAGGCCCGCCAGCACCCGCCAACATCTGCGAAGTTGTGACGGGAGCATTGCGGGCAGGCTCGCCAGCAACGCTAAGCGTAGCTTTGCGGGCTGGGGATATACTTTTGAGTGTAGTAATGATACACCCGCAATCCACATATTCAACTTGGCCTTTAGTATCTTTAACTACCCCAAACCCAGTTGTCGCCGTCCCCGGATCCAATCCTAAAATAATCTTGTTCATTGTTTCCATTTTACACCCCTCCCAACCTCCCCTTGATAAGGGGAGGAGGGGTGGGGTTATAAAAAACCCACGCTTTTTAGAACGTGGGAATACTAACTACTAGGCTTCTTCTGGTGGAGTCAACCCCCATCTTTCAAACCATTCTTTCGGAGTAGGTTTACCCGCTTTAAACCAATCCACTCTATTGCCAGGTTTACCTATCGTACCTGTAACGCCTATCTCATAATAGAGCACCACTATTGGTAACAATCCATATTTGCGCAAATTGGCCATACCACGCATTTCCAATTCGCCTATCTTTTCCAGTAGATACTCTGGAATTTCTCGAATAACTAAGGGGTCGTGGATGATTTGTTCAATGATCGGGTTAATCAAATCATGCATCTGATTAATCAAATTTTTTGTGTCGGCCAAAATAGATCGACCAGTATTCTCGTCCTGTTTATCCGGATTAATCTGATCATAAATATGTTTGAGCAGTAGCCATTCATCTATATGCTGCTTTAAACTGGTGCGCCTGTACTTATCACGTTTCTGTTGGGTATCTAGTAGTTCATTGTTGTCACCTCGGCCGTGTCTATGCTGAGGGGCATCTGCTACCAATCCCAATATAACCCCGGGGCAAAATAGGTTGCACATGGGAGCTTCATTCTTGCGTAGAATTCCAAAATATTTACCGAATTGTTTGACATCTACTCCACACTCTTGCTCAATGCGCTTAAATAGTTCTCCAGTAATAATTCCTTCGAATTCTTCTTCATAAGTAAGATGCAATTTTTCTAAGTAAGTGTAAACGCGCTCCGCTACTTTCGCTTGTTGATCCAAATAATCTTCCTCGTCTGATAAACCATTGGCTCCATGGCCTAGTTCATCAGCTTTCGGGGGGATATAGGCCATCATGGTTCACCGTCCTTATTGTCAATGTGATCTAAATATACCAAAAAATAGCTCCTGGTCAATAATAATCCCTTCCTATCCCTGACTTCTGTGGTTCTCCTTCCTCTAAGCCATTGGAGGAGGACGACTTTGTCTTTCAACCCCATTGAGCAAATTCAGATAGCAAATAGCAAAATCACTATATTTCTTTGTCTTTCTCCGTCAACCGGGCATTGGAGCCCGAGCGTACTGCAGACAGAAAATCGCTGTTGCGTAGCCCGTTGTCTGTTAGGGCGAGAGCAGGAAGGCGATTTTATGATTTACTGCAGAGCGAGGGCGACTGCCCGGGACTTTGGTGTTACCTTTCTAGAAAGGTAATAAGAAAAAAGTTTTATTGATTTTACAAAATCAAAGGTAGCCCCCTGCCTACCGGCAGGCAGGCTCGACTCCGCTCGGGGAATATACTCCCACCTCCCCCAACCCCTCCTCCGGCAGGAGGGGAATTAATCTTCGAGTTTTGCCATAATCTCATCCGGAACATCCAGAGTGCTGGCCACTTCCGTTACATCATCATAATCATCCAAGGCATCCAAAAAATTCAACACCCGGCGAGCCATATTTGAGTCAGTAATTACAGTTTTATTTTTCGGCACCAGCCCCAAAGCACTGGAAGTTATTTTAAATCCGGCGGACTCCAACTTGTTTTTCACTTGGTCCAATGCTTTCGGCTCGGTATATACCTCCACCACATCTCCCGCATCTGAAAAATCCAATGCCCCCGCATCAATCACAGCTAACTCGAGCTCCTCAACATTGCCTGATTTGCTGATTTCCAACACTCCGCGATGGTCAAACTGCCAAGACACCGGGGAGCCAAAATTCCCGCCAGCCTTAGTAAAAATATTGCGCAAATCCGCCACAGTCCGATTTTTATTGTCAGTTAGGGCTTGAATAACTACCGCCACATTTCCGGGAGCTAATCCTTCGTAAGTTGCTTCTTCTAGACGGCTCGCTTCTTTGTCTTGTCCGCTCCCTTTTTTGATGGACTTCTCAATCGTAGCCAGAGGGACATTGGCCGATTTAGCTTTTTGCACCGCCAATTTCAATTTAAAATTCATCGCCGGGTCCGCCCCGCCTCTGGCCGCCACTTCCACGATTTTCACCAATTTGGTAAACAAAGCCCCGCGCTTCTGGTCTAGCGCGCCTTTCTTCCGTTTGATTGTAGCCCATTTTGAGTGTCCAGACATAGAAAAACTGGTTATAGACCCAGTATACCAAATTGGGCAATAAGCTAGAGTAAACTCCACAGGAGGTCGAAAATCATGCGTTGGTTGCGGGCTAAAACAGGACTCTCAATGATTACAGCGGTTAATTCGTGCTTGCTCAAAGAAATCATCGAGATTTTATTGCCATAGATGTTTATATCCACCTCGAAAGGGAACTTATCCGGTGGCACGGTTTTGATGGCAAACAGATCTTTAGTGGAATGCTGGTAGTACTTGGAGAAATAATCCTTCAACGCTTTTTCACCAGGGACAATTAGTTTTGTTTTAATCTTACTGCGAATCTTTTGCTTAGCATAAACTTTTAAATACTGTTCGCCCAAAGCCTGTTCGACTTTACTGGCCGAACTATAACAGAGGATTTCTTTATGATCCCCCCGAATTTGGTCAAACCATACCTCTTTGATTCCGGCTTTGCCTTCAAAGAATCGCATCACCGGTTTAGTGCCCGAACTATTCAGTAAAGCCGAGAGTTCTGTCTTAAGCCCCTTAAAGCTATCTGACACGGTCCGCCAATTGGTTTCCTGTGCCAGAATATATTCTTCTAGTTCGTTAATCCCAGTGGCAAAATAGTGAATCTTCTTCTTCTCTTCCGAACGCGACACTAAACCCTTGTGGGTTAAGGATTCTAGGATATCGTAAGCGGTCGAGCGATTGATCTGGGCCTTCTGGGCGATAGGGGAAACCGCCGCATTGCCCAAACTCACCACCGCCGAATAAACTGCCTGCTCTTTCTGGCCCAACCCGATCTCCTGGAGTAATTGTTCAACAGTTTTAGCCATCTTAAAAAAAGTTATATTTTGTGGAACTGCACCCACAAATATATTAACATATCTGATTACTTTTGTAAATACTGATATAATCCAGCTATTTTATTTATTTATACTGTGGATGATAATTGACAAATTTATTAGTTTATCATAGTATTGAGCCATCAGAGCGCAAAATCAATGTAGCTTGAAAAAGGAGAGTAACCATGAAACGAGTAATTCTGGTAATCCCCCCATTGATCACTAACAGAGCAGATCTGAAAAAGTCTGCGCTGAATCTGGGGACTTGGTACCTCGGATCAGCTTTAAAAAACTTAGGGCATCACGAAGTCCAAGTAATTGATTCAGCCCTAGAGGGCTGGGGCACCCTCCGAAAGACTACCTCGGAAACGTTGGAGTATGGATTGCCAGACAAGGAAATTACCCAAAGGATATCTGATTTCAAGCCAGATGTCATTGGCATAACCTTACTGGCCACTGTGGGGTACACGGGATTTCTCACAACTGCAAAACTATTGAAGCAGTATTTCCCCAATATACCTCTGGTTTGTGGTGGAGCTCATGCTTCAGCGCTTCCTGAGAAAACCTTAAGGGATAGCCTGATTGATTATGTAGTAACTGGTGAAGGAGAGGTTGTAATGGGGAATATCGTTGCAAACCTGGACAACCCTTCTATAATCCAGCAGTCAGGAAGCGTGGCCTATCTGGATAGAAACAACAAATTTTGCATTAATCCGCCAGAAGATCTTGTAGAAGATTTGGACTGCTTGGGGTCTTTGGATCTTGAACTGATTCAGCAGATCCCTCTTACTCCAAGCCCAACTTACGCAGGGTCTGCACACGGAGAAAAATATTTGGATGTTATCTTGAGTAGAGGATGTCCAAATAAATGCGGATTTTGTTGCACTCCTTGGATGTGGGGACAAAAATTTAGGAAACACAGCCTTTCCTGGATTTCAAATCACCTTAGGCTGTTGAGAGAAAATGGTTACAGCCATGTCATTGTTCAGGACGACAACTTTTCCCGAGGAGGGGACTGGGCAATAAAAGTAATGCGGCTGTTTAAAAAGCATGGTCTGTCTTGGGAGAACAATGGTGGACTTGAGTTAGAGAACCTGACACCCGAACTTATCGACTACATGGCAGATACTAACTGCCGGACATTGTTTATCCCAATTAATCTGCGAGGAAAGACAACCGACCAAATTCCCGAGCAGCTGATGTCTCACTATAGAAGCATCCTGGGGGCAGCTAAAAAGAGAGGACTCTGGGTGTACACCTCTCATATTATGGGTTTTCCTGAGCAAACCATCCTGGGAATGGAGAATCAAATTAAGTTCGCAAAGAACTTACGAGATGAGGGACTCTCAGATTTCCATGTGGTTTATTGCTTTTCGTTGCTCCCAGGGACAAGAAGGTTCCACGAAATAATGGAATCAATAGGCGGGGGAGAATACCGCATCAGGCCGGAAAGCGGTATTGAACTACATGGGGGATGGCAAAACTGGAGTAGGTATTCCATAAACATCCCTCAGTTGAACTCAAGAAATTTCACCTTTCAAGAGGTGAGCGACTTATTCTTCTCGGCTATACGGCACATCAATGGAGATCGAGGAGAACTCTGGTTCTCCAATAGAGAATGGCCCAAATGATTGATTAAATGGAGACTTCTTAGGGAGTCTCCTCTACTTTCTTAATACTCTTATTTAGTTTTTATTAGAAAAAATGATGAGATATTTAATGAGATCAAAAATTCATAAAGCAACTGTAACAGAAGCCAATATAAACTATATTGGCAGTATTACTATAGACAAGGATTTGATCATTAAAGCCGGTTTTTGGCCAGGCGAAAAAGTTCTCGTTGTAGACAACACCAACGGTGCGCGACTAGAAACTTATGTAATTGTTGGAGCAAAAGGTTCGGGTACTATTTGCATGAATGGAGCAGCCGCCCTTCTGATAAAAACTGGCGATGAAATTATTATTATGGGTTTTGAATTGACTAATAAATTAATCAAAGCTAAGAATGTATTAGTTGATAAAAATAATAAGTTTGTAAGGTTTCTATAGAGCTTTGATGGTATAAAACAATCTAGGAAAGTTCTTTCATCTTTAAGAACTAAAACCCCTGCCAGATCTCTGACAGGGGTTTTAACTTGCTAAAAAGTTTGGCTATTATAATCGCTTCCAAAGAAGATTAAAGATGATACGTTGATTGCGAACTAGAGCAGGGCTTTCGATAATAACCGCAACCGGCTCGGCAGGGTTAAGCGAGATCATGGAAACTTTATTACCATAAATGTTCATTTCCATCTCCATCGGGAATTCATCGGGAGACACAACTTTAATATCGAATAGCTGTTTGCCTTTTTCAGGATAATATTTTTTGACATATTCTCGCGAAATGGGTTCGTCCGGCAAAATCGCTCTGGTAACGATATTGGTTTTAGATTTTTGTTTAGTAAACATCTTTAAATAATCACTCCCCATTAGTTCCTCTAATTTGCCCGCCGAACCATAGGCTAAGATTTCTTTATGATCACCGCGAATCTGATCAAAAAAAACTTCTTTTACTCCTAACTTCCCTTCAAAGAATCTTACCGTCGGCTTTACTCCCGCGCTGCCTAACAATGCTTCCAGTTCAGGTTTTAAATGATGAAAGGTATGGATGATGCCATCCCAGTTAGCCTTTTGGGACATCAGATATTCTTCAAGTTCACCGGTACCCTTAGCCGAATAATGCAGTTTTTTCTTCTGCTCGGATTTAGCAACTAATCCTTTTCCGATCAAATGATCCAAAATACTATAAGCTGTTGCTCGATTAATGCGAGCTCTTTTGGCGATCGGGGACACTGGCGCATCACCCAGTTCAACTACTGCTCGGTAAACCGCCTGTTCCTTGGCGCTCAGCCCGATTTCTCCTAATAATCTTTCGATTGTCTTAGCCATTTCAAAATCTTAAATTTTGTTCATTCGTACCAACAAATATTATAGCATATCTGGTTTTATATAGCAATATCAGATTATAAATGACCGTAAAACAGTTTTCTAATTGTCCGAACTTATTGACACAAATCTACAAATAATGTAGTCTGGAAGCAGAAAATTGCAATCTTGAAAACAGAAAAACGAAAAAATAAGGAGAATAACCATGGGGCTATTATTGCTGATTGCCATCGGCTATGGAATCAGTATGAAAATTGCTGATCTCCATAACGAACATGGTTTCTATTGGTTCTCCGGAGCCGATATTCTGTTCGGCATTGTCTGGGGAATTATGGGAGCCGCATTAGTTATGCTAGGAGGGCCAGCTACAGCCAACATTATGTTGGCCATGAACCTAGCGTTCTTGGTGAGAGGCAGACTAGACTACCTAAATCACCAAATCGCCACAACCATGATCATAATCACTTTCTTAGCAGTCGCTAAGCCAGAAATTGGTTTGCTTCTGACATTCTACCTGGTATTTGTTCTGTTCGGCTCAATCAAAGATCGATGGCGAGGCAAAGCGCCAAATAGGTTTGTCAGAAACCTGTATGAAGGTATGTTGTACTATCCAGTTCCAGCTGTGATATATAGCGGATTCAGCGGTGATTGGCGAGTGTTCTGGATCTTCCTCTTCTACACCGTCGGCTACGATGCCACAAAATACATTGTCTATCTTGTTACCCCATCCAAGGCCAAGGAGGCGACACAATGCGACACGTAAATACCTTTGACGAATTGGTCAAGCTCATTAGTGGCGGAAATTGTTTCGTTAAGAAGAATGAAAAGTTCCAGATCAGTTTTGGTGAGCTTGTTATTACAGGGGAGCGCTGCGATGAAACTGTTGGAGACATTGAGTGGCCAGATCCAATCATTATAAAAACTGATGTCATCGAACCTTTTGCAACGACCCTATTGCAGCAAAGAAAAGCATTCACAATTCTGACTAATAAAAATGACCGTCGGCGTTGTGTTAAATGGTCTCTGGAACCCGCCACGAAAGTGGCGGGCTAATCTCGAATGAAATAAGGAGCAAAAGCCATGAATATCTTCCTGAGATTGATCGAGAAGTTTAAGGGAAAGAAACAAAACGTCGTAGAACCATCAGTCATACCAACAGAAAAGAAAGAGGAGCTCGCAAAGTATGACGTAATCGTCGAAATGGAACATTTCTCTGTTCTTATGGATAATGAAAAAATCAATGAAGCTGTCCAAGGCAAACTGAAGGGCAACTTATATATGTCTGGTTGCTTTGCCGAAAGTGGAACATTCACAGATTATTCGACAGCATTGGTTAGACGTTTCGCATTGACTGAGGAATCAGACTTCGAACCTTTCGCTCAGATTATGAAAGAAATCGCTGGAGTGATTGATGTAAAAAAGGTAGGAAGTTCTTGGCAGGAAAGGGACATGGTCGGTAATCCAACAACTATCTCGTCCGCGACTATTGCCCGATTGTATTGGTACGCATCGACCGCTCGAAAGATAATGGGAAATCTTCCCTTTGCTGATGCTCAGACCGGACAACAGCTTGTTGATACAGTCAACTCCCTGATAGAAGCGGCTGCCAAAGAAGGAGGTTTGGATAGTGCTGATCCTATGAATTGGCCAAATTGCAGCTTCAGATCAGAAACTGTGCAAAATCTCGTGCGAGAAGGGGAGAAACTTGCACAGAAATTTGTTCGCAACTCTCTAGGTCGCTAGGGAAAATATCAGCCCACCGAGAGGTGGGTTTTTTGTTGTGGGATAATAGGATAAGTTAATATGAGTAATATATAAGATCCCTCGACTACGCTCGGGATGACACAAGGTTGTATGACAGATTTATTAGACAAGTTGAACCCGGAGCAGATTAAAGCGGTGCAGGCCACGGAAGGGCCGGTGCTGATCTTGGCGGGAGCCGGGAGCGGCAAAACCAAAACCCTCACATCCCGGGTGGCTTATTTGGTGCAAACCAAAAAAGCTACCCCCAGCGAGATCTTGGCCGTCACCTTTACCAACAAGGCGGCCGGCGAGATGAAACAACGGATCATGCATCTGCTGAAGTTAAAATCCGATAAAGCTTTTCATATCAGTACCTTCCATTCGCTCTGTTCGCGGATTTTGCGGGCCGACATTCAACACATCGGCCGCAATCAAAATTTCACTATTTTAGACACTGACGAACAAACCACAGCGGTAAAACAGGCCATGAACGACTTAAATGTGGACACCCAGAAATTCGCCCCCGGCGCGGTATTAAATTACATCTCTTCCGCCAAAAGCGAACTGATCAATGCCGAAGAATATCCCGAAATGGCGTATGGCTACTTTCAAAAAGTAGTGGCTAAAGTTTACCCCCGCTACCAAGAAATTATCCTCGCCAACAACAGCTTGGATTTTGACGACCTCTTGATGCAAACAGTAGTTTTATTCCGCAATAATCCGGATGTTTTGAAGAAATACCAAACCAAATTTAAATATATTATGGTGGACGAGTATCAAGATACCAACACCGCCCAATACCAATTAACCAAGTTGTTGGCCGAAAAACATAAGAATCTGTTTGTGGTAGGCGACGATTGGCAATCGATTTACAGTTGGCGGGGGGCGAATTACCGCAATATCTTGAATTTCCACAAAGATTACCCAAAAGCCAAAACCATTAAACTGGAAGAAAACTACCGTTCTACCCAAAATCTCCTAAATAGCGCGGCAGCTGTCATTTCCGCCAACAAAAATCGGAGCGAAAAAGAACTCTGGACCAAAAACGGCGAAGGCGAGCCGATCACTATCAAACAAGTCTTTAACGAAGAGATGGAGGGAAAATACATCATCCAAGAAATTCTCCAGCGCAAATCGGCTGACCCTAAACTCGACTTTAATGATTTTGTGATTTTGTATCGCACCAACGCCCAGTCCCGCGCTTTAGAAGAAGCTTTTCTGCAACAAAACATCCCATACCGGATCATCGGCGGTACTCGGTTCTACGATCGCAAAGAAATTAAAGATGTGCTGGCGTTTATGAAAGTAATTAATAACCCGCAGGATGATTTGAGTTTAAAGCGAATCATCAATTTGCCGCCCCGGGGAGTAGGGGAGAAAACCTGGGAAGAACTAGTCAAATACGCCACAGTGCACAATCAGCCGACCAGCGAAATTCTGTTAGATGTGCCGGTAGGAGCTAAAGCCCAAGCCGAACTCCGAAAACTGGGACAAGTATTTACCGAAGCCAGGTCGGGTAAACGAGTGCTTTCTAAATTGTTCGATTATCTCTTAGAAAAAACTGGCTATTTGGTTTGGCTTAATGATAAAACTATTGAAGGTGAAACTCGCATTGAAAACGTCCGGGAACTTAAGAGCGTCATCGAAAAATATGATATTCTAGATATCAAAATCGCTTTACCACTCTTTTTGGAAGAAGTCAGTTTGATCCAAGATATTGATAGATATGATGCAGACGAAAACGCTGTTAGTTTAATGACTTTGCACTCGGCTAAAGGATTGGAATTTGATTATGTGTTTATTGCCGGAATGGAAGAAAACCTGTTTCCGCATTCCCGCAGTATCCTAGACGAAGAGGAATTAGAAGAAGAACGTCGCTTGTGTTATGTCGGGATGACCCGAGCCAAGAAAAAGCTTTATTTAATCTATACGGTCCAGCGTCTGATCTTCGGCACTTTTACCCCCAGTTTGCCATCTCGGTTTATTGATGATATACCAGAAGAGTTAAAAGTTGACGGCAACGAAATGTCTCATACCACTACTACCATTGAAGAAGTTTCCCCAGCCCTCAAGGTTAAACCTGGGGATTGGATCGAACATAAGCATTTCGGTCCCGGTAAAGTGATTACCGTAGATAAATTGGAAGTAATCGCCGCCTTCCAACAATTCGGTATCAAACGATTGGCGCGCAATTTGGCTCCGATCAAAAAAATAGTTGCTCCCACCTCAGCCTCCCTCTAAAGCTTTTACAGTATAATGTAACTGTGAGCAAACTCTTTAGGCACAGGTTGACGGATTTAAATTATCCTCATCTCGCCCCCGAAACTAGAAAGAAATCTTTTGCCACCGCTATAACTTTAGGGCTATTGATTTTTCTTATCTTCGGTCTGGGCCAGTTAGGAAATGCCACTATCAAGACTATCAAAGCCGTGACTGTTTCGATTAATGGTTTAACTGACATTTATACTACCAAGGCGACTGAGGTAGGGGATTTAATTGCCGAACTCAACATCCAAGAGCCGATCGTCGCTGTCACCCCCCGGCCAGAGAGTCGGCTGACTGCCGCAACTTTAGTTACCGTCACTACTAAGCCGACTGACAGAAATTCTATTGTGGCTGCTAACATGCAAGCCACTATAGACAAGGTTGCGGCTGATATTAAGAAACAAGAAGAGGCCCTAAAAGTTCCTAAATCACCGGTTCGGGAAGGCTACGCCAGTTGGTATGTCTTCGGCAACGGCATGAATACTGCTAGCCGAGAATTTCCCCGGGGCACCAAGGTGCACGTCATTGCCATCAAATCCGGCAAATCCGTGGATGTCGTGGTAAACGACTTTGGCCCGGAGGATTGGACGGGTATGTCGCTGGATTTGAATCATACCGCCTTTGCTAAACTCGCTCCCTTAGGTGCCGGGATTATCAATGTCCGCTACTATAAAATCTAGATAATATTCCCCTCCTGCCCGAGGAGGGGTTAGGGGGAGGTGGGAGTAGAAGATTAATCACTCCCCACCTAACCTCCCCTCCGTGAGGGGAGGAACTATATTTTAAATGCTAGACGCTAAACGCTAAATACTGACCTATGGACCTAACTAATATTGATACTATTCGTCTAATTCTCCGCGAGTATAATATGTCGGCTCAAAAAAGGCTGGGGCAACATTTTTTAACTAATACACAGGTTCTACAAGAAATTACGCAAGCAGCCCGCCTGACCGATACCGACGAGGTGCTCGAAATCGGTCCGGGACTCGGCACCCTGACGAGAGCTTTAGCCCAAACCGCCCAGCGCGTGGTAGCTATTGAAAAAGATATCAGTATGGCTAAAGCTTGCCGGGGAATCAATTCGGATCTTTCTAATATGAAGATCGTGGAAGGCAATGCGCTGGCTTTGAGCGATGCTTTCTTTAAAGAATATTTCCCGAAAAAGAAATATAAGTTAGTAGCCAATTTGCCTTATTATCTAACTTCCGCAATTATTCGTTTCTTTCTAGAAAGCAAATACCGCCCTGTTATGATGGTATTGATGGTGCAAAAGGAGGTCGCCGAGCGCATGATTGCGTTACCTCCCGACGCCAATCTCCTAAGCGTTGCCGTACAATTCTATAGCACTGCTGAAATCATCACGCTGGTCCCCAAACAGAATTTCTGGCCAATACCAAAAGTCGATTCAGCGGTGATCAGAATTATTCCCCATCAGAAATTACCGACCCCTGGCCGTTCAAGCCCGGCACGGGCAGGCGAGATTGATGAAAAAAAGTTTTTTCGGCTAGTCAAAGCAGGTTTTGGCGAGCGCCGCAAGCAACTGCATAATTCTTTGTCCGGCGGACTGCATTTGGACGACGCCAAGGTTAAACAGGTTTTGGCCAAAAGTCGGATCGCCCCGGAGCGCCGCGCGCAAACCCTCACCATCCCAGACTGGATCAAGTTATATCAAAATATCGATAAATTATAAGTAAATTGTGGAGGAAGTAATGTCGTCACTTGAACAGAGAGAGCCGAGTAAACGGCATCATCCTAAAAACGTTAACATAATTCATAAAAACCAGCTTGGACTAAACGATAGGATTGCCGTAACTATCACAGCAGCTATAGGCACCATGTATGCGGTTTATTTCTTTACCTTGTTTATGGCAGGATGGATTCTCTGGCAGACTAATTCCGCCAATCAGCCGTTTGATCCTTATCCCTTCGCCTTTTTGCTATTTATAGGTAATATTATCCAACTCCTCTTGATGCCGCTGATTCTGGTGGGGCAGAATATTCAAAACCGCCACGCCGAACTGAGAGCCGAGGAGGAATTCAAAACCACCGAATCTATCTACAAAGACATCGAACATATTTTGACTCACTTGGACGAACAAGATAAAGAGATACTGGAACAAACTAAATTACTTAAAGATTTAGTCTCTAAAAAATATTAAGACTCTTTTGGCCGTCATCCTGGCATCGTCCAGGATCGTATAAATAATATGTACGATTCTGGAGTCGCCCCAGGGGCTCCCCAGAATGACGGATACGTAATTATTTACTCAATTAACAGATGATGGGAAAAATTTATGTGGTCGCCACACCGATCGGGAACCTGGGAGATATTACTCTGCGGGCTTTAGAAACCTTGCGGACAGTTGACTTGATCGCAGCCGAAGATACGCGCACTAGTAAAAAATTACTAAACCACTATAATATTGGAACTCCGCTGATTTCATATCACCAACACAGCCGAGATAATAAACTGGATTACCTGGTGGAGCAGCTAGTGGAAGGCAAAAACATTGCCTTGATCACTGATGCGGGTACTCCCGGTATCCAAGACCCGGCCGGGAGGCTCGTAGGGGCCGCTCGCGCTGCCGGTGCTGAAGTCATGGCTCTCCCTGGCCCTTCTGCCCTGACCGCTGCCCTCAGCATCGCTGGGGAATCGGCTGATAATTTTATCTTCCTGGGATTCCTCCCGAAAAAGAAAGGCCGGGAAACTCTCTTCAAAAAGATCAGCGGCTGGGATTTGCCCATTTTAATTTATGAATCACCGATGCGGGTAGGCCGCACCTTGAGAGATATTGAAAAATTTTTAGGCCAAAGAAAGATTCTGGCTTTTCGCGAACTCACTAAAAAGTTTGAAGAAGTCAAAATAGGGGAGACTAACGAACTAATTAACTACTTCGCCAGCAAACTTCCTAAAGGCGAGTTTGTTATAATGATCTTACCCGCTGCTTCGCAGCGAGGCAAGCCCGCTCAATTCGGCAAGACAAGCCGCTAGCCTGACTGAGACAGAATATAAAGAGGGCGAAGACTATTAAATAATATGTCATCCTCGGGCTTGACCCGAGGATCCAGGCCTGGATTCCCGATCGAGTCGGGAATGACAAAGAAGAAACAATATGACAGAAATTAAATCAGACAAAAAATCATCGAAAGTCCAGAAGCTAAAAAAATTGGTTCCCAAAAAAACCAATTATATTATTGTTCTGCCTGATGAAATTGAAGATGGCGCGCATTGGCTGTTTTGGGTTTTGATAATTTTACTAGTATTACTTGCCGCCAGCGCCGTGGTAATTAATTACACCGATCTTCCCACCACCCTCTCGTTATTGTTTTAATATCGCCAAACATTTAATAGAAGAACCCCTCTGATTCAGAGGGGTTTCTTTGGTTAGTTAGGCCTTGGTCAGGCCGCTGATACTTTGCGCTTTCTCGGCTTTCTCTGCGCAACAGTCTCGTCGGGCACTGCCGAAGAGCAGTTAGACATAGGTTGATTGTTTTGAAGGGGACAATGGCCTTGATCCTCCCTCGCACAATCGCAGGATCTTTCGCAGTATTGCTTCTTGATTTTCAGCTGCTTCTTTGCGATGGCCGACTTTCTGGTCTTCTTTATCATTATGGTCTCCAAGGTACACCTAGCTTCACGAAATCATTATAACCTATCATATCTACTCCTATGTGTCAAGAATTATCTTGACCAGAGGCGATTTTTTTGGTATAATGAAATCTTAGTTAAAACCATAAGAATCGGTGAAAATAAACATAAAAATCTTCCAAACCATAGGTGTAGTCGTGATGTCGTCTTGTTTAATCGCCGGCGGCTTTATCTTCTTTGCCCAAACTACCCGCGCCCAAGAGCTGTTGCCCTCTTATCAATATGAAATTGTTGAACAGAGCGCCGACCCTATCCTAGAACCCAACCAGCCGGGGTTTCTTACGCTTAAGCTAAAAAATATCGGGTCGGAACCTTGGCCCCTGTACCAGCTTTATCTAAGCAGTATTTATTTCGATGGCACTCCCGACCATAAAAGCCCCTTTGCTACTTCCGTTTGGATCGACCAAAATCGGATTTTAGCTGGTAGCTCGGTTGACCAAGACAGTATTCGCCCGCGTGGCACAATTACTTTTAATATTCCGATTCAGACCGTCACTCGCAAAGCCTTATACCAAGAATCCTTCAAATTACATTTAGGTACTACTGTAATTACCGGCCCCACTATTAAATGGTTGCTCCAGGTAGGCAATGAGCTTAGCTATCAAGATGCGATGGGCAAACAGATTTATATTTGGTTAAGCGACCAACGGCTCTGGGTTGTTGAAAATAATGTCGTAATGTTAGACACTCCCATTTCTAGCGGCAAATCTGGCTATAACACTCCGAAAGGAAAATTCAAAATTCTTAACCACATCGATACGGCCTATTCTAGTAAGTACAGTTTGTTTATGGATAATTGGATGGCGCTCTATAACAGGGAATACGGGTTTATCGGCTATGGTTTGCACGCCCTACCGCACTGGAAAGTTAAACAAGGTAAACGTATCGAAGGGGAAGTGGTTGATGGTCGTTTATATACCAATGGTAAACTGTACGAAGATTATATGCATTTAGGCAAACCAATGTCACACGGTTGCGTCCGCGTGGGTATTGAGGCTTCTAAAGTGCTGTACGACTGGGCCCCAAATAACACTCTGGTTACTATTGCCTAAATTATTGCAATTTACGCGAGTGAGCGGATCATCTTCTCGAGCTTCTCGGCGGCTTTTTTGTCGGTTTTTAGGAATTCTTTGGCCGCTTCCTTACCTTGACCGATTTTGGATCCTTCCCACTCGTACCACGAGCCGGATTTAATAACAAAGCCGCGGCTCAAGCCCAGATCGATCAGTTCGCCCTCGCGGGAGATACCTTGCGCAAACATCAAATCAAACTCGGCTTGGCGGAATGGAGCAGCGATTTTATTTTTAACTACTTTCACCCGCACGCGGTTGCCAACTGCTTCTTCGCCTGATTTAATCGACTCGACCCGCCGAATATCCAATCTAACCGAAGAATAATATTTTAAAGCATTGCCACCGGTGGTAGTTTCGGGGTTACCGAACATAATTCCAATCTTCATGCGCAACTGATTAATAAAAATGACTGCCGTCCGCGACTTGCTCACATAAGCTGTAATTTTCCGGAGAGCTTGACTCATTAACCGGGCTTGCAGTCCCATATGGGAATCTCCCATATCGCCCTCAATTTCCGCCCGGGGGACTAATGCCGCCACCGAATCGATCACAATAATACCGACCGAATTAGATTTCACTAAGGCTTCGACAATATCTAGGGCTTGTTCGCCATTGTCCGGCTGAGAAATCAGCAGATTTTGAGTGTCCACGCCGATCCGTTTAGCGTAATCCGGATCCAGAGCATGTTCGGCATCCACAAATGCCGCCGTTTCGCCCCGTTTTTGAAATTGGGCGATCATATGCAAAGCCAAAGTGGTTTTGCCGGATGATTCCGGCCCGAAGATCTCAATCACTCGACCTTTGGGAATCCCACCCACGCCTAAAGCCAGATCCAAAGTGAGTGACCCGGTCGGGACAGCTTCTACTTCGGCATGCTTAGCATCACCCAAACGCATGACGGCGCCTTGGCCGTATTTCTTCTCAATCTGGCTTAGCGTATCAGATAGGGTATCCGTGGGTACAGATTTAGTTAAAGTTTTAGTGGGATTCATATCTTTTATATTAGTTAAATAAACTATTTAACGATAATTAGTAAACTGGAGGGGGATAGTAACTTCCGGCTTGTCTTTAAATAGAGCCATCACTGCCTGTAAGTCGTCGCGGCTTTTGGAACTGACCCTGATGGTATCCCCTTGGATAGTGGCCTTTACTTTTGGCAACTGATCTCGAATTATTTTATTGATTAACTTAGCCCGATCCGCCGATATGCCAGCGACCAGGGGAATGGTTACGCGCACGGCACCGCCGCTGGCCGGTTCGATCTTATTCTCTCCCAAAATCCGCAAATCCAGTTGCCGCCGGATCAGTTTTGATTTAATAATATCCAGCGCCGCATTAAATTTAAACTCGGTTGGCGCTAAAATGACTAATTGATCTTTCTCCTCTTTAATCTCGACAGGAGCATCTTTAAAATCATAGCGCCCGGCAATTTCACGGCGGGTTTGATCTAAAGCGTTGGCGAGCTCTTGCTGATCAATTTCGGACACGATATCGAAAGAAGATTCTGTAGCCATACTGTTTATTCTTTGTCATTCCCGACTCGATCGGGAATCCAGGCCTGCCAGCCTCGCCGAGTCTAGGCCTGGATCCTCGGGTCAAGCCCGAGGATGACATATTATTTAATAGTCTTCGCCCTCTTTATATTCCGCCTCAGTCGGGCTGGCGGCTTGCCCCACCAATTCGGTGCGCGACATTAAAATCTCGCGCGGTTTGGCCCCTTCGCCCGGACCGACAATTCCTTTCATTTCTAATAAATCTAGGAGGCGGGCCGCCCGCGCATAACCAATCCGAAATCTTCTTTGCAAATACGAGGCTGAGGCCTTGCCAGTCCGCACCACCAATTCAACAGCTTCATTTAATAAGGGATCGCCTTCGGATTCAATCTCGGATTGCTTGGATTCTTTGGTTTCAGCGATCAATTCGCTAATGTATTGGGGATTGTCTTGCTGTTTCACAAAATCGGTCACGGCTTTAACCTCTTTATCGCTTACAAACACTCCTTGAATCCGGCGCGGCTTGCTGGCATCAGAAGGTTGGAAGAGCATATCTCCATTACCCAGCAATTTGTCCGCTCCGACCGTATCTAAAATAGTGCGAGAATCGGTGCCGGAGGTAACTGCAAAAGCTAGCCGGGAGGGGAAATTGGCTTTAATCAGCCCGGTAATGACATCCACGGAAGGTCTTTGGGTGGCTAAGACTAAGTGGATGCCTACTGCCCGAGACATTTGCGCTAAACGACAAATGTAAGCTTCGACCTCGCGGGCCGACACTGCCATCAAATCAGCTAACTCATCAATAGCTAAAACAATGTAAGGCATTTTGGCATCCGGATATTCCCGGTTAAACGCTTCGATAAAGCGCACTTTATGATCGGCAAAAACTTTATAGCGGCGCTCCATCTCCATCACTAACCACTTTAAAGCACTAATGGTTTTGTAGGGATCGACAATCACCGGCGCCAGTAAGTGCGGGACATCGTTGTAGGCCGTAAACTCTACCCGCTTCGGATCGACCAGGACCAATCTCAAATCCGCCGGAGAATTCTGATAAATCAAACTTACTAATAATGAATTAAGAAAAACGCTTTTACCCATACCGGTGGCTCCCGCAATCAGTAAATGCGGCATCCGCACTAAATCGGCGGCTACCGGCGTCCCCGCTACATCGCGTCCCAAGGGCATCCGCAAAGGGGAGCGGATCGCTTTGAAGGCATCAGATTCGATTAGTTCGCGCAGGCGCACCATCGAAGATTTCTTATTGGGTACTTCAATCCCGACCAACGACCGCCCTGGAATAGGTGCTTCAATTCTGATAGGATGGGCCGCCAAAGCGAGCGATAAATCATTAGATAAATTACTGATCTTAGATAATTTAACTCCCGCCGCCGGTTTCAAGGTGTATTGCGTGACTGTCGGGCCGACATTTACTTCTGACATCTCCACTTGAATACCGAAATCTTCCAAAGCTTCTTGGATAATACCGACATTTTGGCGAATATTGCCGCTATCGACTTTAGTTACCGTGTCGCTCAATAAATCGAGCGGGGGCAACTTAAAATCGCCGGCAGTAGTGAGTTGGGGCACAAAATCTGGCTCTTGCTCGGATACCTTCTTACGCACAAAGGTCTTAGCTACCTCTAATTCGGGTTCATCTGTTTTAATTTGTTCCTGATTTTCTTTAGTGTCGGTATCTTCTTCTTTTTGCGCTCGGCCACCCTTCGCTCCCGCATTATGAATAATCAATTTGGGTGAATGGGGGAGAGCAGGCACATTCAGTTTGGCTCGATAATAAAGCTCGCGCAGAGGTTGGCCAAACACAAACAATAAAGCAATGGCTAGTGCCATACCGACAATCAACAAGGCTGCCCAGAAATCGACCAGTTTAATTAACCCTGCGGCAATGCCGAGTCCAATATAACCCCCGCCGGCTCCACTTTGGGCTACGCCCACACTGTTTTCTGGGACAACAAACAAATGCAGTAAAGCCGACAGAGCCACGACTAACATAATCAAGCCCACAGTATTTGTAGTGGTAAATTTATATTTCACTGGATAAAACAAAGCTAGGCCAGCACCGACTAATACTACCGGCAAGATAAAACTAGTCCAACCCAATCCTATCCGCAAAGCCGTAAAGAAGACACTGCCGACACCGCCTGCTGCTCCTAAGATTGCCAGTAAAGTAAACACTCCCAACCCTATCAACAATACTGCCACAATCTCGCGTAAGATATGCGGCTCTAATTCCAAATCTAAATTCAGTCCATCTACCCATTTAGAGGTCTGATAGGAACGGTAGCGGTACTGTTTTTTCTTTTTTCGGGGTTTTGCCATTAAAAAATCGCCTCAATAACAGGTTAATTATAGCATAGAGCGATTTAGAGGAGGAGAAACCCTGGAACTAATCTCTTATTGACAAAAAACTCTATTGGTGATATAATAAAATAATAGTAAAACTAAGCAAGAAATCCATGGCAGAGCAAAGAGAACAACCTATTTCATCTGAATCCCCAGAGGATGATTTTGATGAAATCCGGCAAGGTGCGAGAGAGAAAGCCTCTAGACTAAGAAAATCATTTGAAGATACCTCAGATGCTGAACCTCTGTTATATGAGAGGGAAATTAAGGAAAAGGAACAGACAGATGTCATTAAACAAATTGCTCGAGCCGAAGACGTGTTCGAGCGTTACCCCAGTATTGAGAAAAAATATCGCCCCCCTCATCGGCTGAATAACATTTGGACCAATCCCATCGGAACATGGCTCCGGAATAAAGAAACTCGGCGCCAAAAAGATTTGCAATTTGAAGCCAAGCGTAATAAGCGTCAATTAGAAGGTCAACTTTATGCTGAATTAGGAAAAATCCGCGACGAAGAAAGAATGATCGAGAGAGACTTACGAGAAGCCGAAGCCAATGTTTTAGAGTTAAAACAACAGTGTTCTTTATTAGAAGGGATTGTCCTCCAGCCCGGAGAAGAATTTACTGAAGCCGAGCAAGTCGAAGCGATGGCTGATTTAGAATCGATCAAGTGGAGTCTGGACGCTCAAGAACACTTCTTGCAATATAAGCAAAAAGACTATGAAAAATACACATCGGACTGGAATAAAAATCGTTCCCAACTGGTCACAGAATATGGCACCGCCATTAAAGAGGCTCAGCAAAAAGTTCAGGAAACTGAAATAGTTTTGGCGATTAAACAAATGCATCGGCCTAGAAAAGACCAAACGGCCTATCGGATGGGTGATAGCAGGTCTGATTTCGAACAGGCTGATCTGCTAAGTTTAGCAGCGTTGGATCTTCAACACCAGCAAGAACAAAATCGCTTACGAGCAGAACTGGCTAAACAATCAACTCAAAAAGATACTCACCTTCGAGAGGAAGCTTTTAGCAAACAAGTCCAGGCTGCGGAAAAGTTTGCCAAAGAAAAAATAGAAGTTAAAAGGACCAAAAAGCGCAGCCAAGCCGAACAGGAAAAAAATATTAAACAAGCTGAGTTAGATCGGAAAATTGCCATCTTAGAAGAAAAATTACAACCCGAAAGCATAGCCGAAGCCAAATTAAGCACTGAATTGGAACAGCTCAAAGATGCTTTAGCAGAACAGGGGGAAGCTATCAGCACTTTGGAATATGACTTGCGAACTACCCAAAGCGAGAGAGAAGACTTAAGAGACAAGTTAAAAACTATCACGCAAAAAATAGCGGAATTGGACGAAAATATTTCCCAAAAAAGCTTGGAGTTAGAAAGAGCTCGGGGCGAACAAGTTGAGGCAGAAAAAAAGAAGAGAGAACAGGCTGTTATCATCGGGAAGGCGAAGCGTAAAGCAGAGGCTGCCCAAAAGAAGCTTGAACGATTGGAGTATCGGCAAGTTAGAGGAGGACAAAACGCACCAGATGCTCTTTTGATAACTGAGGCACAAACAGAAACAGACGCTGCTAATGCTGCACTGGATGAAGCTTTGACCCAAGCGGGCGAATATGATGACACCCTCAGAGAGGCTAAACAAGAATCATCGACAATTAGTCAGGCTCTTAACTTACTGCAAAACAAAAAAGACACCTTAGTAAGAGAGGGGAATGACATCCACACTCATCGAATACTCGAAGCAAATAAAGAAATTGAAGCGCTGATGCAAAAGCTTGATAAAAGTAAACAAGCTGCCGCTAAATTCAAAACTACCACACTACATCCTAAGGAAATTGCGCATCAGGCCGCTAAACGCAAAAAAGAAGCCATTGAAGAAGAAATTACACGCACCAAAGGCACCCCTTAAATTAATAAAGAATTAATATGAAATTCGACGAACTCAAATCTAAAATTTCCGACCTGACTCAGCAGGTTTTAGATAATTCTAACAAAGCCCAAACCCTGGCTAATCAGGCTGATAATTTAATGCAGTCCAAGACGGCAGTTCAACAAGCCTTGGCTGATTTGGCAGCTGATCAACCCATAGCAGAAGTGGTAGATAAAATTCGCCAGGCCGATGAAGCCATGCAAGAATCAGCCATCCGGAAATTAGAACAGGATAGCCAAACCATTCAGGCAGCTGTCCGCAAAGATCTGGAAGATACTGCCAAATCTGAATAAATTCTACGGCAATTTAGACTTCGATTATTACCGGTAGGATCATCGGGCGACGTTCAGTTTCTCTGTAGAGAAATTGACCAATCTCTTCCCGGACTTTTTGTTTGATATTGTTCCAGTCATCCGGCATCTTTTTACCTTTGCGCTTACCGCCGAGAATCCGTTTGACTTCGTTTCGGGTGCGATTGATCAGGTCTTCCTGCTCCCGCATATAGACAAATCCGCGCGAGATAATGTCCGGACTGCTCACCAGCTGGCCGGTTTTCCGTTCTATTGTGGCGATAATCACAAACATGCCTTCCTTGGCCATAGCTTGGCGATCCCGCAACACAATCTCTCCCACGTCACCGACACCTAAACCGTCTACCATAATCACGCCGGCCGGAACGGTTTCCCTGAGCTTCCGAGCACTGGTTTTATCAATTTCCACTACATCGCCATTATCAATCATAAAAATATGGTCTTCTGTCATCCCCAAGCCAGTGGCCAGTTTTTTATGGGCGGTGCGCATATGATATTCGCCGTGCACCGGAATAAAGTACTTGGGCCGCAGCTTATCTAATACGAGCTTGAGCTCGTCCTGGAAAGCATGGCCGGTGACATGTACCTGCATTGTCCGATTATGAATAACCTCGGCGCCTTCCCGACACAAATTATTAATAATCGCGGAAACCGACCGTTCATTGCCGGGGATAGGGGACGATGAAATCACGACCGTATCGCCGGATTTAATTTTGACTTGAGTATGTTCGTTAAAGGCCATCCGCGCGAGTGACGAACCTTGTTGACCCTGGCTACCGGTACTCAAGACCACTAGTTGCTCATCGGGAATTTTACTAACGCCTTTTAAGGGGACTAATAATTCTTTCGGGTATTTCAGATAACCCAGGCGCGAGGCGGCATCAAAATATTTCAACATACTGCGTCCGGAGATGGTGACTCTCCGCCCATATTTTTGGGCGGCAGTTAACACATATTGCATCCGGTCAATCCGGGAGGCGAACGAAGACACGATTAATCGGCCCTTAGAAGCGGAGAAGATGCGATCAAAACTCTCTACCACCTCCTGCTCCGAAATAGTGGAACCCGGCATTTCCGCATTAGTGCTTTCCGAGAGGAGAAGCAGGGGTTGTTCCTGCCCGCCATTAGTGATCCGATCGAAATCGAGTGTGATCGGTTCAGGGGCAGTTAAATCAAATTTAAAATCACCGGTATACACCACTCGGCCAAGGGGAGTATCAATAATAATGCCGAAACTATCCGGAATGCTGTGGAGCACCCGGAAGAATTTGATCCGAAACACGCCGAGCTTTAACTCATCATTCTCTTGGTATTTATAAACTTTGACCTGCTTAGCCCCGGGGAATTCGCTTAAACGCGCCTCAATCAGAGCACTCGCGAGCACGCTGGCATAAACTGGCACGCCTAACTCGGGGAGGAGATGGGGAATGCCACCGACATGGTCTTCATGGCCATGCGAGATAATTACTCCTCTAAGTTTTTTCCGGTGTTTTCTTAAATAAGAAATGTCAGGAATGACATAATCGATCCCGAGCATAGTTTCATCGGGAAACATCATGCCGCAATCCAAAGCTACAATATCATCCCCGTATTCCAGCAACAGCATATTCATCCCAATTCCATCTAATCCGCCTAAAGGAATGAACCTTAAAACGCCCTTGGAGTTAATGGGATAAACTGGTTTAGTCGGTTTATGGGGCCGCTGGGATTTGTGAGGTCTGTCCGATCTTGTTTTCATAATTGATTAATTAAAATATGGCGAGTTGAGCAGGCGGTTGAGGGGATGGATTGATGGCAGTTGGTGAGGCCGCGGCGGGAGCCGGCAATTCGGCTATTTTTTGGAGAACAACCGGGATTTTCAAGAAATCATTTTGTAAATCCTGCGCGAGATTGGGATTATGCAAGGTGGCAGCGGGATGATAAATCGGAAAATAAACGTATTGCCCCTGTCGTTTAGCTTTACCTCGCGCTTTTGAAATCTGTTCATTCGGCAAAAACCAATGCAGGGCATGCCGACCCAATAGCACAATTAACTTAGGTTGGATTAAATCCAATTCCTGTTGCAAAAATATATGATGTTCGTCTACTTCGGCGGGGAGAGGATCGCGATTACCCGGCGGGCGGCATTTTACTACATTAGTAATGTAAACATCCTCTCGTTTCAATCCGATACTAGCTAGGAGTTTGACTAAAACGTGCCCAGCTGGACCGACAAAAGGGCGCCCCTCCTGGTCTTCTACTCTCCCGGGTCCTTCGCCAATAAATACGATAGGACTGTCGGGATTGCCCTCACCCGGAACAGCTTGCAGGCAACCCGCCCGTAAAGAACACTGGTGGGATTTCACGTCAGAAATAATTTTTTGCAGAGCTGCTAATTTATCACTCATCCATTAGTTCAGTAGACTGATAATCAATTGCCATAACTTCAAAAACATCTCGGTACCAGAACCAGTAATAGGCTCCGGCTGCCACTATAATAATCGCCAAACTTGCCACTACGGCCGGGTAAATCGAAACGGCCGGACGTCTCAAGGTATCTCGATAACTGATCAGCTCATCAATATCCTGGGGTGGCAATAACACCTTTTGACGACTGATGGATTGGGGAGTCTCTCGCGTAGCGAGTTTAGACTCGAGAGCAGTGCCGCAAAAGATACAAAAGCGATTGTCATCATGATTGCGACGAGAACATTCACTGCACTTCATAACGAATTTAAAAGAGTACTATTTTCCTTGGCGTTTTAATGCCGCTTTCCGCGACAAATTAACTCGCCCTTGAGAATCTATTTCCGTAACGATGACGGGAATAATATCTCCTTCTTTTACTATATCAGTTACTTTATTAACTCGTTCCGGTGCTAGTTGAGAAATATGGACCAATCCTTCTGTACCGGGGAAAATTTCTACAAAAGCTCCGAAATCCATAATCCGGGTAACTTTTCCTTCGTAGAGTGCCCCGACTTCGGCTTCCCGAGTTAGATTTTCGATTTCTTTGATCGCCTGGGCAGCTAATTTAGCATCAGTAGAAGAAACATAAATAGTGCCATCGTCTTCGATGTTGATTTCGGTGATATTTTTTCCACCCGCACGATCAATAATTCCATTAATAATCTTTCCGCCCGAGCCAATGACGTCGCGGATCTTGTCTTGATTAATTTTAATTGTCTCGACACGAGGAGCATAGATAGACAATTCTTTTCTCGGACCGGTCAGACATTTACTAATCACTGCCAGAATCTCTTGCCGGGCAGGATAAGCTTGTTCCAGCGCTTTCTCCAGAATATCTAGACCTAAACCGGCCACTTTCATATCTAATTGCACGGCGGTAATGCCGTCACGGGTTCCGGCCACCTTAAAGTCCATGTCGCCGTTAAAATCTTCGATCCCGGCAATGTCGGTGAGAATTTTGAATTTACCCTTATCGTCCGTAATTACTCCCATGGCAATCCCGGCGACCGGCTTTTTAATCGGAACGCCGGCGTCCATCAAACTTAGCGTACTGCCGCAAGTGGCCGCCATCGAGCTACTGCCATTACTGCCTAATATTTCCGAAACTACCCGAATAGTATAAGGAAATTCTTCTTTAGAAGGAATCATCGGGAGGAGAGCTTTTTCTGCTAAGGCGCCATGACCGATTTCTCTCCGACCCGGACCCCGCATCGGTCTAACTTCACCCACAGCATAGGGAGGAAAATTATAGTGATGGAGGTACCTTTTGGTTGTACTGGCATCCATCGTATCAATCATTTGTTCATCAGCTACCGAGCCTAGGGTGGTGGACGTCAGAGCTTGGGTTTCACCACGATTAAACAGAGCTGACCCATGTGTGCGCGGCAATACGCTAACCTCACAAGAGAGAGGACGGATTTCGGTTAATTTGCGTCCGTCTGGCCGTTTATCTGATTTCAAGATATTGGCCCGCAGCTCTTCTTCTAAAAGATGGTCGAACGCATCCGCCATGATTAACTCTGTGAGTTCCTCTGTGGCAAATTTTTGCCAAACTTTTTCTCTTAATACATGCAGGGATGCGTCACGCTGAATTTTGTCTGCCTGATAAATAGCCTCACTCGCTTGGCTGCCAACAAATTCACGCATTTCAGACATTAACTCCGGAGTAGGCCGCATTAGGCTATATTCTTTACTAGCTGACTTGTCTCGCAATTTCATTAGCTGCTCTTGAATATCCAGAGTTGGTTGCAAAGCCTGATGAGCAAACTGCAAAGCTTTCGCGAAAGTCGCTTCGTCTACCTCTTTAGCTCCAGCTTCAATCATCAATATTTTGTCGCGCGTTCCGGCAATAACCAAGTCTAACTGGCTATCTTTTTCTAATTGCTCATAGGAAGGATTAACGACCAATTCGCCGTTAATCAACCCCACGCGCACGGCTCCGACCGGACCCGCAAAAGGCGCATCCGTGAGCATTAAGGCTGCCGAAGCGCCAATAATAGACAAGGTATCCGGATCATGCACTAAGTCGGCAGATAAAACAGTAATTACTACTTGGACATCGTTATAGAAGCCTTTAGCGAAGAGGGGACGGAGCGGCCGATCGGTTAAGCGCGCTGTCAAAATAGCGTTATCGGAAGCGCGGCCTTCTCTTTTAATAAATCTGCTTCCGGAAATTTTACCCGAAGCATACATTTTCTCTTCGAAATCGATCAGCAGAGGGAAGAAACTGACGCCCTCTTTGGGTTTGTTGGCGATGACTGCTGATGCCAAAAGCACGGTATCGCCTAGGCGCACAGTGACTGAACCGGAAGCGAGCAATGCCAGTTTCCCGGTCTCGATAGTTAAAGTGGCATCGCCAACTTTAGTCTCAAATTTTTCCATTTGTCCTTTCCAGAAGAGCAGAGCGGGGGATTGCAGTAGATAAAGCTTAGAGTCAAACAAATTTTTGGGAATTTACTTAACTCTAGGCTCTATGACAATCCTAAAACTCCTTACTTCCTAATTTTTAATTCTTTAATTAACGCGGAATATTTTCTCGGATGAGATTTCTTTAAATAATTTAACAGTCTCCGGCGGTTCCCGACAATCTTAAATAGCCCTTGGCGAGAATGGAAATCTTTGGCATGGGCTTTCAGATGTTTGGTCAGCTCTTTCACCTTTTCGGTGAGCAGCGCGATTTGGACCTCCGAGGAGCCGGTGTCTTTCTTGTGCGCCTGGAAAGCGCCAATGATCTTCTTTTTTTTGTCAGGACGTAATGTCATACTTATTCTATTATACCATATTTATTCTGTTTGATCAAGATTTTCCGCTCCCACAGCCATTTCCTGAGGTAAATTCGCTTCTGGCACTGCCTCTGGGGAAATTGTGGCTTCCACTACTTCTGAAGGAGAAGGTTGTTCTAGTATGGCATCTTCTTCCTCAGGGGTCAATTTAGGCTTCCTGGCTTGGTATTCCCGATTCTTACCTGTCACGATTTCCTCAGCAGCGGCCAATTCGATATCGGAAAGCTTAAAACCAGCGGCTCCCGGATGGCCTCCTCCGCCAAAGAGAGCAGCGATTTCAGCTGAATTCACTCCTTTTTTGGTTCGGATACTGCCAGAAATTATTCGCGGTTCCTTTTCGGTCAGCAAAACCACCACATCCGCTCCCGGCACGGAAGTCATTAATTCGTCAATCACTCCAGTGGTTTCTTCTTTAGCTGCTCCAGTCTCGTCAAAGTAAGTCAAAGGCACTGTGCTCCAACTAAATTTATGCTCTTCGTCTAAGCGGATGTTGGACAGGATTTTGCCCCATAATTTCAACGTAGTGAGGGATTTGGTCTTGAAGAGGTATTTGATAATCTCTTGCTGCCGTGCCCCCAAGCCCACCATTTGCGCCGCGATCGTTAAAGACTTCGGCGTGGTATTACTATGCTGAAAACTGCCGGTATCGCTGATGATGCCGGTAAGCAGGGCTGTCGCCACGTCTTCGTCCACCAACGAAGGCCCCAGAGCTTCAATTAAACCGACAAGGACTTCGGCGGTAGCGGTAGCAGTCAGATCAACTAGATTGATGGTTCCGTAATAATCATTACTGGAATGGTGATCGATATTCACCACGGGGACGCCTTGGAATAATTTTACATTATTGGCATAGAGCGGTCCGACCTGATCCCAATCGGCTGCATCCAACACGATAATTAAATCGAACTGGAAATTGCCTTCGGCAAAACTCACATCTTGCGGATTAAAATTGCCGTCTTTAGGGGTAATGACAATATTCAGTTTGCCGTCTTGAAAATTGTACGCCAACTTATCAGCTTGCGCATTGGCACAATCTAAACTAATCACAAAATCCCGCGGCGCGACCAAATGGGGAGTAAACTCATCCACCTTCGGCAAGAACTGATACCGCCCCGAGACTGGCTCCACGACCACGGCAGTAGCCTTTTTACCCAATTTATTTAACACCAAATAGAGTGCCAAGGTACTCCCAACGGCATCGCCATCTGGCTTGTCGTGTGTAGCTAGTAGGATATTCTTGGATTTATTGATTAGCTCGAGAGCTTGTTGTTTGGGGGTAAGTTCCATAATAAAAATTTATTTGGAGTCTGAATAATAAGAAGCTATCATAGTAAATAACCCCACCCCTGTCAAACCAGAAAAGGAAAAAGTATTTACTACAGCGAAGTTTTGCCCTAGAATGGCAAGGTAAAAATAAATCATTATGCCAATCACTCATTCAGCCAAAAAGAAGATGCGGTCTGACCTCAGGAAACGAGCTCATAATTTGGTTTACAAGCTGGCCTTCAAAAAGGCTGTCAAAACAGCCCGGCAGGATACCAATACTGCCTCCCTCAAGGCTGCCCAGAAAGCTCTGGATAAAGCTGTGCGCGCCAAATTAATCCACGCCAACAAGGCTGCCCGCCTGAAATCACGCCTGGCTAAAAAAGCTAAGACGACTGTTTAACAGCTAACGATCTGCGCCGCCAGGATATCTAACCCCACCCGTGGGGGAGTTTGGTTTTGCTTGATCGCTACATCAACCTTTTGCAGTAAATAAAAGATCCTCTGCAGTTGGGATAGGGAAAAATCTCCAGAAAAATCCCAGCTTTTGCGGACCACAAACGGATGTAGCTTTGTCCGCGCAGCAATTTGCGCCTGAGACAGCTTTTGGTCTCTTAATGTCCGTACTAATAAAATATTGCGGAATTGATAAGCCACCATGGCCAGGAGTTCGTGTTCGGCTGTGCCCAAAGCCAGCTGGGTGTTGATTAACTGGTTGGCTAAAGATAATTTTTTGTGAGCCAGGGCATCAATCATTTGGAAAATATGATCATGAATCAAAGGAACGGCCAATGTTTGCGTCATCATGAGGGTAATTTTCTGTCCCGCAGCAAAAGCAGCTAATTTATCCAGTTCGTTGCTTAGCCGAAGCAAATCGCCGCTAAAATTAGTTAGGAGATAGTTAGCCACCGGGGGATCGAGAGCCAATCCCCGTAACTTAGTTTGGCTTTGCAGCCAAAGTTTGGTTTGAGTGGAATTGAGCGGTTCATAGAGCTCTGTCGGATAAGCCGCCAACTGCTGGCCCAGAAGATTCTTTTTGGCTGGAGGTTGGGTTTCTATAAAAATTATGACCGTCGGGTCTGCGGAGTCTATTTTAGTTAGCCGCTGCGTTAACCACTGCTGCACTTCCGGCGCTCCGTCCGCCAACAAGTTTTGGATCACTAAAAACTTTCGCGCTGCCATCAATGATTGCGCTTCAATTAAATTAACTATTTCTTCTAAACTGCATTTACTGGCTTCGACAAATGAATAATCTAGTCCGGGAGTAGCTTTTTCTGCCTCCGCTCTTAGCGCTTGCAGTCTGGCCCGCACACTAAACTCATCACTGCCAAATAAACAATAGATCATCTTAGGTGGTGTTAGGGGGAATAGTCACCGGAGTAGTTTCTTTAGCTGTGGTTTCTGGCGGCACATTCCCTAAATTAGTTTCTACCGGTGGGGCTGCTTTAGCGCCCACTAAATATTTAGCCGGCCACGGCACATAATGGCTCTTGAAAGTATCCTTGCGAATCTCTCTGCCACTTTCATTATAGATGTGCCGATAGAGCACAGTATCGGCCCCCCGATGCGCGGTATCAATTTTTTTCTGGCTTCCCTCTGGCAAAGTAGAGGTTTCAATATAGACTGGCGCGGGCGGTTCCGTAATATTAAAGATCCGCGGGCCTTCTAATTCAACGCGTTGTCCGGTTTTGGTGCCATAAAAATCAAAATAGAGCTTATCACCTTCGACGCGCGTATGAATTAAAATGTGACCCTGGCTATCATTGAGAAATTGCATATCCGGATAAGGTTGGTAAACTGTGGCATCTGTCCCGGCTGGTTCGTAATAAGATACTCTGTAGCTGTGGTTCTTCCGTGCCAAAATCGGATAACCTCCTTGCAATGCCGCCCTAAAAGCCGTGGTTGAAACTTGGCACAAGCCGCCGCCAAATTCGGGAGTGGTAGCGTCACCTTTGATCACCAACTCTGGTAAATAGCCGGTGGCGCCACTAACTTCTCCTAATGTTTTATTAAAAGAAAATTTTTCTTCGGGGGCTACTAAAACTTTATCGAATTTGGCGGCTCCGGTTTTAATGTTATGCCGCCGGTTATTAGGACTGCCGGCAAAATTAGATTCTCCGCGAGCCACTAATTCGTTGATACCCAAATCGTTTAATTCACTCAAGCGCACCTTTGGATTAACATAGTTGGCTGCTACCTCTAATTTGCGTTGGTCAGTTAGTAGACTCGCTTGAATAATTGCAGCTGTCGCTACCACTTGCACGCTAATACCTAGCTGATCCGGTTGAAATTTAGTAACTTTTTTATCTTTAATAGTTAAACTAGCATCTTGAACGGGTTGATCGGTACTTGTTTTCATGTCTTGCAGATATTTAGCGAGATCGTTCGGCCGCAAATGCACTAGAAACGAGTTGTTCTGCTTGACCACTTCGATCCATTTCCATAAATCATCTGTGGATAAGATTATTTCCCGGTCTTTTAGGACCAAGGTATAGGGGGTAGCCAAGCTTTGGTTAATTTTATCAGCCGTCATTTTCGCCAATCCATCGTCAAACACCGGCAAGGATTCGCTAATCGGAAGCGGCAGAGCTGAGAAGTTTAACCGCTGCCAGCGCTGCTGCAATAATCTTCCGAGCTCAACTTCATCTAAACGCTTTCCCACTACCGCTGGTTTGGTCACGGCCTGGCCGGACTCAATCAACACCTCACTATCTACTCCCGCCTGATCAATCTTTCGTCTTAGCTTAGTAATAATCTGATCAGTTTTATCTAGTTGTTCTTGATAAATGGCAGGGATGGTAGCCCCGACTAGTGCCGCCCGCAGCCGCTGATAGAGATTGTTTACTACTGAACGGCTGCGGCCGAATTGTATGGTTGATTGCGCTATGGTTTCTGGAGCCCAAATTATTCCGAATTCTTCTGGGAGATAACTTTCTGAAAATCCAATGGCTTCTAAAACCAATTCTTGTTTTCTCGCGTTTTGCACTAAACTTTTAGCCGTCTGATTAGCTACTGCCAGCGTTTGCCCGCCAAACCGTGTCTCGCCCACAAAAACACCTGGAAAAACTCGACCAGCATAAGCGACGTCCCACACCCAATAAAACAATGTGGCCAAGAGAATTAAGCTAATAATAATCAGCCAGCCGGTGGTGTGTTTAGTTGAATGCAATCGCTTCATATTTATACTTTAAGGATTTCTTGCAATACCAATTTGGCTAGTTCTGTCTTGGTTGGTAATGTGGGCAGAGGAGATAGGGTGAGATAGTAAGTACCCGGACGCATCTCTGGATCAGAAACTGGCCACGGTAACTGTTGCCCATCCGGCAACCTAATAATTAGTCGACCATCCTGGCTCACTACTTCTACTGTAATTTGGTGGTCCACTAACCGTTCTGTTTGCACCCCAGTGTTTGATTAAAGTATTAAATAATCAGTCTAATAATTAGCAGCGCTACAATATTAACTATTTTAATCATGGGGTTAATGGCAGGACCGGCGGTATCTTTGTAAGGATCGCCGACGGTGTCTCCGGTGACAGCCGCTTTGTGGCTCTCGGAACCTTTACCTCCCAGATGCCCCGATTCAATATATTTTTTAGCATTATCCCAAGCAGCTCCACCTGTAGTCATAGAAATGGCCACAAAGATACCCGTGACAATACTGCCAACCAACATGCCGCCTAAAGCCACCGGACCTAATAACACACCGACTAAAATAGGGGTGATCACCGGGATCAATGCCGGCAACAACATCTCCTGAATAGCCGCTTGCGTTACAATATCAACCGCTTTCGCATAATCTGGTTTAGCTTTTCTCTCCATCAACCCAGCAATTTCTTTGAACTGGCGCCGGACTTCTCGCACTACGCTACCGGCGGCTTTACCCACGGCTTCCATAGAGATAGCTGCAAATAGATACGGCAATAATCCGCCAATAAACAACCCCACTAAAACTTTCGGATCGCCCAACTTAAATTGATAAGCCTGCACCGCCACTTGCTGCAATTCTTCCGCATAAGCTGCGAACAAAACTACCGCTGCTAACCCGGCTGAACCGATAGCATACCCCTTCGTAATGGCTTTAGTGGTATTACCAACTGCGTCCAGCGGATCAGTGACTTGTCGGACTGACTCGGGTAATTCGGCCATTTCGGCGATGCCTCCGGCGTTATCCGTAATCGGACCGTAAGCATCAATAGCCACAATAATCCCGGTCATCGACAGCATCGACATTGCCGCTAAGGCAATACCGTACAACCCAGCCAAAGCATACGCTGCCCAAATAGCCGCCACGATTACTAATACAGGCAGGGCGACAGATTTCATTCCCACAGCCAGCCCGGCAATAATATTAGTGCCTGGGCCGGTTTCAGAAGCGGCGGCAATATGCCTAACTGGTGAAAAATTGGTAGAAGTGTAATATTCTGTAATCACTACGATCAAAGCCGTCACAACCAAGCCGACAACCGTCGTCCAGAATAAGCTGGCAGAGGTCAGTTCAGAACTAACCACTCTTTGGCTGGTGAGATAGAATCCTATCGCCGCCAATATTCCGCTGACGCTTAGTCCTAGATAAAGCGCTCCCATAATATTTTTACTCTTGCCTAATCGCACGCACAAAGTGCCGATAATTGAAGCAATAATCGCAATCGCCCCCAGTAGTAAGGGATAGATGGACAATTCCGAATTAACCCCATACAGAAGTTCGCCTAAGATCATCGCCGCTATAGCAGTTACTGCATACGTTTCAAATAAATCTGCTGCCATACCGGCACAATCTCCCACATTATCTCCCACGTTATCAGCGATCACGGCTGGGTTGCGGGGATCGTCTTCTGGGATATTCGCTTCAACCTTGCCAACTAGATCGGCTCCCACATCAGCGGCTTTAGTATAAATCCCGCCTCCTAGCCGGGCAAAAATAGAAATAAGACTGCCGCCAAATCCTAGACCCACCAAGGCAGGCACATCCCGGAAAATAGCATAAAAAACGGTAACGGCAAGTAAAGCCAACCCCACCACAAACAGCCCGGTAACCGAGCCGCCCTTGAATGCTACGTTCAAAGCGGCGGCGAGTCCCTGGTGAGCTGCTTGCGCTGTCCGCACATTTGCCCGAACGGAAACGTGCATACCGATAAATCCGGCTAAACCAGAAAAGATGGCTCCGACCAAAAATCCGATAGCCAACTTATAACCTAAGGCAAACCAAATTAATATCGCTAAAAGAACTGCCACCAGGGCAATAGTCCGATACTGACGCGAAAGAAAAGCCCGAGCTCCTTGTTGAATGGCGGCAGCAATTTCTTGCATGCGTTCGCTCCCTGCCGGCAAACGCAAGACCCACCACGCTAAACCGCTGGCATACAAAATTGCTACGACTGCACTCAGGGAAGCTAACCACAACACACTATTAACAAATTCCATGGTTTTGATAAATAATTAACGTTAATAAATCTTATCTTGTATTATATAGCCTTATTCTTGATAGGAGAACGACCGCAGTCCTTCCTGATTATAAACGATCCAAAACCCGGCGATAAACTTTTAGGGTTTCGACTGCCATTTGATCAAACGAATATTTTTTAACCTGTTTAAACCCGGCTGCCCGGAGTTGCTGTTTCAATGAATAATTCTTCGCCACTTCTGCCATGGCTCTGACCATATCTTCCACGCTGTCCGGATCAAAATAATGCGCCGCCTCTCCCAGTACCTCTGGCATACAAGAAGCCCGCGAAGCTACTACTGGTGTCCCGCAGGCCATCGCTTCCAGGGGAGGTAAGCCGAATCCTTCATAGAGAGAAGGGAAAACAAATAGATCGGCTCCATTATAAATATAAGGAAGATCTGCGTCAGGCACATACCCAGTCAGAATTACTTCTGACTTAAGATCTAATTGTTTAATGGTGGCGAGAACTTCCGGACATTTTTGATCAATTTTACCTACTAAAACCAACTGGTAATCTAGGTTGTATCTTCGCCGTAAAAGATGGAAAGCTCGGATCAGCCGCACCACGTTTTTGTGTTGCCGCCATTGCCCTACATATAAAACATACGGCTTACTAATACCAAATTTCCGCTGAAATTCGGTTAATTTGTCTGGTTGATTGATTGGTTTGTATCTGTCCGCGACTGCTTCGTAAATTACCGTGACTTTATTAGGATTTATGCCCAATATACTAACGATGTCCCGTTTAGTCGCTTCAGTAATAGCGATGATTTCCTTAGCATTCTGGCAAGCTTGCGTAATGGCTAAGCGATAAGACCAGCGCCGCCACCAACTCCGATGAGTTCTGCCTGCAAAAAACCAGAGAGTGAGATCGTGAATAGTCACTACGCTAGGGATCCGGCGCCACCAGATCGGAGAATTGAAACTAGTGTAATGAATTAAATCCAAATTAGCTCGCTGCAAAATTTGCGGATAATTTAATTGTTCCGCCCAAGAATAATGGGGGATCGCCGCTTTGATCTTGGTCAAATTTGGAGCATAAATAGGAAACCCGGCTAAAGTTTTGGGTGACAAGAATATCCAATATTGATTATCTGGATCATTGGTAACTAAATGCCGGATTAACTCTTCGGTATATTGACCAATCCCGACTGCTTGAGCCGTTCCGAATAATCTGGCATCAATGCCGATCCGATAGGTTTTCTCTTCCATGTGTTTCGCGACTTAATAGTTCGCCTAGGGCAACAACTATCCAGAATACTGCTGCCAGATCATTTTTCCAATAGGGAGTATCCAAAAGTCCGTGCGCTAGAATAGCGATCATCGCTATGCCGACGCTAGTTAGCAGCGGATCTCGGCGATGAGACCAGGTTCGTATAACCTGGGTAAAAAATATAATCAAGATTCCAAAGAATCCGAGCAAACCCAGTAACCCCGCATTCAACCAAAAAGCAAGCAACAGGTTATGAGCATGTAACATCACGAGCTGTACCGGAGGATGGAATATCCGGCTGGCAAATTCTACATACCGCTGCTCAAATTGGCCTAAACCAATTCCTGTCCACCAGTGTTCTTTAATCATTAACAGGGCTGTTTGCCACACTTCCAACCGAGCATGGGACGAAGATTGCCCTGCCAAGTCGAGCATTTGTTGAAATTTAGGCAGTTGCCATTGAGAAGCCACCAGGCCGACAAATCCTACCCCTAAGCCAATCAGCCAATATTTGTATTTACTGGTCAGCCAGAACCAAATTGCCAGCGCTATAAGCAACGCTAACCAACCAGCGTAGGAATAAGTAAAATACAGCGCTATTAACATGAGTAGCCAGCCTCCAGCAACAACCCAGCGGCGATAGCCTGATTTGATATCGTGCCACCACCCCAGCACCAAGATCATGATCGGCACTAAATATAAAGATAGATAATTAGCTGAACTGAACCAGGCTGAGGCTCGCTGATCGAGAGTTATATAATGCCCTGTAACGACTTGCCCCACTGCTACCAGAGCTACAATCACCCCCGATATCCACAAACCAAAAACTATATTATTAAATTCGATTTTAGGACTCTGTGCCTGCCGACTATTCGTAATCAGCCAGAATAACAGCAGGGGATCAAAAAACCATCCTTTAATAATTCCGAGCGACCCAAGCGGGTCAGCCGAAACTAGCGTGCCCATAATTAAACCGACTATCAAAACACCCAAAGGCCATTGGTAATCTCGAATAGCTTGCCACTTAATCGTTCCGCCTCGTCGCCAAAGTTTAATCAACCAAATGGCAGTTACCGTATAAATAGCTAATTCTAGCCAGGTAGTCGGAATATTAAAAACCTGCAGCCGAATCAAGTAGGTAGGCAGGGTTATGGCCAGGAGTTGCAAACCCCGGTCTTCGTTCCACCAGGTGAGACCGCCTATCGCTAACATCCAAATAATTGTGGTATAAATTAACATTTCTTTTGAGTTTCCATTAGAACCTGGAGGGTTTGCGTAGCGGTGGCTTCCCAACTAAAGAGTTGTGCCTGAGCTTGTCCTTTACTTTTCAGATCAGCCGCCAGGCGATCATCTTGCAATACTTTTTGTATAGCAGTGGCTAATTCTGTTATCGAAGCGGGATCCACTAGTAAGGCCGCCTCTCCTACTACCTCTGGGACCGAGGAAGTATTGGCAGCCACTACTGGCGTACCGCAGGCCATCGCTTCCAAGAGAGGCAAACCAAATCCTTCATAAAGAGAAGAGAAAGCCAGCACGGCCGCTTGCTGATAGATTGATTTTTTCTGCGTATTATTTACATCTTCTAAAATATGAATATCTTTCCCATAAGGACTGGTGGCGATCGCTTTTTTGATGCCGTCGCTTTGCCAGCCCCATCGTCCCACTAAAACCAAGGTGGCTTCCTGCACTTCGGCTTTAATTAAATTAAATGCCGCTACTAGCCGCTCTAGGTTCTTGCGCGGCTCTAAGGTCCCCACACCTAAAATAATTTTGGTATATGGCAGTGGGTACGGTTTTTCTGAGCTGCCAAAGCTAGGGGCTAGGGGAGTAACTGCAATTTTGGCTGGATTGACTTTAAACAGTCTGATGGCGTCCTGTTTAGTGTGCTCAGAGATAGCAATAATTTTCTGGGAATAGCGTAAAGCCGGCCGCATCCAGATTCGCTCTAATATGAGTGCTTTCAGTTTGTGTCGTTCCGGTAAAATAAAACTCACGAAGTCCATCACCGCGGTCACCACCGGCACACGGCGCACTAGCGCTGGCAAAATCAAACTCGTGGGGGAAAAATAAACATCCACTGGCCGCCATAATTCGAGATACCAAAACATGATTTTCTGCCACAGCAGCGCATTGGTTTTAAAAACAATCGGCTGGACATTGGCTTGCTTCCACTCCAGTGGTAAATCGGCATCTAAAAACAATTTAAATTGATGTTGGCGATTTTGAATCAGACGCCCGACTAATTGGTAAACATACTCGCCCTTGCCGGCGCGCTGGTCTTTGATTCCTTCTCTGGCATCAATGCCGATAATCATTTCTTTTTTAATTGCGGGATAAGATTAACTATTTCTACCCAGGTAACCGTGCGGGTAGCTAGAATCAGGCCTCCATAAATAACTACCGCCAGACCAACCAACCAACCCACCGGCCAAGCCCGCAACCACCATAACATTAGACCCATAACTAAACTGATAACGGCTGTTTTGCTAAACACTGTCCAATCAGCTGCCAGCTTAAGCTGCTTAGCCACAATGTAAGCGCTGAACACCAGCACCCAGAGCTCGGTGAGTACCGTGATCACGGCTGCTCCCCAGAATGAAAACCGAGGAATTACTAAAAAATTAGCTACGATATTAAATATTACCGCCCAAGCATACGGCTGAATCAACCGGCGCTGTTGATTAGCAGCAATAATTGTATAGATCATCACGCTATTAAGAAACGATCCGGCTAAAGAAAAGCTTAGAATTTGTAAAACCGGTCCTGATAAAACGAAATCTGGCCCTGAGATAAATACCATCACCGGAGTGGCCAACACCACTGCTCCCGCGATCAGCGGGAGAGCCGCCAGGCTCAGAAAATTAAAGGCGCCTTGAAAAATTTGTTTGGCTTTAGTTGGAGATTCTCGCAAAGCCGCTGTGATGACAGGGAGAACTGAGCTCATAAAAATACTCGGAACTGCCAAGAGCACCTCTAAAATTTTATAGGGCGCGCTGTAAATTCCGACAGCATAAGATCCTTTCAGATGGCCTAAAATCAAAACATCAATCTTGAAATAAATTACCCCCAGGATCATCACCAGCCCCATCGGGAGAGCTGCTATTAAAAGTTCACGCCACTGGCGCCAATCAAATAGCGGTACCAGCCAGTATTGAGTGCCCATCATCAATATATTCAGCCCGAATACGGCTATATTTGCCCAAACTACCGCCCAGATCATATCTAGCAAGCTACCCGCCTGGGCAATAAACCACCACACCAGTCCCAGCATCACCACTCGGCCGAATACGTCTGCTAGAGTAGCTTTATACATTCTGAGGCTAGCCTGGAAAGAACTCAACGGCACTTGATTGAGCGACATAAATAATTGGGAAATGGCTCCAATCAGGATACCCTGGCGCACAATGGCAGGATAAGGGACTATCCAAGCCAATCCATAAGCCACCGCCAAAACTATGACACTGAAACTCAGTTTTAACCCCAACATATTGCCTAAAATCGCTTTTTCCTGGTGGGGCCGCTGGGCAATTTCCCGGACAGCAATGACAAATAGACCTAAATCTAATACGGCGCCAAAAATGCCCAAATAAGCAAAGATGGTAGCATAATCGCCATAGCCTTCTACCCCCAGGTACCGGGTAATATAAGCGATGACCAATACTGAGGCGGCTACGGTAACCGTTTTACCGACCAGCTGAATAACTGTATTCAGGGCAATTTTTTGGGTATTGTTCACGTTCGCCCGATTTTAGCCATATATTGGATAGGCACCCGCACTAGGTACCATTTAGGAAAAATCTTTAATGCATAATCGCGATTCATCTTTACTTGGTAGGGTCGTAAAACATTTTCCCAATCCTTTTTCCTCAACAATCTTTCATTGCCAAAATCACGGCGTGGATAATTCGCATTCGGCACGCTTAATATTACCAGGGGGGCTACGCGTAACTGTTCGTCGAGCAGTTGCTGAATTTGCACATTAGTAAAATGCTCTAATAATCCTTGATGAAAAATTAAATCAAAGCTGTTATCCGGGAAGGGGAGCTTGAAAGCGTCGCCTGCCACTATTTGGTTGTGCCCACCAAATTCTTGCCGAGCTTTCTCCGCTCCTTTTAAAACGGCCGGATCATTGTCTAGCGTGGTTACATCCAATCCGAGTTGGGATAAAAATATACTCATCGCGCCAGTACCCGCCCCGACCTCTAGAATTTTCTGACTGTTTGTAGCAACAATTTCTGCCAAAAACTCCCGCTGACCGTATAAATTGCGAATATAAGAATCGAGCTCTAGACCTGCAGCATAATACTCGGACCAATCCGACATTTATTTCGCATTTAGTTTAATGACCACATGGCGGCTCTCTCCTGCCCCCATACTCTCCGACGCCAACTCCGGCTCGGCAGCTATTAGCATGTGGACCACTCGCCGTTCAAACGATGACATCGGTGATAGGTGCACCGAATTACCGCTGGCTTTGGTTTGCCAGATCGCTTCCTTGACAGCGGCTGCCAAGGCAGTTTGTTGTTGTTCCCGAAAATTACCAATATCTAACAGGAGCTTGTCGGCGGAATCGGGAAACTGTTTTTTAAACATTAGCCGCAATAGGTGTTGGGCTGCCAGCAGCGGCTGGGCATTCGGTTGGATAAAAATAAAATCTTTACCCGTATTCACTCGAACTGTCCAAGTTTGTTCTTCCGCCGTTACTTCCACAGCTGGTTTAAGCGGCCAATCGGCAAAGAATTCTTTCAGGGTCCGTTCTAACCACTTGGTTTTTTCTTTATCCATATCTTTACTGTTTAGTTTCCTTGTTCTTAAATTGTTTCATCACGATTACTTGCTGGATAACAGTAAATACTGTGGTAGCTGCCCAATACAGCGCTAAAGCCGCCGGCAAACTCATACCGATAAATACTGTCACTATCGGGAAAAGATAGGTCATCTGCATATTGATCAATTTCATCGTGCCATTCCCTGGCGCGGTGGGGTTAGATTTCATCATCAGCCAGCTTTGGGCCAATTGGAACACTCCGGCCAATACCGCCAAGTAAATATTCGGATGGGCCAGGTTAATTTCTAGCCCGGGGACATGCAACCAATGTAAAAAGGCGGTATTGATCTCTGTCGGCATCTGCGGAAACCAGGCATAGAGCAGTTTTAGACTATCCGTATTTAATCCCGCCATAAATACCCGGTAAAGCGCGTAGAGAATAGGCAGTTGGATCAACATCGGCAAACAACTGCTAAATGGATTCACCTTGTTAGCCTGATAGACTTTCATTAAAGCTTCTGATTGTTTCGCCTGATCGTCTTTGTGTAATTTCCTGATTTCATCAATTTCTGGCTGAATCCTCTTGAGTTCCTGTTGGGCTCGTAAGGTTTGCACATAAGAAGGAGCCAATGCCAACCGGATAATCAGGGTCAACACGATAATAGCCACTCCTAAGTCATGCCCCGGCAAATAGACATAAAACAGCATCAGAATATTAAATAACGGCTGATACAAGATCTGCGTCATCAGCGCTTTTTCATTGAGAGTCATTAAAGCTGTTGTATTCATATTCCTATTATTTCACTAAATCTAATCCGCCCTGGTACCAGGGGACACACTTGCAGATCCGTTGCACCGCCAACCAACTGCCCTTATTCGCGCCATGTTTAGCTATGCTCTCATAGGCATATTGTGAGCAGGAGGGGTAAAATCGGCAAAACCCGTGGGGATAGCGCAATCTAAACCAACCGTGATCAGGCGATAAGCTAGCTTGATAAACGCGAATCAATCTTAAGAAAACTTGTTGGACTGATAAAGACATGTGCTTATTTTTTGATTAAAGGAGCAGCCAGCCGCGTTACTACGGCCTTCAACTCAGCAAACGACAAAGGCAGAACTGTGGATTTAGTGTAGAAAGTGGCTGCCACATTAGGGACAATCGGTAAACTTCGCCAAATCTCTCTTAGTCGCCGTTTCAACTGATTTCGCTCAGTAGCTTTCTTAGAAACCTTAGTCCCTACCACTATGCGCAGTCCGGAGCGTCGAGCCGGTTCAATATATTTTAAAGTTAGCGCCGGATGATGAATCACTCGTTCGGAACGGTAGGCTGCCATGTTTAAACCGAGAGTTTCTTGCGGCCTTGAGCCCGGCGCCGAGAAATAACCTCCCGACCGCCTTTGGTGGCCATTCTGGCTCGGAATCCTAGCTTCTTTTGGCGACGTCCTTTGTGGGGTTGATAAGTTCTTTTCATTAAATTTATGCGATTGGTTCGACTAATTACTCATCCAGTATATCGGGAAGGCTTGTCAGGCGTCAATTTAGTTTATAATAGAGTGTTGCTACTGGTTGTTATTTGTGGATAACTTTAGTAAAATTACCTTGGGTGAGACCAATACGATGGTGGATAATAAGCGATTGTGGCAAGGGGTTCTAGGTGAAGCAGAAATTGCTCTGAGTAAAGCAAATTTCAACACCTGGTTTAAGAATACTGAGATTGTGAGCGCTAGTGACACTACCGTGCTAATTCGGGTACCAAATACGTTTATTAAGGAGTGGTTTGAAAAGAAATACGAAAAAGAGATCATCCGCAAATGCCTACTCCGAAGTTTGCCTCATCTGCAAAAAGTTGATTACAGCGTAGGGATTAAATCTCAAACTGAAACTATCTTTAATGAATTTACCCCTACTGCCACTAAAACTAAATCGACACTTCCGGTCGCTTCACCGCCTGTGGCTACCGCCATCAAAACACGAACCACTGGCGAAACTGCGGAGCGCCTAAACCCCCGCTACACCTTCGACACCTTTGTGGTAGGGGAAAGCAACCGCATGGCCCAAGCTGCCTCTGAGGCCGTGGCCAAGGCTCCTGGGATCACCTATAACCCTTTATTTATCTACGGCGGAGTGGGTTTGGGTAAAACCCACCTCCTGCAGGCCATCGGCAACGCTATTTTGGCAGCTTACCCCAAAAAACGAGTGGTTTATATGACCTCGGAGCGCTTCACTAACGAATTGGTGGACGCGATTATGAAAAAAACCACCCGGGAGTTTAAAGAAAAATATCGCCGCGTCGACTGCCTTATGATCGACGACGTGCAATTTTTAGAAGGCAAAGACGCCACCCAAGAAGAATTCTTCCACACTTTTAACGCTTTATACGAAAACAGCAAACAGATCGTGCTGGCTTCCGATCGCCCGCCTAAAGCCATTCCCGCCTTAGAAGCCCGCCTCCGCTCCCGTTTCGAGTGGGGAATGATTGCAGATATTGCCCCTCCTAATTACGAGATGCGCTTGGCCGTACTCCATTCGAAAATGGCCAATGTGAAGATGCAACTGCCCGCTGAGGTGCTCGAATGTATCGCTCAAAAGATCCAAAACAACATTCGCGAACTCGAAGGTGCCCTCACCCGAATTGTGGCTTTTGGTCAGCTGAACAACACGGTTCCCACTCTTGAAGAAGCGGAAGGCTTGTTGGGGGGAATATTGATTAACCCCGGCAAGCGTATTTTAAAAGCCGGGGATGTCATCAGAACTATTAGCAAGTATTACAATTTAAAGAAAGAAGATCTATTGGGCAAACGGCGCAATAAAGAGATTGTCGTCCCGCGCCAAATCCTGATTTTCCTCCTCAGAGAAGAAATGGATCTCCCTTACACCTCTATTGCTCGTGAAATCGGTGGGAAAGACCATACTACCGTAATCCATAATTATAATAAAATTAAAAATCTTTTATTAGAAAATAACGAAATGGAGATGGAAATCAGCGCCATTAAAGAGCGTCTTTATACTGTCGAATAACTGGTGGGATAACTTTTTCAAAGAAAGTTATCACCAAATTATCCCCAAGTTATCAGCTCACTGTTTCTGCAATAATTTCTACCTATCCTGTATAATCTAACTTACCCCCGGAAATCCCAGTTCTATTAACTACTAGTTTAATCTCTTATACATAAAACTTATTAACCTATAACGGAAAAGAAAATGAGGATATCTATTCTACTGGACAAATTTAAAAAAGGATTAAATGCAGTTGATCGAATTGTCGCAAGTAAAAATACTTTACCGATTTTAAATAATGTCTTAATTAAAACTGAAGATAATCAAGTCATTCTGTCGGCCACAGATTTAGAGATCGGAGTTAATTATTATTTGGGAGGAAAAATTGAAGAAGAGGGGACCATCACAGTGCCCGGCCGAGTTTTAAGTAATTTTGTAAATAGTCTAAACGAAGAAAAGATTTCTCTCGAAACTACTAACGGGGTTCTGTTTGCTAAAACTACCAAAAGTGAAGCTAATATCAATGGGATGTCCTCAGATGATTTCCCGATTATTCCCCGAGTAGTTGGTAAGGAAATTCTGGAGATAGATGGTAATATTTTAAAAACTGCGCTTAGCCAAGTGGTTTTCTCGGCTTCGTATGACGAATCCCGGCCAGTTTTAACCGGAGTTTATTTTATTATTGATGGCGGCACATTTAAGCTGGTGGCCACTGACAGTTATCGTTTAGCTGAAAAAACCATTAGTATTCCAACTGCCGATAGCGCCCACTTTATTGTACCGGTAAAAACTATTCACGAATTATCCCGGATCTTAAGCGGCACCGAAAAAGTCAAAATTGTGGTATCGGAAAATCAGGTGATGTTCCTTCTCCCCGATATGGATTTAACCTCCCGGATTATCGAAGGGGATTACCCAAATTACGAGCAAATTATCCCGAAAAGCTTCAAGACTCAGACCAAGGTATCGACTAGCGAGCTCGCTACTACCATTAAGACCGCTAGCTATTTTGCCCGAGAGAACGCTAATAATGTAAAAATGACTTTCCATAAAGACCATATCTTAGTAGAAGCGACTTCTTCGCAGTTAGGTAATTTTAAATCTCAGATTCCTTGTGAAGTGGCGGGGGAAGAGAACGAAGTCAGTTTTAATGCCAAATATTTACTAGATGCTCTCAGTGGAGTAGATAGTCCCCGGGTGAGTCTAGAGATGATTGGGAAAATCAACCCGGGCGTGATCCGCCCTGATAATGGCTCGGGCATTATGTATATCATTATGCCGCTGCGGAGTTAAGATGAAATTAACCGGGGTAGACATCACTAATTTTCGCAATATCGTATCAGCGAAAACCAATTTTGGTCTAACTAATTTTATTATTGGCGATAATGCACAAGGTAAAACCAATATCTTAGAAGCTTTACATTATTTATCGGTGGGGAATTCCTTCAAAACCCGCCAAGAAGAGTGGTTAGTGAAAAACGGCGAACTCTACGGGAGTGTGCAGGGTGAATTAACCTACGGCGAAGGACGACAAGCTGTTATTGATGTGGTATGGGAGAGGACAGACGAGGAGACCCACCGCCAATTCAAATTAAATGGGACTAAAATTGCCCGGAAAACACTTTTAGGCACCCTCCTCACGGTTATTTTTTCACCCGATGACGTGAGCCTACTTCGGCTGCAGCCGGCGCAGCGGCGCGGGTTTTTAGATAGCTTAATTTCGCGCACTAATAAGGTGTATCACGCCGATTTGCTGGATTACACCAAGACCTTGAAGCAGCGCAACCAACTTTTATTCTTGGCGAAACTAGGGCGAGAAGATTATATCGAAATTGATGCCTGGGACAATAAATTAGCCGAACTAGGCAGCCGGATTATCCAAGCCAGACTAGAACTGGTGGAGCAACTTAATCAGAAGATTAAACCATTTTTTCATGCGCTAGCCGAGAGCGCCAAAGAATTCAGTATCGTTTATACGGCCGACCCTAAATTTACCGACCCAGCGATATATAAAGATAAATTAGCCAGCATCCGATCGATTGATATAAAATCTGGACATACTAATTTTGGGCCTCATCGGGATGATCTGATGCTCCTCTTAAACGGCTGGGATGCCAGGAACACCGCTTCTCAGGGGGAATTTCGTTTAATGATTTTAGCGCTAAAGCTCGCGGAAGGGGAATACATCAGAGCCAGGTTTAATGAAATGCCTGTTTATCTGATGGACGATGTGTTTTCGGAGTTGGATCCGCATAAATCCCGGGCTCTGATCGAATTCTTAGGAAATGCCCAGGCGATCTATACCACTACTGACGAAAGATTTGTGACGCCGGAAGCGCAGGTTATTATAGTAAAAGAAGGGACGATAATCAAAACACAAAATGAATTTAGTACAACTCCAGAATTTGTTGCCGAAGCACGTTAAGGACCTACATTTGAAAGCTGAGGTGGATGGTGCCCAAGTGTGTAAGCTATGGCATGAATATGCTAAGCAGTTTTTCTTGTCTCGGACAATGCAAAACCATGAAGCGATTAACTTTCGCGATGGAGTCCTGACCATTTTAACTAGCAGCCCGGAAGTAGCGGAAGAAATTCAGACTCAAAAACATCGGATCATTTCCCGCATCAACCGCGCCCTCGGCCATAATTTGGTTGTATCTATCCGTTTCCGCTCGTAACTGCCCTGGCAAATCAGACAGCAGAAGAATAGATATTCAATTATTAATAAACACCTAAAGTAGGTGTTTATTTAGTTTTGGGTTTGCCTTTGGCTTATCCCCGCCTGGGCATAATAGAAAGAGCATCTTCTTTTTTTGTTGTGGTCGTTATGCCCATCACACAGGTGGTCCTCCGAATGTGTTGAGAAATAATATCCACAACTTTTGAACAAAGTTTCTCTCTTTCTGCTGTGGCCGGCCTATCATCGGTGGTCACCAAAGGAACCATCATAATGTTGGCCAGTATTATGTTGGGAGAAGAAGTAAAAAGGGGAGTTGTTTGGTAAAAGACGTGGCATGAAGTTTGGCCGTTGGCGGGATTCTCCTGCCATGTCCTCAATAAGCCACTAACCACAGCGCTCTCCAATCGATTGAGTATGTAAAACGGTGTGGTCCAGGGTAAACCCGAAATAATGACAAAGAACATATCTGTACTCTCCTTTTGAGCAATCAGGCTCGATTGGTCAAGATAGTCTAAACTAACATAAAGCATTCTTATTGGCAATCCAAGTTTAATATCAGTTTATTTGTCGGCCACCCCCTTCGTCATCTTGAGCCGTTGAAAATTAGGCATAGAAGCGGATAAATCTTGACTGGGAGCTGATTTTATGACAAATTGTAAACAATAGAAGCGGCTACCATCCTGGTAAATCTACCCGCTTGTACATTGAGGTGACAAATGATACCAGACTGGGAAGATGTTGAACGCCCAGAACATTTAGGTAAACGTCGCGACAAAAGGTTCATTGAGTGGAACAAGACGTATGGCAAAGATGGTTGGCGACTGATCTGGAAAATTGGCAAAATCCCTGTCGATTTTCTGGGCGCGTGTACCTTGTATGAGGATGCATACTTTCGCTACTTTCTGGATCATCCCAATATTCTGAGCAAGTTGCTTCGCACAGCCTATAATGTCTATGATGATGCTGAGTCGAATGTGGAATCTATTTTCGATTACAATCATCAGGAGACCGGAGCAACTCACATTCAAGATATTGCCATCAGGCGCTGCGTGTTGCGTATGGGTAAAACGTTCCATGGTGAGAAACTAATCTGTGTCCGGCAGGAAGGAGGAAACGATCCCTTAAGCACAATCCTTTCTCCTGGGAGAGTGCCATTCCACCGCCCCGACTTGATTATCAAGCCAGAGATCAAGGGATGGTGGGATAAGGGCACGGTAGAATCATTTTACCAATCCAATCGTGTACTCCAGAAGTTTATCTGGGGTGACGGAGGTTGTTGAAAGCGAAGCAACAAATCCCGAACATTCTGAACTGAAATAGCCGGCATTTTGCCGGCTTGTTTAATACTCCTCGAGTCTCTATTTTGCGCGCATACAGTGGGAGTGAGGGGAATGGTGGCGGGTTGTCTTTAAGCTCTGCCAAGCCATTTCGAAGATAATGCGTTGAGTATCGGCGACTTCTTTAGATTCGATCAATATGCCGAAAGGTTCCGGCAAATAAGTGTTAATAATTATTTTATTGGCATAAATATTGATTTCGTTCTTGATATTGAATTTTTTCGGATCAACAATTTTAGAAGTGCGCAGTTGAGATTTATCTTTTTTAATAAAAACTCTGATAGCGGGGGAGTCCTGGTAAATGCCGCGCAGCTTGATGCCTTTTTGAGCCCGTCTTTTCACATAATCCTTAGTAAATTCAGGCATGGCTGCGGGAGTTTCGGAAGTTATGTAAGCTAAGATTTCTTCGCCTCTGCCGAGAGTGAGCGTATCTTCGTACAGTTGTTTTATTCCAGCTAATCCATCGAAATAAGCTATTTTAGGCCGTTCCGAACTGACATTGTAAATAGATTTTAATACCGGCAGATCGTACTCCAAATCTCTTTTTTGACTCTCGATCAATTCGAGTAATTTTTCTGGAGGGTTGGCGATAAAAAAACGTTTTTTGTTTTCTTTGGTTTCAAAAGCTATATTGTTTCTTTTAAAACCGTCCAAAATATCATAAGTAGTGGGTCGTTTAGTCTTGGCCTTGTAGGCGACTTGATTGGCAGTAGCTTTGCCGAGCTGTAAAAGAGAAAAGTAGACATCCTGCTCCCTTTGATTTAATCCTAATTGTTGGAGCGATTTAAGATATTCCATAGATTCGAGTTAATAGTCGGTTTATTACGACTAAATTAAGTATACATCAATATTCATCACCTGTCAACTCCTATATTAAAAATGTGTTGTAAGACGGAAAATATTGACAATCTAAGCCATTTTCACTATCATCTAAAGACGATTATCGTACTTTGAGTTGCGCATCAGCGCTAAAGGATAGTGATTAAATATGGGATCAGAATTAGAGCCAGACCTCCAGAACTGGGCCGAAAGAATAAAGCAGCTCGCGGTGGAACATCCTTTGCAGATTATCTCCTGGGAGGCGACCAGGAGATGCAATCTCTGTTGTGTCCATTGTGGATCGCCCAGCGAGGATAGTAATCTAATCGAAGAGCTTACTACCGAAGAGGTGGTTAATGCTTTTGACCAAATTGCTGCGGATTTTGACATGGATAAATTCCATCACATCAATATCACCGGGGGAGAACCCTTTGTCAGGTCAGATCTGTTGGTTATTCTGGAGCAGTTATCTCGCCATTCTTGCTATCGGAATATCGATATCCAAACCAATGGAATCTATGTGGCTGAACATCCCGGCATCTTGCCAGATCTTAAACAGCTTGGTGTGACGGGGTTGGGCGTAAGTATTGATGGATTAGAAACCACTCATAACAAATTTCGTCGCCATCCTGATGGTTTTCGAAAGGCATGGCAGGCAGCGGCGTCAGCTGTTCAAGAGGGGATGGTGGTAACAGTTTCAGTGGTAGCCCATTCCCAGAATATCGTCGAAATCCCGGAATTATTCCGAATGGTCCAGACAGAAATTCACCCCCGGTTCTTTCGGATTATGACTATCGATTCCATTGGCCGAGCAGAGCTGGACCGCGAGTATTTGCTTTCGGATGAACAAATCGCCCAAGTTATTGAGTTTCTGAAAAAGCAATTTATGCAGAATTTCGAAACTTATGCGGATCCGTCGGCAACGATGGTGGAGCTGGGATGTGGCGGTTGGCTGGGATGCGAGTTGGAAGGAACCTTCCGTCCGTATTTCTTTCATTGTATTGCCGGACTCAATAATCTTGGGATACTGCATGACGGCAAGCTGGCCTCCTGCAGTAATATTTCCCGCGAGTTTGTCCAGGGTGATCTTCGCCAAGAGCGCATCAAAGATGTCTGGGACAATCGGTATCAGAAATTCAGGGTTTTTGACTGGAAAAAGACAGGTCCTTGCGTTGATTGTTCTGAATGGCCTTATTGCCATGGGGGGCCGATGCACAAAAGAAAGCTGGATGGAGAGCTTCTAGAGTGTCTATATCAGCGGTTCTATTCTGTCCGAAGGAGGTGACGGAAATGCCCTCTGCTCTTTTGGAAGCTCGCCGGCGCATGTTGAGATGGCCTAACCCCGTAGAGGTTGTCAATAATATGTATGGGTGCCATCCAGGTGATCCGGAAAGCGAAGAAAGCGCCGACAACCCGGAGGGGTACTTTGCAACCACCTTCGGTAATCTCGGCAATAGCTAGCCAAGACAACTTGGTCAAGCTGGCCCTCGCTTATTATTGAGCGAGGGTTTTTTAATTGGATGCTTGTTATTTCTGGCCCCTCGGCGGAGTTTACCCTGAGCGAAGCCGAATGGGCTCGGGGTCACTTTTGACAGACAGGACAGAAGTGGGCGGAGCGGCCGCCGATGCGGATACTTTTAACCACGCCACACTTATGCGGGCAGGGGAGACCTCTGCGGCCATAAACTTTTAGGTAGTTTTGCATCCGGCCGGGCAACCCTTCGGCGTTTTTGTAATTGGCGATACTGGTGCCGGCATGTTTAATACCCAACCCTAATACTTTTTTAATAGCCGAGGCCAATTTCTTGGTTTCCGGTTTGGTAATGGTTTTGCCTTTGCGGTCCGGGCGGATGCCAGCCATAAATAAAGCCTCGTCGGAATAGATATTTCCCACCCCGGTAACTAAAGATTGATCCATAATCGTAGATTTGATTGGGCTGTTGGGATGTCTTTGGATGGCTTGCCATAAAACATCTGGATTAAACGAACGGCTCAACGGCTCAACCCCTAATTTGCTGATAAATTTGTCTTTTTCGATGTCACGGGTAGGCACCAACTTAACCCAGCCGAATTTCCGCTGGTCGTTGAAATATAATGTGCCCTTGGATAGTTCAAAAATCACTCGCGTGTGACTCGACGGCATTTCCTCCGCAAAATCTTTCGTCGGATGCCCCAAGTTTAGTCTTTTCTTGTCATCCCGACCGGAGCCTTGCCTAGGGTGGGCGGAGTGGAGGGATCTCGGCACATAAATCAACTGCCCCGTCATCTTGAGATGAATCAGTAAGGTGTAGTCTTTACTCAAATTAACAATAATGCCTTTCCCGCGGCGGGAGAGCGAGTGAATGGTAAGACCAAAAACACCAGTCGGTTTTTTAATTTTAGGAGACCACAAAAAGCTTCGCGCATTTTTGATGTCGATATTCTTAATCTTCTGCCCGACAATATGTCGGGTGAGCCCCTTAACCACTGTTTCTACTTCTGGCAATTCTGGCATGATGTGTCTAGGTAGATAAGAATATGCGTGCTTTTTTAATTGGGATTTGGTTGATGATGACATTTTCCATACTTACCATATTGTCTGGGTCAGTCACCCGTAGGGTAGAGGTAATATTTTTAACAAGAGGACTGGAAGGGTCCAATGTTACAACCCGGCTAATAGTTGACAGATCCTCTGTAGAAAGAGTCGTGCTTAACGCTGTCACATATGTAGTTAAATAATCTTTGTATGCATCAGGCTGCTTTTTAGACAAATATGGACTTACCAATAAATCCCAGTTTTCAGTGCTGTCTTCTTTGTTTAGTAACATAAACAAAGCAATGCTGTCTTGCTTTTTTGCAAGCCTGTCCTTCAAAAGTAATTTTAGTGATTCTACCAGCGAGTTTTCAGCCATTTTATTATATTAATTACTGATACCAACAAAACACCGACGTCTTTTTTTGTTTTATGCATCAATGTGTATCTCATTTCTGGTTGCCACCCAGTAGCGATTGACCAATCTACAAACAGAGATTGGTTGTTTTGAGTATTACTAAGAGCTATTTCCTGCTCCAACCCAGATAATTTTAATAGAACACTAAAATCATGCGTGGCGAACAGGCTTTTGAATATGCCAGTTACGGGGTAATCAGATATTTGCAGTAATTTACATATTCGGGCTTTTAATGCTATCTCTATGGCATACCCAGATAAATATGTGGCGCCATCGAACCTATTGGCCTTGTAGAGAGCCTTTGCATCGTCTAGTCGTTCGTCTGCTAATCTTTTTAAGTCACAATATTGCATCGGACTTTACATGTTAACAGATTTAGTATTTCCCCAGGAGGGGCCGGCTTCGACATTGGCGATCACCGGAACATCCAATTTATAAATATTCTCCATCACGGTTTTAGTGAGTTTTGCTACCTTTTCGACGTCTTTTTGGGGTACTTCCAGCACTAATTCGTCATGAATTTGTAAAAGCAGTTTAGATTTGGGGCTAACCCGGGGCAGGTTTTTATCCAACTCGATCATCGCCGCTTTCAAAATATCCGCGGCAGTGCCTTGGATTGGCATATTGATGGCAGCTCGCTGGGCGGCATTGCGCACTGCCATAATCCCAGAGGAAAGTTCGGGAATTTCGCGTTTTCTACCAAATAATGTTTCCACATAACCTTGTTGCTGGGCAAACGCCACAATATCTTTCATATATTTCTTAATGCCGGGATGAAGATCAAAATATTTCCGGATATATTCGCTAGCTTCGCCAAAACCCATCCCGGTATTGGCAGCCAAACCATGGGGGCTGATGCCATAAATCAAACCAAAATTTATCACCTTGGCATCACGGCGTTGTTGTTTAGTTACCTCATCTATGGTGACACCGTTAATTTCGGCTGCCACCCGGGAGTGAATATCCTCATTATTATTGAATGACTCAATCATCCGGGTATCTTTAGCTAGCGATGCGACAATACGGAGCTCAATCTGCGAATAATCCGCCGAAATTAAAGCATATCCCTTAGGCGCAATAAAAGCTTTGCGGATTTCGGCGCCCAACTCTGAGCGAATCGGGATATTTTGCATATTCGGATTAGACGAACTCAAGCGACCAGTCGAAGTATCTTGCGCATAGGTGGTATGGATGCGATTGTCTTTATCTACTAAGGTAGGCAGTGTTTCTAGATAGGTATTACGGATTTTTTCCAGCGCCCGATATTGCAAAATAAATTTAATGATCGGGCTATGCTCGGCTAATTTTTCTAATTCGCCCACAGCCGTGGAATAACCGGTTTTCTTCTTTTTAATATCCGTGGTCGGGAGTTTTAATTTTTTAAATAAAATCTCACCCAGCTGGGCAGGGGAGTTAATATTAAATTCTTTTCCCGCTTTTTTATAAATAGTCTGGGTGAGTTCGGCGAGTTCTTTGGTAATTTTTTTGTTTAATTTTTGGATAAAATCGACATCTAGTAAAATGCCATTTTTCTCCATCTGGCGGAGGATGGGGTCCAAGTCGCGATCTAATTTTTCGGTGTAGCTTAGCTTATTTTTTAAATCAGCGAATGGACGCGAACCGTCCGTCTGCCTGGTGTCCGCCATCCGTCGACCGGCGGAGGCGGGAGTCTCAAAAAAAGATGATTGCCTCCCGGCAGTTAGGGTGCCCTCCGGGATTCTTGCCACCAAACTCCTAAACCCAAGCTTAAAAAACAGATCTTTTACCTTATTGGCATCGAATTCGACTGCCTCAGCGCGTTTAAGATCCAATTTAATCGGAATATCCAACAAAATGGTGGCTAAACTCTTGCTTTGAATGGCGCTGGCCTTGTGTTTAGTCAGGAGTTCCTTGGTTTTCTCGGGTAATTTATCTAAATTCTGATAGATTTTATCAATCGTGTCATATTCGGCTAATAACTTTTTGGCAGTAACTTCGCCGATGCCGGGGACGCCGGGAATGTTGTCGGAGGGATCGCCCCGGAGCCCTTTAAAATCTATCACTTGCGAGGGCTTCATCCCCTTAACTTTCTCCACCTCGGCAGGATCGTAAATCACAATATCAGAAAAGCCTTTGCGCGGAGCATAGACAAAAGTATGATTGTTGACCAACTGCAAAGCGTCCATATCGCCAGTGGCAATATATGTGTCGATGGTATCAGGGGCCTGATGGGATAATGTGCCGACAATGTCGTCCGCCTCAAACCCGTCTTTAGTAAACAAGGGAATATTAAAGGTTTCTAATAGTTCTTGCACACGCGGGATTTGATCGTAAAGTTCCTGCGGGGCTTTAATGCGGGTAGCCTTGTATTCTTTGTATTCCGTATGTCGGAAGGTCGGGGCGGAGGTGTCAAAAGCCACGGCAATGTAATCCGGTTTGAGTTTGGTAAAGATGTTGAGTAGCATCACGGCAAAACCGTAAACCGCTCCGGTAGGCTCCCCGGTAGGGGAAGTAAGATTAGCCTGGGCCAAAGCATGAAAAGCCCGGTGCACCAGAGCATTTCCATCGACCAAGACTAATTTTTTGCGTCCTTGTGCCATATCTTAATTATAGTTGATTTAAGAAACAACAGAGAACCGCTGCCAACCCTAGTGAATGAATCCAATTATTTACCATTGTTTACTATAATATTAACGGTATCACAGTACGTACTGTGATACCGTAACATAACTGCATCTCCATCTGTTCTATTCTATCGGATTCGCTCTTTTTTGTAATAAATAAACAGAGCCGGGCGGCTCTGCTATTACAGAGGTACTAATGCTTTTAGAGGAGGCTGTATATTGTGGCTAATCGCCGTCTTCCTTGGTTCCATTGAATAATGGGGAAGAAGAAACTTTTTTCTTTTTCTTATCGGCAGGGTCTTTAGGTTTCTTGCCGGGGCCAAAGTTTCTCGGCGAATCCTTGGGGTCACATATTCTTTTGCCGAAAATAAGAGGATCATCTTCAGTAGGATCAGCCCCGTAATCTTTGTGCAAGGTCATTATTAGACCTCCTTCTGTAAAATGTGCAATAGCTCATATTTTAATTATACTAATAAAAAGCACGCGTTCCTGACGGAACGCGTTAGTGCTTCAAAGCTTACTGCATAGGTACAAATGTGCAAATCGATCACTTTGCCGGATGTTGACTTATCCGCTACCGCAACCGCCACAGCAGTCTTTCTTTTCGGTTGGTGGATCGCCGTCACCTTCGATCTGGGTGACAGGAGTGTCGCCGCCTTCGACTTTTTCGCCGTCGCTGGTCTGGCCAGGTGTGTCTTCCTGGGGTGGTTCTTCAATTTTTTCAGCGCCTGTTTCGCCGTCGCCGGGAGGTGGTCCGCCAGGGGGAGGGGGAGCTTCGCCGATCTGGTCCGTTTCTTTTTCCACGGGTTCCTTCAGGTCTTTTTCTGGTGTGTCGTTGCCGCACATAGAGCGACTCCTTGTATGTTGTTGAGATGCGCAATGCTGCCTAGGGGCAGGGATTTTTACTTTACCACAGCCATTTTTCCTGTCAATAAACAACAGCGTACGTATTGCGCGCTGTTGTTATTAACCAATTCTCGATAATTGGGCTTACCTTAAGGAGTAAGAGATGGTGACAGTAGAGGTAACGGAAAGAGAGCCTTGTTCCACGCCGGGACCACCACCTCCGCCCATACCATCCATGAGACGAGGATTATTACTATCGGCGGAAGTGTCTTCTTGGATAGAGATAACTCGGCCCAATTTAGTGTTGTTTAAGGTGACTAATTGAATGGCCATGTCTTTGGCGGCGGCAATCGCTTTCTCGCGAGCCTCGTTTTTAACGTCTGCCGGATCTTCGATAGTAAATTGGATTTGGCTGATATCCGTGGCGCCAGAATTACCTAGAGTTTGCAAGATCGGATCCACCATATCTAATTTACGCATCGTCAACCGCAAGAAGTGGTAAGTGCTGTAACCGCTCAGGGTCGGTTTTTGGGAAGGGGAGTAAATATAATCAGGATTAATGTTGTAATTGATGGTTTGAATGTCTTCGGCATTGATTTCGAAAGGCGCCAGATCGTTTTTGATTTTAGCGATCGCATCGGCATTCATTTTTTGGGAAGTGGCCAAATTGCGAGCAGTGCTGCGGACGCCGAAATCAATTTTAGCCACATCCGGGACCGAGTAAGCCGTGCCAGTACCGCTGACGGTAATAGAGCGGGGTTGTCCTAGGCCAAACCAATTTCCGGCCAAAGCCAACACAATACTTACCAAGGTAATTACAAACATCATCGCAAAAATAGCTATCGGGAAAGGATGAACGGGCTTAGGCGGGATCAGCGGGAGCAGAGGAACCGGTTGGGGAGCTGCTGCCGGGAGATTAAAAATAGAGGCCGGAGGCGGGGTCACCGGAGGAATAACGGGTTTTGGCATAACTGGAGGCGGGGTAGGGGCGGTGTATGGCAAAGGCTGGTCCCACGGAGTCGGCCGGGTCGGAGGGGTGACTGGGTTCAAATTCTCATCAAATTCCATAATTCTCCTCAGAATTAACTCATAAACAGCTTATTATTACATACTTTGGAGAATTTGTTGAACTACCTCACGTTCGTGATAGGGGATTTTTTTATCGCCCCGCACGATTACAGTTTGAGCGCCCATGGCCAGCAATAGAATTAAATCATTAGCCTCGGCGTGAGTGAGGGCGTGTTGAACGGCAGATTTGCGTTCCAAAATAATATGCAGATTTTTCCCTTCAGTAAATTTATGTTTATCAATTCCAGGTAAGAGCTCTTTGATGATTTGTAAAGCATCTTCGGAGCCGGGGTCTTCTTCGGTTAAAACAATTTCATCGGCGAATTGAGAAGCGATTTGGCTTAAAATAGGCCGTTTAGTTTTGTCGCGGTCGCCGGTTGCGCCAAATACGGCGATAATTTTGCCGCGGGCAATGGGACGCAAGGTTTCAAAGACTTTTTGGAAACCGTCAGGGGTGTGGGCATAATCAATAACAATATCTAATCCCTGGGTATTAGGCACGTATTCCATCCGGCCAGGTACTTGCCAGGCACTTTCAATGCCTTGCTGAATCACCTGGATATCAAGGTCCAGCGCAAAGGCACTGCTTGCCGCTGCCAGGGCATTAAACACATTAAACCGTCCCGGCAGATGCAATTTGACATCGATGCTTCCCTTGGGCGTATTGAGGGTAAAGTAGGTGTGTTGTCTGCCTTCATGAATGTTGTTGGCCCACAGCATGGTATCGGGAGCCGGGGGAGTATCAACTTTATCTACGGCAAAGTAATATTTTTGGTCAGCCGGAAACCGATCAAAGTAAGCCGCATTCGGATCGTTTAAATTAACAACGGAAATCTTGGGCATACCGGGTTTGCGTAAATTGCTGACAAGTTCACGGAAAAGTTTGCTTTTAGCAGCTTTATAATTTTCGAAAGTTTTATGATAATCCAAATGATCATGCGTAATATTGGTAAAAATTGCCATATCGTAGAAAATACCCCAAGTGCGGTGTTGCGCCAAAGCATGAGAAGTAGTTTCGACAATAGCGTAGTCGCATTTATTGTTGGCCATTTGCCGGAGCAACCCCTGCAGGGCAAACGGGCTTAAGGTGGTCATTTTGGTTTCATTGACCCATTTTTTACTCCCAGTCCAGATATTTACAGTAGTAGCCATGCCGACGCGGGCGCCGCTAGCCTCCAAAATATGCGCTAAGATATTGGCCGTAGTAGTTTTGCCGTTGGTACCGGTAATGCCGATCACGCGCATTTTAGTGGAAGGAAAACCATAAACAGAGGCAGCGGTAATGCCTTGAGTGCGATGGTAGGCATCGTATAACCAAGGCATGCTGTATAACACGGAGCGCAATAATTTCTTCACTTTTTTAAACATATTTTTTGTAAGTCAATAGCTGATATAGTTTAAACCAAGGTTTGTTGAGAGGCAATTCTAAGTTGCCCAGATAAGTAGTGGGATTGCCGCCAAAACCTAGTTTGAATCGGGTGATTCCGGCCCAGGCGGAGTTGTGAGCCAAATTGATGCCGCCCAAATCATAGACAGTACAATCCCTTTTTTTAGCGGCTTTGATAATTTCCCAATGCAATAAATAAGGGGCTTGTTTCTCTCTGGTTTGATTGCTGGAAGCGCCATGCAAGTAACTTGCCACTGGTCCAAACCAAGAAACCAGCGCAGCCGCCAGAGGAATCTCCTGGTCGTAGGCAATAAACAAAGACAAAGCGTTTTGCGCGCCCAAAATGGCTAATTGTTGATGATAATAATTGTCAGGATGAGGAGTAAAGCGGTCTCGGAGAGCCGTTTCATGCATTAACTGATTAAAAATCGCGATGTCTTTGGGTTGAGTAGTTTCCCGAACAGTAATTTCTTTCTTTTCTGCCAAGCGGATGTTATAGCGAGTTTTTGGTTTCATTTGCATTAATAGATTGATCGAGCGCGAGCTGATGTCTAACCAAAGACTGGTTTTGGGTTGAGTTGATTTAGGGGACAGTACAAATCCGAGTGATTTATAAATAGATAATGAGGTCGTGTCGTCTGGGGGGAGCGGGGGGTCAGTGCGAAATAAAAGAATTTTTTCTGATGCAGCCAAGCTGTGAATCTTTTCAATGATTAACTTCATAGCTTGATGTTGCTGATGGGCGGGCAGAGTTTTATTTAGCAGAAGTGCCCGCGGCGAATAAAAAATATGCCGGCCAAAACGCAAGGGTAGTTTAATGATCAACAACTGCGCAATAGTTTGCCCTTGATCGGCCACCCCTAACCGCCAGATCTTATTTCCGAGAGATTTCTGAAATTCACCCCATTGCCAGCTTTGCAAGAGGTTAGCTTCGGGGTGTTGCAAGACAAAGTAATCCCAGCTTTTGGGCTCCAAGCCCTGATTAACGTGTAATTCCATATCCTTATTATACGCGATGGATTTTCTTATCTGTTTTGGTCATTCCAACCTACTTTTTGTCATTCCGGACTTGATCCGGAATCTAGGCCTTTTCTTCCCGTCATCCTGAACTTGTTTCAGGATCTCTAGAAATCATTTTTATGTTACCTTTCCAGAAAGGTAACGCCAAAGCTCCGGGCAGTCGTTTTTGCTGCGGTTCTAATAAAATATGGCTTTCCGTTCTCGCCGGTATAACCGGCTTCACAGCGCCAATTTTATTGAACCGTAACGCTCAAACTCCAATGCCCGGGTTGCAGACAAAAAATACATCCCTTCTTCAATGGCCGGTTTAAGGGACAAAAACCAACGGCTCAATGGGGTTGAGCCGTTGAAATCATAGTTCTTCTGTCCACATTTTTGCTCTCTGGGTGTGGTATATTTTAAATATGTTAATTCTTGGGATTGAAACTAGTTGTGACGACACCGGGGTGGCGTTAGTGCAAGACGGCAAAAAATTATTAGGGTCTTTGGTGGCCTCCCAGGTGAAATTGCATAGTAAATTTGGCGGAGTGGTCCCCGAAGTGGCCTCCCGAAAGCATCTGGAAGTAATCTTAGAGTTAATCGATCAATTATTGATTAAAGCTAAAGTTAAGCGCGATCAAATTGATGCGCTGGCCGTCACCTCTGGTCCGGGATTACTGGGTTCTTTACTCATAGGCATTAACACTGCCAAAACTCTCTCCTATCTTTGGCAAAAACCGTTGATTGAAGTGGATCATTTGATTGGACATATATATAGTAATTGGATAACTAATAGTATTCCTGAGAAATGGCCGATATTAGCGCTGATTGTGAGCGGAGGACATACGGAACTAGTTTTAATGAAAGATTTTAATAAATTTCAGAGCATCGGAGGGACGCGGGATGACGCCGCGGGGGAAGCTTTCGACAAAGCTGCTAAAATTATGGGATTGGGGTACCCGGGCGGGCCGGCCATAGCCGCCGAGGCAGCTAAATTAAAAAGTAAAAATGAAACTCTTCGACAAAGTTCAGGGCATGAATTAAAAAAGGGAACAGAGAAAATAACATTGCCCCGACCAATGTTAGATGATGGTTTAGAAATGAGTTTCTCGGGACTCAAGACGGCTCTGTTAAAACTAGTAGGCAAATATAATCGGACAGAGTTAGCGCATGAATTTCAAGCAGCTGTAGTAGGGGTGCTAGCAATTAAAGTTGATCGGGCGATTAAAAAATATCACCCAACTACGCTAATTCTGGCCGGAGGGGTGGCAGCCAATCAGACTTTGCGGGAAAGGTTAAGTCGAGTTGCTTTGACTAATCAAATAAATTATTTTGTGCCGGAGATGAAGTACTGTATGGATAATGCGGCAATGGTGGCTCTGGCAGCGTATTTTTTACGTCGGCAGAAAAACAACCTCTGGTATAATGTAAAAGTCAAAACTAACAGCCTCCTGGCACTTCATGGCTAAAGAAATTCCTAAAATTTTTGAGCATCAAAAAGTTGAGCCCGAACTCTATCAGAAATGGGAGCAATCAGGTTTATTTACTCCCAAAATCGATCCCCAGAAAAAACCCTATACGATTATTATGCCGCCCCCGAACGCTTATGACCAACTTCATATCGGCCATGCTTTGTTTGTGGCCATCGAGGATATTATGGTGCGCTATCATCGCCTCAAGGGAGAGCCCACGCTGTGGCTGCCCGGAGCTGACCATGCCGCTTTGGCTAGCCAGATTTTCTTTGAAAAGATTTTGAAAGAAGAAAAAGGACTGACTAAATACGATTTAGGGCGGGAAGAGTTTGTGAAACAATTAGGCGAGCATATTAATGCCAACCGCGAGCTGATGGAAAATCAATTGCGGCGGTTGGGAGCCAGTTGCGATTGGACGCGTAAGAAATTTACTTTAGACGAGGATGTGAGCTATGCTGTGCGCTACACTTTTAAAAAGATGTTTGATGACGGCCTGTTATATCAGGGGGAACGGGCGGTCAACTGGTGTCCGAGATGCGAAACTTTTTTGTCGGATCTGGAAGTCGACCACAAAGAGAGCGCCGGGCAGCTCACTTACATTAAATATCCGATTAAGGGTGAGGTTGATAAATATATTACCGTGGCGACAACTCGGCCGGAAACCATGTTAGGCGACACCGCTGTGGCGGTAAACCCAGAGGATAAGAGATTCAAAGAGCTGGTAGGCAAAACGGTTATTCTACCTCTCATGGATCGGGAGATCCCGATCATTGCAGATGAATATGTGGCAATGGAATTTGGTACTGGCGCCGTTAAAATCACTCCCGCCCATGATTTAAACGATTTTGAAATCGGCCAGCGGCATAATTTACCGATTATTTCCGTGATCGGACCTGACCTAAAAATGACAGTGGCTGCGGGTAAGTTTAAAGGCCTTAAAACTAAAGCTGCTGCCACTGCGATTGTAGAAGAATTGCAAACTCAAGGATTGATTGAAAAGATTGAGCCATACAAACACGCTGTCAGTATTTGCGAGCGGTGTAAATCCGCACTCGAGCCTTTGCTCTCTAAGCAATGGTTTGTCAAAATTAAACCTCTGGCCGATCCCGCCATCAAAGCTGTGGAAACTGGAGAAATTAAATTTATTCCGGAACATTTCCAGAAGGTTTATATGAATTGGATGGAAAATATCCACGATTGGAATATCAGCCGGCAACTCTGGTGGGGGCATCGCATCCCGGTTTATTATTGCCAAAATAATCCTGAACACTTTGTGGTAAGCGTGGATCCTGTCGATAACTGCCCCGACTGCGGCGGAGCTACTCAGCAAGATGAAGATACGCTGGATACTTGGTTTTCTTCTGGCCTGTGGCCCTGCACTACTTTAGGTTGGCCGAAAGAAACTGCCGATTTTAAGTATTTTTATCCCACCACCATGATGGAAACCGCTTACGACATTATCTTCTTTTGGGTGGCGCGCATGATTATGATGGGAATTTATTGCACCGGGAAAATACCGTTTGAATATGTTTATTTTAACGGCCTAGTGCGAGATAAGCACGGAGTTAAAATCTCTCGCTCCAAGGGGAATGTAGTGGATCCTCTAGAGATGGTGGAAAAATATGGGGCGGATGCGTTGCGGCTGGGGTTACTTGCCGGCATGGCACCCGGCAACGACAGTATGGTGTCAGAAGAAAAAATTCGGGGTTACCGTAATTTTGCTAACAAAATCTGGAATGCAGCCCGGTTTATTCAGATGAGCGCCGGTGCAGAAGTTGATTTGAATCAGATTAAACTAAACCCAGAAGATGTTAAAACCATTCAAGAATTTAAGGCTGTGACCAAGGAAGCCACTGGGCATATGGATAAATACCGCTTTGCCCAAGCGGGGGAATTACTGTATGAATATTTTTGGCATCAGTTTTGCGATAAATACATTGAATCGGCTAAAGCTCGGCTCAAAACTGACCAATCGGCGGAAGCCACCTTGCATTATATTCTAAAAAACTGCCTCGTGATGTTGCACCCGTTCGTGCCATTTGTGACGGAAGCAGTTTGGCAAAATCTGTACTCCGGGCTATTGCTGGGAGAGAAATGGCCGCTTGACTGAAACCGGCTTAGCAATTTTTAAATATCCTCCCGAAGGAAACGACATCAATACCCAAGTCTTAGTCTCGGCCACAATCTCGCCGTGATAATTATTGATGTAATTGGTTAAAGCATCTGGCGAATCCAAGGGAGCATAGCTCAAACTAGTTTGCAGCCAATCGGTTTCTTCGCCGGTAGATTTTTTGTAACTACGAAAAGTTTCACTGTCGGCAAATATTACCACCACATTATCATTTAGTTCATACCAAGCCCGGCCGCCGGTGGCGTAAGCCTCCGACAGGGGGGTGCCCGATTTGGGAATGACATCACCGATAAATGGTTGATCGATGGTCGGGATAGTAGGGCTAACAATTACGGCGCTGGGGTTAGTATTATCGGGTGTGGTTGGTAAAGGAGTAGTGGCTACTGTGTAAACCGCCGAACGAGCATCCTTACTAAAACTAATTAGTTTGTCTGGGATAGTTGAAATATCAGAAATAAAAACTATTTCGTCTGCCGGGGCAGTAATAATAGCTTCTTTTTTGTTAGCCGGATCAAAAAAAGATAATAACAATTCGCTTTGTGTGGGTTCTAAGGCATTTTCAGAATAGGCGGCGGAATTGGCTGTTTTTAAAGTTGGCAATAACTCGGCGTAAATAAGTCCGAGGACTAAGAAAGCGGCAATCAAGTTTTGGATTCTAGGCATCAAATAAGAGGTTAATGGCTAAGCGCCACTTCACCTCCTACCCTGATTAAGATTATACCACAAAACTAGTCAGTTGTCAGCGGTAAGAGAAAATTAAATTGTGTCTTGGCCGGTAATTCGATTGACTTCTTCCAGGCTGGTAATACCTTGCAGAACCTTTATGATGCCATCCTGTTTCAGGGTAATCATGCCGTTAGCCATAGCCAGTTTTTTAATTTCTCCGACAGTGGCGCCGGCGAGAACAGCTTTAACCAAAGCCTCGTTAGTTTGCAGTATTTCAAAAATTCCTAAAATACCTTTGTAACCTAAACCATGGCACTGGTCGCAGGTCTTGGCTTTGTCAGGATTAGAACGTTTCAGAGTTGTGGGAATAGTTGGTTTGTCGATACCAGCAGGGAGGCTGTTCATTTCTTGCTGTAATTCTTGGAGTTCTTCGGAAGAAGGGGAATATTCTTCGGCACATTTACTACAGAGGCGCCGAACTAATCTCTGGGCGATGATAGCCAAAATAGCTTCAATGAAATAACCCGGTTTTAAACCGAGATCAGCTAGTCTAGGGATAGCTCCGGCCGCATCGTTAGTGTGGAGGGTAGATAGAACCAAATGGCCAGTGAGAGAAGCATTGATCGCGATATTGGCGGTATCGGCATCGCGAATTTCTCCCACTAGAATGACGTCCGGATCTTGACGCAGGATAGCGCGGAGGCCATTGGCAAAAGTGTAATCTTCATCCGGATTGACTTGGCTTTGAGTGATCCCAGCTAATTTATATTCGATCGGGTCTTCAATGGTAATAATCTTTTTGCCGGGAGCGTTAATTTTATCCAAAATAGCATATAAGGTGGTGGTTTTACCTGAACCAGTCGGGCCTGTGTTCAGAATCAGCCCATTGGGTTGCTGAATAACTCGTTCGATAATTTCAGCGTTAGGGCCAACCAAGCCAAGTTTATCCAGAGTAATAAATTTACCTTTCTGAGGCAGTAACCGTAAAACAGCCGATTCACCGTAAGCGGTCGGCAAAATAGAAACACGAACATCATAACTAGTCTCGCCGGCCTCGAAGCTGAAGCGTCCGTCCTGAGCCGATTCCCGGATATTTAATTTAAGGTCAGCTAACAACTTGATTCGGTTGATGACGCTGTTTAACAAGTTAATATTTAGATCGGCCATATCTTGCAGGACACTATCAATGCGAAAGCGCAGGTGCACAGCAGTTTTAGTTGGTTCAATATGGATATCAGAAGCATCGTAAAGCGTAGCCGCTCCTAAAATGGTGTCTAGGGTTTGCGTGGTGCTGGCAGCTGTTTGGAGCGAAGCAGTCGGAATGTTTAATTCTTTAAGGAGTTGAGCGTTAGCGGTTTGTTCAGCGGCAGTGATCTTGATCCCGGCTTGATCGATGGTTTTGGGTACGAACTCGTCGTAAACCGATATGAGATATTCCAAGCTAGTTTTCGAAACCATTACCGGGATAAAATTATATTCGCTTTGTTTTTTTAAGGTTTCCAAGGCTTGTATAGTGGCAGGATCAGCTAAGTTGCTCACGGCCAGATGCACATCCTGACCGTCCTTTTTAAAAGCAAACACGTGGCCAGTTTCTACTAAAGATTTGGGAATAATATGCACTGCGCCAGGATCAGGCTGATAGCGAACCAAATTGTAATAAGGCACGCCAAATTTTTTAGCTAGCATTTGGGTAGCGCGTTCCTCTTCTTTCCGGTTAATGTTTTTAATTAACTTGCGGATTAAGGGAGTGTCGCCGGATGGTTTATCGCTTGGATTTGGTGATGGATTAATTGCCATAATTTTAACTAGTAACTGGTTTGATAGTAATAAAAGAAAAATCAGTTTGCATTTGGGTTTCGGTTTTGATCTTGGCGTAGTTGGTGGTGAGACTGAGGGCATTAGTTGGGTCTTGCCAGACAACAGCTTCGAAATAAATTTCTACAATCGTAGAGGGATAACTCGGAGTCGGGGGGTAGATATTTAGATTCAATCCATTCGTTAACCAAGCAGAATCAGGCAGAGGGTTATGGATACCATTCACGTAATAATAATTTCTAGTTCCCTCGCTATCAGGCACATACCGCAGGCTTTTGCCGAGTTGATCGGTGATAACGCAGGGTAGGGCGTCGGTGGGGTGGTTGCTGGTCAGGCTAGCATAGATATGGAATCTAACCTGGTCGCCGATACGGGCTGTAGTATGATGCGTCCAGTCAGTTTCTCCTAAGGTTTGGTTGAGCACATTTTTAAGGAAATTATCGATCACTAAACGATAAACCGGGGCAGCAGCAGGCCCCCAGCCTCCCCAAATTTCTATGGATTGACCGAGAGTCGGATCAACTGGGACGGAATCAACTGAGTCAATAATACCGTCGCCATCGGTGTCCGGATTGTCGCACTGGGTACCCAGGGCTTCCTCCAGACTATTAATTAATCTATCCAGATCAGGATCGGCGTTAGCGTCTCTACAGGCATTTTCCGGAGTATCGCTAAAAGCGTTTAGGTGGTAGTTGGCATCCGGGGTCACCAAAGCCAGAGGCTGGTAATAAGTAGCATCAATTTCTTGGGCGGATTTGCTGTATTTAAATTCCGAGGAGGTGGTTTCTCTGGTGTAATTATGGGCAATGGACGCTACCGCAGCCATTCCTACTACTAAAACAACAATAATAACAAGAGGGGATTTCATTGCGGCGTGATTTGCGATTTATAAACATCCAAGAGCAAGTTTAGTTCCTCTGGATTAGATTTAATAATATTATCTTCGAGTTCTGAACGCACAATATTGATAGCCGCGTGGTTATTGCCGGCAAAGATTAAACCTTCACCCACGGGAGCGCCCAATAGAATATATTTTTCTCCTTCCGTGAGATTAAAAGTTTCGGATACAATCTCGATGGAAGCGGGGGATTGGCGCAACAGTAGCTGCAAAGACGAGTTGGTCACGATAGCTTTGCCATAAGTAGTGTTTAAGAAATCCTCAACATCCTGAGTGATGGTGGTTAGCCCCAAAGAATATTTCCGAGAACGTTTGGCAATACTGTAAACAAACTTGGCCGAATCTTCATACTGCATCATTACCCAGGCCTCATCAATGACTAGCAATCGCTTCCGTTTTTCAAATCGAATGCGGTTCCAAATATAATTCAGGACCATATACATAGCGATGGGGCGCAGGCTGTCTTCCAAGTCGCGGATATTAAATACCACCAAGCCTTTAGTTAGATCAAAGTTAGTGGGTTGGTTAAGCAGGCCGGCAAATGTACCAGTCACATATTTATCCAGTCTTTGGGCCAAACTAGTGGTTCCCTCCATATTCTTCAGGATATTATAGAGATCGGTCATGGTGGGAGGAGGATTTTTTTGAGTTTTGACGTCGGTGGTGATATCGCGCAGAGCGTAGGACTCGCGGATGGCCCGATCCATGATGGCATCCTCTTCGGGGGTGAGTTCGCCTAGCATTAAGTTCATCAATCCTAATATAGTGATAATAGCCGTCCGCAAGTTTTGTTCGCCGTCGGCATTCGGGCCTAAATCTGGCAAGTCAAAGGGGTTAATCCGGCGTTCCGAGTTTAAACTCAAAGATAAATAGCTCCCGCCCACTGATTTAGCCAAAGATTTATATTCGTCTTCCGGATCGATCACAAATACATCAATGCCAGTCATCAAACTACGGAGGATCTCTAATTTGATCGCGTAGCTTTTCCCTCCGCCTGATTTAGCAAAGACGACCGTGTTAGGATTCTCTAGTTTAAACCGATCAAATAGAATCAAGCTGTTGTTGTGTTGGTTAACTCCGTAAAGGATCCCTTCGTTGGTGGTTAAGTTGGCAGACACGAAAGGAAAACTGGCAGCTAAAGATGAACTGGTCATATTGCGGAGGACTTTTAATTCATCCTGCTTGATAGGTAAAGAAGAAATAAATCCCTCACTGACCTGCATAATCGCCGGTTTGGTATAAATAAGCTGTCCGCTGAGGGCAGTTTCGATGCGGCCAGCCGCTATATCTAGTTCCTCTTGGCTTTTAGCGTAAAGAGTGAAGTAAAGAGCGCAATGGAAGAATTTTTCCAATCCGCGTTGGAGATTATCGCGCAATTCCTCCGCATCTTGGTAGGCGATTTCCAATTCGGGATCGCGCACAGCGCCTTTTTCTTCATTTAAGCGCAAACTCGATTCCATTTCGGCGACCTTGCGTTTTAACATTCCGGCGATCTCCGCATTATCTACCGGGTAAACATGCATGGAGATGTCAAAACTCATATCGAAATTAATAATCGAAGACATCCAGTTAGTTTCTATATATTGAGGGTAGGTCAAGACAAATAAAGTTTTGACATAAAAACTATTCAAGGTGAGATAATTCGGCTTGATGAGTAAAGCGGCAGGGGCAATCAAGTCTTTAATAGAAGCCAAGCCGCGCTCAAATAGTTCTTCCGCGACTTTTTCTGAATCCAAGATTTTAACTTTGTTTTTCCCCCACATATTATTTTTTCTCCTGACTTAAAGCAGTGATGACATCCGCATCCACATGACTGATATTAAACAGTTTTTGCCGGCGGGCAATATCTGGGTTATAAGTAGCGTAAAAAAGATCGATCAGTTCTTTAGTATTCAATAAGACGGAATTGATTCCCAGCGGAGAGAGGCCATTAGCCACCATATTAGCTTTAGTCAGCAATTCGCTCTTGGATTCCTTGAATTTACTGGCGGGAGTAATGGCTTGCTTGTGAAAGAGGCGATAGAAAAATCCCTGACCCAGTTCCGCACCGCTGTCTTGAGAGATAACAATATAAAATGTTTTACTCATAATGTTGGTCAAACCGATCAACTGCTGGACAAATTGGATGTATTCCATGGTTTGGAATTGCAGCAATTCATTGTCTTGTTTTTGTCCCATGGTTTCCAGATTTTTCAAGTAGCTATCTAAATCAAGAATGCGGGATTGGATGACGATCTGCATAGGAAAATCCAAAGAATTCAAAAAGCCCCTGTAGGACTCCACCAGCGCAGTCTGTTCATCACTAGATTTAAGGTTAAAGTTAATGGCATTGACCATTAAAACAGCCCGCAGGGATCCATTGGGCATGACGATAGCGCCTTCCTTAATTTCTTTGAAAGGCAAGTACTTCTGCGTACTGTGGCTAATGTTTTTAGTCTTCATTTTTTTAGAGATCAGTTTTCTCTAGAATATCTTCTACGCCCAATTCATTTTCTGTCGCTTCAGGGGTGGAAACTGTCGCGGGTTGGATCGTACTGACTTCATGAGTAGTTGCAGTTTGTTCCGCATTCATTTTACCACCGGTATCGAGAATATTAGCTAATCTTTCCAATTCACTTTTGGATATAGCTTCTTCTTCAGCGGCTGCCGCACTAGAATCAACAGCAGCCACTTTGATCTTCTCTTCCCGAATAGTATTATCTTTTTTCCAGAGGCGTTGTTTGGGGGAAGCGAGATATCCCAGCCAGCTATTAACGAAAACAATAAAAGGCCGACCGTTGATTTTAACAAAGGCTAAAGCTATAGCTAGAACCACTGCCACCAGAGAAATAATTATAAATTCGTGAAAGAAGAGATAGCCTAAATTATAGTACTGGTAGGTGACAAACACAGCTGCCGCTCCCCCCAAAACATATAAAAATTGTTTTAAGGTCAGGGGACCCACCAGCTTGTCTTCGATGTCTACATTTTGAGGAATTTTTGTCGCCATGGGATTTAAGGTTTAGGTGGATTATTTTCTTGGTCTGGATTGATGCCTTCTCGACGAAGTTGTTTTTTCATTTCTTCCGGCGTCTTTTCATGGGTGCGGAAAATATCTTCCATGGTGCGCTTGGCTGCATTGATCACCGGCCGGGTTTTAGATGGTTTAGGTTGAGCAGGTGTGGAAGGTGTTTCTTCCGGTGCGAAAGATTCATAGACTTCTTCTTCCATCGGTTCTTCGCTGGCTATCCCTCCTGCTACCTGAGTTGCTTCAGGAGTAGGCGAGGCAGTTGTTCCAGTAGGAGCTGACGCGGCGGCTGTGCCGGTGGTTCTGGTTTTTAATTTAGCGACGAGTTCGTTCAATCCGGTTCTGATCTCCTCAGGGGAAGCTTTATCTCCGCCAGCCGGAGATTTAATATGACTAAGGGCATTGAGGCGAACTTGGATATCATTAGCCGTCATGCCCTCTCCGCCTGCGCTGGCACTAGAGAGCGCTTTTTTCAGAGCCTGTTGTTCGTCGGTCTTAAGTCCAGCTGCTGTCATCATTGTTTCGGCTGCAGCGGTATCACCAGAATCTAGTAAGAATTTGATTGGCTCAATTTCTAGTTTTTCCGAATCAATGAAACGTTCAATCTTAATGGCAGCAGTTAAGCTAAGCTTATCCAAGGCCGATGCCTCAGTTAATTTCCCTGCTTCTTGATTCTTTAAAATTTCTGGAATAACTTTCCCTAAACTACTTTTTGGATACTTCTTAGATATAGTTGGAGAGAGTTTATCAGGATCAAAGTTTTTACTGCGGAGAACTGCTTGTACATCCGGCCTGGCTAGACCAGCACTGGCTTCCGCTGCCTCTTCCGGGTTGCGACCTCGCTTTACCCGGTTCATATTTTTGGCATTTTGGATGACATCCGCCGCTGTCGCACCCGGTTTAAGGATCTTACCCAACATGTTTGCCACCGGTTTCATTTCTTCGATCGGGGCCTCTTTAACCGAGGTGTTAGCCAACCAGTCTAATTGATCCTGTTTCTTGTCGATAGAGTTGGCATGGTTACGGATGCTGATATTTTTGTCTTTTTTGAAATCGTCTTTCTCTTTTGAAGAAAGATCATCCCAATTCATACCGCTAGTTATTTTGCTAAAATTCTGTTTTAATTTAGAGAGCTGGTCGCTGGTAGTATTTAATCTCGCCTTACCCATGTCGATATTTCTTTCGGCGGTAGTCCGGGCAATTTCACCTTTGGGGTTAAGAGTTTTAGCAATTAACCAAGGCACGCTACCTATAGTATGACCGCCGGCGCTTAAGGTTTGGCGCTTAGCTTCTAAGGCTCTCCCAGTTTTAGTTCCCAAGGCCAGTTTATAGCCCATACCGAACTGAGCAGCTGTAGACTTACCTAGCGCATTTTTGCCAGTCAGAGTTTCCGTGATTGGTTTAGAAACAGCTTTGTAGCCTTGCATAGGGGAGCTGCCCACAAATCCGCTCAAAGGCGTCGCTCCGCCCGGCTTGATATATTCCGGAATCTTACCGGCAAAATATAAAATAGTGATGCCGATAAATAGCGGGCCCAGTTGTCCTGCGGGCATATCGTGGATCAAGGCGCTGTTTTTGATCAGGTTGTTGATCGTAGTCGCATCCAGAGCAGGTTCAGAGGTTGTCCAAATATGTATGGCAGCAAAGATAGCAGTTTGTATTAGCGGGAAGATAATAATCCATTTCAAAACATTTTCTGCCCATTTGCTGGATAATTTTTGAGTAAATGATAAGGGGAGTAAATCAGCGGCAAAAGCCAAAGGGGCCGATACGGTTAGAATAAATAACCAAAAGGTTCTTTCTAGTAAAATTAAAGTTATTTTTAAGAAGACCCAGAAAATGATGATCAATAAAATAAAACTAGCCACTGCCGGTCCAGTGCTGGCGTTATCGTTAGAGAATACCGAAATTACTCCTTCGCCAAGGTTGCCAAAAAAATTACCCACGCCGCTCCAAAATCCGGTGCCGTTGCCTAAGGTGCCCAGATCGCTAATAAAGAGCACGGCAGCATCTGTAGATATGTCAAACAAAGCTGCAAATCCTTGAGTGAATAAATTGCCTATACTGACAAAAGCCCGAATGATGGCTAAACTTAAATTAGCCAGCAATACGGCGGGGATTAATTTGGTTAGCACCACCTTGATGTTGTAGACATTGGCATTGGTGCCGATAATGATATTAATAATCGAATAAACTAGAGCGATAATGAAAATAGAGTTAGCCGCCAACATGCAGAGGTTCCAAATTCGTGTAATCAGAACTGAGGTGGATCCAAAGTCAGGCAATCCGCCCGGAAAATTAACTTGGCTAAAGTCTAGAAAATAAACTGGATTCTCTAAAAGAGGCTTGAGTAGTTGAAGAATGAAAGGCATCAAACCGGTATAAATAGCTTCAGCCAGGGTTTGGATCATTTCTACCATCGAAGAAGTCAACCCCGCTTGAGCCGGTTGGGCTAAACTCCAGACTTGCCAGCCGACCAGAGTTAATAGGAGAAGGAGAAATAGTTTTTGTTTTAGTTTCATCGCCCAGGTTCTTTTATATTCTTATTGTTTCATTATATCACAATTCTTCTATTTGGTCAACCCCAGATGTCCAGAATGACCGCAGAGGGGGTAATATCACCTAACAGTATTTACAAATCAACCAATATATGATATAATTTAACTAAAGACCTTCAATAATATAGATGGCAGAAGAACAAAACCAAAATAGTTCCGTTAATACCAACCAAAGCCCTGCGGGGGGATTGCCGGATGATTTGCAGGTGCCGGTAAACTCTCCAGCGCCGCAGTTTGTCCCGCGTAAAGATGTAGGAAATCAGCTGCTTTCCAAGGCTGCCCCTGCTTTACCGATCGATAATTCTCTGAATGTACCAACAACTAAACCAATGCGGCCTCGGCGGGGGAGGCGATGGTTGAATTGGGTAATCGGAGCGGTAGTGCTGGCGCTTTTGGCGGGCACGGCCTATGTCGTCTTGCCGCTGCTAGATTTTCAGCGCGGAACTTTAGCCTTAACTTTTGATCCCGGGAATGTGCGGGTGACTATTGATAACAAGTTTCAGAAAGATTCGGTTAACTCTTTAACCATCAAATTGAAAGCCGGCTCGCATAATTTGTTAGTAGCTAAAGATGGTTACGTTGATTTTGAACAAGACATTGATCTGACTAGTAAAGAAATTATCACTTTGACCGTTGTGCTGCATGCGGTGCCAACTATTGAAAAACTAATCGACGAACCGGTCAGCTGGCCGAGTATCACCAATAATGGGCGGGCGCTCGCATTTGTTAATGCGGCCGGAGGTTTTGAAGTATTAGAGATAGCGACTTTAACCCGAGCCCCTTTATTTAAAGGTAATTTCATTAATTTAAAAAAAGTGGTCTGGTCAACCGTGGAGAGCAATGCCTTAGTTCGGCTCATTGGCCAACTGCGCTTGCCAAACGCGATTGATAACTCTAATGTGCGGGGAAGATTTATTCCGCTCGGGGAACGCCCCGCCCAAGGTGCTCTGCAAGATAATGGGATTAGTGCCTGGTCATTTAAAAGTACGCAAATCAACGCTATCGGTTGGCAGCCGATTCTATTAAATGGGAATGTGCGGGATCTAAGCTTCTCGCCGGAAGGTGACAACATAATTTATTTTTACGAAACCGCCAATGGTGAGAAGTCCGTGGTGTTGGCGCAGGCGGATGGCACGGAATGGGAACGCTTGCAGAGCGGGCTTAATTTTAATGACCCTACATTAACTTGGCTGAATAATGATCGCTATGTCCTGTGGGCAGATGATACGGTGGGAACTGATAAAATTTTTGATCTCGTGGAAAAGGAGTTTATGGAAATTATGCCCGATCGGGTCAAGCAAACATTTTGGAGCAACTCGCCGGAAGGGAATCGGATTGCCTACTGGGCGAATGTTGGAGGAATGCAACAATTATCGATCTGGAATATTGCCGAACAGAAGGTCGAGAAAGTCTTTGATCGTCCGATCAGCACTTTTACTTGGCGCTCAGAAGATCAGTTGATCGTTGGGTTGCCTGACGGTTCGCTCTGGCGCTGGTATCTAGATGGTAAAGAACGCCCGATCCAATTTTTGAGCGCAGTCGGCCAAATGCAAATTAATAAACTGCTGTTCAGTGCCGTTATCAATAAATTATTTATTATTAGTAGCGATAACAAGGTGCTTAGTTTAGATTTAATTGTTTAAGCAATGGTTGATCAGGATACCAATGAAGATCTCGACCAAGAACCGTTAGAGGAAAATCTGAACCCAGAAGAGGACCAACCTGTATCAGAAGAGGCTGAAACGGAACCAACCGCCGAAGAACCTGCGAGGCAATCGTCGCGGGAACCAAGACGCACCTCGCCTACTAAAGAGAAAAAACATCAAACTCGACAACAAGAAAAACCAGCAGATCGGTCAACTCAGCCTAATAAATTAGCTACTGCCGGAAAACGTCCAGCTAGTACTCCGAAAGTGGGGGGAGCGGGAGGTTGGAAAGGGAAAGCGGCTAATTTGGGCAAACAAGGTTTGCGTGGTGCTGGGCAGTTGGCGCGCGGTGCAGCTGGCCGGATGGGTGGTTCTTCACAAAATAATTCATCTGATCAACAAAATCAACCGGCCGAAAGCCCTCTGCAAAAAACCCAGCGGTTAGCGGGGCAGACTGCTAACAAAGTGAAGGAAGCTGCGGAAACAGCCAAAAGAATTATCGAAACGCCGCAAAAAATTCGCGAAGCAGCAGAGGCGGCCAAAAGAGCAGTGCAAATTGCCCAAAGAACAGTGCAAGTTGCCCAAAGAACAGTGCAAGTTGCTCAAAGAACAGTGCAAGTTGCCCAAAAAGCCATTGAGGTGAGTATTAGAATGGCACAAGCTGCGGCCCAAGCGGCGCAAGCGGTTTACCAAGCAGCCGTACAGGCTGCCCAGGTGGCTATTCATGCTATCACGGAGGCAGTGGTATTTTTGGTATCTAATCCGGTCGGCTGGGTAATTTTGATCATCATACTGATATTTGTCATTATCATCGGCATATTCACCTGTGGACGCAATGGCAATATGAGCGAGGCGGGTGGTTCGGTTAAAACTGAACTAGTAGCTCCGGCCAGCGAAGTCACACGAGACAGTGAAGGTAATATGATGGCAGTTAATAATGAGTTTATCCATAGTCTCCAAGAAAAAGTGACCAACGGCAGTTTGGTGATTTATAGTTCAGGTATAGGAGATTTAAACCAATGGAACTGCGGTACCAGCGGGCCGTGTACGCACACCTTGGATTACCGACTATTGCGTACCATCTCGTACTTGTCTGATCTCCATGATTATTTAAAGATCGGTTTGATTAAAACTAACTCTCCGCGCCAATCGCGCTACAAATTAGTTAAAAGTTTAGCTGCCTATAGTAGCGACGGAGAAGAGAGTACAGAGGAACTGGGAGCCTTCACCGCTTTTTCTGAAGGACAAGCCCTGGCGATTGTGGCAGTAGATCGCAGTCAAATTCCAGAGATGTCGGGACAACCTATCGAAATTAGTTGGCAAAGAACTCTGGCCGAAGCTGAGGTCCGGCCGCTTTGGGAAGAATTGGGTTATGTGGCGGGTTGGTTGGACACCACCATGGCTGACTACCGGGTTTTCTTGACTGATAAAAATCATGATCAAATTGTGGCAGCCTTGCAGAATGCCCCTCTCAATAAGCTGTTCTTTGTGCAGTATTTTCAATTTATCAACCGAGTTAAAAATTTATTAGATCGGGCTGCCGCTATAACTAAACTAGATGACCGTACTCAAGATTATCTATCCCAAGCCAATAATGTTTTTTCGAATCTCCAAAATGAAATTGGCCTGGATCCCAGCACTTTAAGCAATAGCCAAATAACAGCCCTGGTCGAAGCCTTAGGCACGCCTGAGGCTCTGAATAATTTACGACTTGGTATTGGCCAAGCGTATAAAGCTACTCAGGTTGCCAATATGGTGGGTTGGAATAAATCTATCGCTGCCGGAGGAAATTTAGAAATGTTAAAAGCTTATGAGGCTCGGAATAAAATTCGTTTAGTCATCAAAGAGCTGTTAGATATGCCGACTAAAATAGCTTTACGAGGAGAGTCTCGGCTTTTTGATAAGGATATGGTAGTTAAGCAAATTATTACCTATTCGCCCGAGGACGATCTGGATAATGGGCTGGATCGGTTGGATATCTTTCCTTCTGGCATTACTTCTGTGGGAGTAGGGGGGGTGGGTTTTGATGACACCATGAGAGATGGTATTCATAATGATTACGACGATCATTTTAGCCGTGCTCCTCTTGATAATGGCGTGTTCAGCAAGATGGGAGTTAATTTTATTTACAATATCGCCGATCTGGGAGTGACTACGCCAGCAGAATTTATTTTTACTGCTGATAATGGGGGAGAGATCTATCAAACACCCATCGCCGGAGAGTTGCTAGAATTGTGGGATGCCTTAGTCGGGGAAATTGGGGTGATTGACCCAGAGAAAGAATTAGCTAAAAAAGCCACTTACCAAGATTTTATCCAAGTGGGCTTTTGAGGACTTTTTTCTGTTACTTTCCCAAGGAAAGTAACCAAAGTCTCCGGACAGTCGTTTTTGCTGCGGTTCTAATAAAATATGGCTTTCCGTTCTCGCCGGTATAACCGGCTTCACAGCGCCAATTTTATTGAACCGTAACGCTCAAACTCCAATGCCCGGGTTGCAGACAAAAAATACATCCCTCCTTCAATGGCGGCTCTGGACTCCAAGAAGGGTTGGTACAACCCCTTTTTCAGGAGAGGTATATTGATGGTATTCTTAAATAGTCAGATACTTACCTTAATATAGGTGGATAGGTTATGAAATCAGCTTTGCTGATTTCCCTAAATTACAAACCGAAGCACGGAGTGCTGTTTGTAATTTGGAAAGGAGGAACAACGAAGCGGTAAAGTTTGCCAATCCTAATTGGCAAACTGCCGGAGCGGAGGCCGTTCCGACACGGTGAGGTACCCAAGAGGCTGAAGGGGCTGGTTTGCTAAACCGGTAGGGGGGAGAAATCCCCCGCGAGGGTTCGAATCCCTCCCTCACCGCCATGCACCGCTAGGGTGCATGGCGAGCCATAAACCCGAGTGGTTTATGGACGCCTGTAATTTTATGTATTACACATACGTATTAAAAAGCCAGAAAGATAATAAATTGTATATTGGTTATTCTACTGATTTGCAGAAACGGTTTCAGGAACACCAAAAGGGTTTAGTGAGATCAACAAAAGATCGCCGACCGTTTAAACTTATATTTTATGAAGCTTTCAAAGATAAGAGAGATGCCATAAGACGTGAAAGATACTTTAAGACAGATAAAGGTAAATCGTCACTAAAACAAATAATTAGATATTCTTTGATTAATCTGTAGTAGGGAGGTGTGGCCGAGTGGTTTATGGCGCTAGTCTTGAAAACTAGTTGAGGCGAGAGCCTCTCACAGGTTCGAACCCTGTCGCCTCCGCCAGTATAATGAAACAGTGGTTAACTTAAATTTATGAATGAACAAATACTAGGTAGTTTTATGCCCATCGAATGGGAATCAACAGAATTTGTGCCGTATAAAAAAGACTGGCGCTGGTATGTAATAGCTATTGTTTTAGCGGTATTTATCTTAGCTTATGCCATTTATGCCAAACAATGGTTGTTCGGAGTGACAGTAATTATTTTGTTGGTAGCCATTTTTATAGTAGATCGAGCGAAACCCAAGCTGCTAAAATGTCGGATAGATGCAGCCGGGCTAACCATTAATGAGCGCAAATTTACTTATGATCAATTAAAGTTGTTTTGGTTTCATCAAGCCGAGGGTAAGCTATACTTAAACTTGCTATCAACCTCTCGCATGCTTCCGCCTATCTCCCTGACTATACCGGCAGATTATCAAGACAGGTTGCGGATAGCTCTCAGTAAGATGTTACCGGAATCGGATACTAATAAGGATAATTTTGTAGATAAACTGGGTCGTATTCTCAAAATATAATTCAGAAAATATCATGCGCCCGTAGCTCAGGGGATAGAGCGTTCGGCTACGGACCGAAAGGCCAGGGGTTCAAATCCTCTCGGGCGCGCCAGAAAAGGATTTAGAAATAACTCACCCCTCTTAATAAGAGGGGTGAGTTGATAGGTTTAAGTTAACTTTAGATTTACTCTCCGCCGAGAGCACCCACCACTGTGTTGACAATCACGAAAGCTAAAGCGATGACGAATAAACCAATAATAGCATTGATGATAAGAGGTTTAGCTTTTTCAGCTCCTTTTTCCCCCCCGGTGATATAGACAAATCCACCATAGATAAGAAAAGCTACCGCGATAGCCCCAGCTATACCAGCGGCCCAGTTAGCCAGAAGTGTGATAATACTCTCAAGAGAACCGGTAGCAAAAGTAATCGGTTCTACACTCTGCGCCATTACCCGAGTGGGAGCCAATAATAATGTGCTAACTAAAACGGCGCGGCCCGCCACTTGGTACAGAAATTTTTTCATAACATACCTCCTTTTTATATCTAAATATCTATCAAGGTAATTATACAAGACATATCTTGCTCTCGGCAAGAGGTGACGGTGATTGATTAACCGAATAAGGTAATGACAGTATTGATAATCAACAACGCTAGCGCCATGATAATTAAGCCGAGAATAGCTGCTCCGATGGTTTTTTTACCTTCCTCAGGCCGATTTTGGATATAGAGCCAGCCCCCCCAAATGATAACTAGCGCAGCTAAAACTGCTCCGATGGGCAGTAGTTGCTCAGTTAAGAAATTCCAAACAGCCATCTTTAGGGCATTCATAAAATCAATTATGGTAGTGTCCATGGGTTTTTTATCGTTGGGGCACGGGTGAAGTCCGGGCGCGGTAGCTGCTTAAATCATTAATATCTCTAATGGCTGCACTCACTGCCACTTCGGCAGCCATGCGGTTATGCAACACGTTATTAACCATCTCGGTAAATATCTTTTCGATGTCCGATGAATTTTGTCTATACCAGGAGGCACACAGTTGGAGTTGTTCAGCCACTGGTCCATAATATTGCCTACCCTTGTAAGTATCGACAGATTCTTTAGTAGCGGGGACATGGTGAGTGGCGCTGAACAATTTGTTTAAATTGCTAGATTTAGTGACGACGTATTTAATAAAATCCCAGGCTTCATTGGGGTGCTTAGATGTCTTAGAAACCGTTTCACCCCAATAATTAGCTACTACAATGGGGTTTTCCAGTCGCAATTGAGGCAGAGGAGCAGTTTCGAAGTTGAGCCGCGTCGTCATAAATTTCTTAATGTATTCCACCTGGTAAGAGTAACCGATGAACATAGCTGCTTTGTGTTCCATAAAAGCTTGCACATCCTCAGGCAATTTCCGGGTACCGTCAGGATTTTTGGCATCAGTGTAGGTATAAAGAGGAGATTGGGGGTCAGCAAAACTAGTATAAAATTTGAGAGCCTCACTGCCGGGGTAAACCGGAGGATTAGAATTTGGCACCGGTAAATCAAAAGTAGCTTTAGTGCGGTCAGAGCTAGTCATTTCGCCGCCGTATTGCATGATGAGGTTAGCTAAGATTTCTGCAAAGCGAGGGATGCCATCCGCTACGCCGAAAGGTAAAGCCGATTGAATAATATTTCCATTGGCATCTTTTTTAGTCAATTTGGGAACAATTTCTACTAATTCCTGCCAAGTGCGCGGGGCTTTCTTGACTTTAGCGGCTGTAAACATATCTATGTTGTAATACAGCATCAAATTATCAATATAGTAGGGGACAGCGTAAATCTGGTTATTAGTCACAAAATCATCTACCACTACTTGCGGAAATCTTGCCTGGTAATCTTCCAGTGTCATTAAGCCGCTAGGCATGGGGGAGATTTGGTTGACCTGGTAAGGCAGCCAGTCATTATGAATCATAAAGATATCGGGGCCAGCTCCATCGGCGATCTGTTTAATGATATCTTGCTGATAGTCGTAAATTGTTTCTCCAGCTGGAAGGTTGACCTTTCGCACAACTATCTTAATATTCGGATGTTTTTCTTGATAAGAGGCGATGATTTCGTCTAAAGCAGTGCTATCATCAAACAAACGGACATACTCTAAAGTGATGGGAGTGGTTTGGTCGAGAGTAACTTTGCCACCGCTCCCGCCAGAACCGCCGCGACTGCACGCAGCCGCCCCCAAAATAAGCAGCAAACTAGACGCGAGTACAGCGTAGCTAAATATTTTTTTGTTCATAGTGATTTAATAAAATTTATTATTTCTTGTTTCAGATCCGGCTGATCGTTTATATAAGCCAAAGTAGTTTTTAAATAATTTAAGGGATCACCTGTAGTATACCATTGGCCATCTTTAACTTTATGGACAATAATTTTATCTTTTTGCAGCATTAACCTTAAAGCGTCAGTCAGCCAAAGTTCTCCACCTTTGCCTGTCGGGGTGTGGGCTAAGGCTGGGAAAATATCCGGAGTCAGCAGATAACGCCCGAATACTGCCAGGTTGGATTTGGTTTGTTGGGGCGTCGGCTTTTCAATGATGGTATTAATTTGGTCAGTGCCAGGGATTAATTCGGCAATGCCGTATTTACAGGCTTCGTTATGCGGTACTTCCTGTACGCCGACTACGGAACAATGATTTGCCTGGTAAGCCTTAATTAACTGAGCGCAGAATGATTGTTTGGATTTGACTAAATCATCTCCAAAAGCGTACACAAAAGGTTCGTTCTTAACTAGATTTTGTACGGCTAGCAGAGGGGCCCCATTACCATAACCATTTTTTTGGCGGACATAGATAAAATTGGCCAATTTATCAATCTTGCGAATTTCTTTTAATATTGATAACTTATTCTGTTCTTCGAGATGTTTTTCGATCTCTCGGGAACGGTCAAAGTGGTCTTCGACCGAACGCTTTTGCCAATTAGTCACTAAAATAATATCAGTGATTCCAGCGGCGGCCATTTCCTCAACGATATATTGAATAATCGGCTTATCAATAATAGGGAGCATTTCTTTGGGGGTGGCTTTTGTTACGGGCAAAAATCTGGTGCCAAACCCAGCAATAGCAATCACTCCTTTGGTGACTTTTGCGGAATCAAGTTTCATCTAATTTTGATAATACGAGTTTGCCGATGGCCCATAATGGGCAGGACAATCTTGAGAATCCCGTCAGCTAAAGAAGCTTTGGCGCCAGTCGGGTCAACCGATACTGGCAATTGGATTTCTCGGGCTAATGGGCCCCAATGGCATTCACGCACATAGTAATTGTCTAGTTTTTCTTCGGGAGTGTAATTATTCTTATGAATAAATAAGATATCATTATTGACTGTGATACTTATATCTTCATTTTTGGCTCCCACTAGAGGAGCTCGAATAATTAAATAATCTCCCTGGCGAGCAATGTCGACGGGTAGCTCTACCTCTTCGGATTCAGAAAATGTATTTATATCATCATCTTCCAAGGACTCCGATGATGAAGTAGATTGTGGCTGCCAGGGAACATGCATAGGTTTCATCGGTTCTCTTTAACTGATTAAATTATATCCCGATGAAGTCAGTTTGGCTAAGCAGTGATGTTATAATGTTTATACCGTGAACAAAACCAAACTAATTAAAGGTATAGGGGGATGGCTCGGAGCAATTTTAACAATTGCGCAAATTTTTAGCATACCTTTTCCTGGTCAAGCCGCTAATCTGTATGCGGCTAAATGGATCGATCAGCTGGAAGGTATGTCGGTTAAGCAGGGCGAGAGCGTAGAAGCCTGGGTGGATATTAAGAACACCGGCACAGCGACTTGGGAAAATTCTGGCCTGCATGCTGTCAAAATTGGCACGATTCGGCCCCAAGATCGCAAAAGCAAGCTCTATCACTCATCTTGGCTAAGTGATAACCGCATGGCTTCTTCGGTAGCGACCACGGTTGCTCCTGGTGAAGTGGGCAGATTCAATTTTACCATTACTGCTGAAGGGCCAGCTGGAAAATATCGTGAATATTTTGGTTTAGTGGCTGACGGAATCACCTGGTTTGATAAATTTTATTTTTATGTCGAAATCCAGATCCTTCCGGCTATTTATAAAACAAGTTTAGTGAGTCAATCAGGCAATATCACCCTGGCTCCCGGGGGAGAAGCAATGCTGTGGGTAGATTTGCGCAATGATGGCAACACCGCTTGGACAACGACCGGCAATAATGCCGTTAAATTAGGCACGGCTCAGCCGCTGGATCGTGTTAGTAATTTTTATGCAACTAGTTGGTTGAGTAATAACCGTGCTGCCGTGGCTGATAAAATAGTTAATCCGGGTGAAATCGGTCGGTTCAGTTTTACGGTGCGAGCACCGGATAAAATTGGTAAATATAAAGAATATTTTCGGCCCGTGGCAGAGGGAATTACCTGGATGAATGATGTGGGACTAGTTTGGGAAATCACTGTGAACGAAGAATTAGTCTTACAGAAGCCGATTTTAGTCGGACTAAGTTCCACGGACAGTTCTATCGCTGTGAGTAGCGATAACGGCATGGTCATTCGCCGGGGCAGCGATAAAGCTTTAGTGGTGCGGGCAGAAGCCGGGGTTAGCGCTACTGTTACGGCTCGGTCAGGTGGGTATGTGATTAATGCCAATGGGGTAACCTATGATGTCGGCGACTGGATCCGGTGTATCCCATTGCGTAGTTCCATTCTGACGGTGAACAACGAAAAGGTTAGTAGTCAATATAATAGATTCCGTGGTATTATCACAATTCGTCGCTCAGCGATGAGCGGGAATATTTGGATGGTGAACGAGGTGGAATTGGAAGACTATCTCAAGGGGTTAGCGGAAGTGCCGGATACCTGGCCACTGGAGGCTCGCAAAGCCCAAGTAATTGCCGCTAGGACATTTGCCGCCAAAAAACTCCAAGCTCCTCGCGCCGACATCTTTAATTTATACGACGATACCCGCGACCAAGTTTACTATGGTTATAATTATGAATTAAATAAACCCGGTATCACTGTGGCTGTGTCTGCTACCCCCGGCATGATCATTACATATAATAATGAGCCTATCTCGGCGTATTATTTTTCTGATAGCGGAGGAGCCACTGAAAATGTCGAAAATGCCTGGAGTAACGGTAATCCGCAGAAGGCCACCCCGTACCTTAAGGGAGTGGCTGACCCCTATGCCAAACCAATTTTATGGGAGGCTACTGTAGAACAGGCATATTTGATGGATTGCTTTTCTGGTCCGCTCACTAAAGCAGCTGCGATAGGTGAAACCATCGTGGATTTGGTAATCGATAATCGTTATCCATCCGGCCGCTTGAGCACACTGACACTGGTAACTAGCACTGGCAAACGCATCACGGTCACCACGGCTGTCTTTGAAGCCTCGATTGATACAGGTTATGTTAAAAGTACTAATTTTACTGTCGAGAAATTCGGAGCCGCTAATTCACCTACGTTTATTCTAAAAGGGAAAGGCTGGGGGCATGGCGTGGGTATGCCGCAATGGAGTGCTTATAATATGGCCAGCGCCGGTCAGACCTATGATCAAATTTTGAAATACTTTTACACAGGAGTTAATATCGGCGTGGCTTAAGGTAAGGTTATGGGAAGTCTACTCGACATCGTTTTCCCACCCCGGTGTGCTAGTTGCCATGCTCAAGGTGACTGGATTTGCTCTGTTTGTGCAAAGCGCATCGAAATTATTAAGACACCGATTTGTTATCATTGCCATCGTTTGTCGGCAGATTTTAAGGTGTGTGGTAAGTGTCGTCCGACCGGCGCAGCCAGTCGTTTAATAGTGTATGGTTATTGGCAATCACCATTAAAAGAATTAGTTTATAGTTTAAAATATCGCCGATTGCGACCACTGGTAAAAATTTTAGGTGGTTGGTTGGTAGAGACGATCAACCAAACTACAGCTACCACTGGTCTGGTGATTGTGCCGGTGCCGCTGCATCGGGGACGGCTCTGGGACAGGGGATTTAATCAAGCGCGTTTGCTCGCTGAAGTAGTGGCTCAACAAACCGGTTGGCCCTTGCTGCCAATCTTATTCCGGAAAAGATCTACCCAGCCGCAATTTGGTTTAAGTAAATCGGCTCGCCGAGATAATATTGAGGGAGCTTTTAGTATTAATGTTGCTCTCAGCCAAAATCTGGCCAATAAAACCGTAGTGCTAGTGGATGATATTGTGACTACTGGGGCAACTATAAATGAGTGCGCTAAAATCCTTCGCCAGAATGGCGCTCGGGATGTTTGGGGATTAGTGCTAGCGAAAGCCTAGATCCCCAAACCCATTTTTTGTTGGAGGATCTCGATCTTTTTGTTAGAGATTTTTTTGGCTTTTTTGGCTCCCGCTGTCAAAACCGTTTTGATATTGTCGGGATCTTGTCTAATTGCAGTCAACTTGGTTTGAAAATCAATTAGAAAAACAGCGACAGCTTCGGCTAAATCTTTTTTAAATTCGCCGTAACCTTTATTTTGATATTTGATTTCCAGGTCAGATATGGGTATATCGGTCAGGAGAGTATAGATGGTAAGTAGATTAGAAATGGCTGGTTTATTAGTAGAATCGAATTTAATTTCCGAACCAGAATCAGTCACGGCGCGCATAATTTTTTCTCGCGCGATTTCTGGAGTATCAGTCAAGGCAATATAGTTATTAGGACTGGCCGCTGATTTACTCATTTTTACGGTAGGATCATCCAAACCCATAATTCTAGCCCCAAATTTGGGCAACATCGGTTCTGGAATGACAAAAGTTTCGCCAAACCGGTTATTAAATCGGATAGCTAAATCCCGAGCCAGTTCGACATGTTGTTTTTGATCTTCTCCCACCGGGACTAAGTTAGTGTCGTACAGCAAGATATCGGCCGCCATTAAGACAGGATAATCGAACAATCCGACGGATACGTTAGGCTTGCCTTCCTGTTTTTCTTTAAATTGAGTCATCCGCGACATTTCGCCCATGGAAGCGATCGTATTTAGAAGCCAGGCTCCTTCGCTGTGGGCAGGCACTTGGGACTGGACAAACAAAACCACTTTTTTAGGATCTAGCCCAGCTGCCAAATAAATTGCTGCCATGTCTGATATTTGTTGGTGTAGTTTGGTCTGGTCTTGAGGGACAGTAATGGCATGCAGATCTACAATGCAAAAATAACATTTGTTTTTGTTCTGCAAATCGATCCATTGTTTAATGGCGCCAAAATAATTGCCGAGATGCAGAATGCCGGTGGGCTGAATGCCACTAAAAACCACTTTCTTCATATAAGACTAAAGTAACACAGTTTCAGGGGAGCGGTAAGATAAAGTAGGGTATACTAAAAGGTAATTATTAAAGATGAAAGTTAGCCAAGCCATAAAAAAATCAGTCTTGGTGCCGATAATTTTCTTTAGCTGGTTTAGGTTCCCTTTAACTTTGTCAGAATTAAAGCGGTATGCCTGGCAGCGGGAAATTGATGAAATAGAGCTCAAGGCAGCCATTAATGAATTACCCAAAATTAGCCGAGTGGGCGAGTTAGTTTGGCAGGGAGATTTATCTATTGGAGAACGCCTGGAGCGGATAGCTTTAGCCGATCGGTTGTGGGATAAAGTAAATAATTGGCGGTGGCTGTTTGGCTATATGCCATTTTTAGCTCAGGTTTATGTTACTAATACGCTAGCTTATAATAATGCCCACGCCAATAGCGATATTGATTTATTAGTAGTAGCTCAGCCAGAGCGGCTGTGGACTACGCGCGCTTGTTTGTTGGTGATGATGAACCTGTTTAAATTGCGCGTCCGTAGCCCCCAGAGGTGGGGCAAATTTTCCCCGGAATTTTTCTTAAGTACCCGGAGTTTAAATATTAATAAGCTAGCTATTGAGAAAGATTATTATTTGACTTATTGGTTAGCTGACTTGGTGCCAATTTGGCCGGATGGGGAACATCGGTCGCTGCGGCAGGCTAATCAATGGGTAAAATCAGTTTTGCCAGGAGCTTGGCGCAATCCGAAGCTGCGCCGTTTAAAATATCTCAAACCATCTGTTCTACGAAGGCTGATAGAAAAGATTTTATCTGGAAAATGGGGAGATCAATTCGAAGAATGGGCCTACACCAAACAGCGGCGAATTATTGATAAAAATATTCGTCGGCTCGGCACCAATCCCAGTGTTTTGTATAACCGAGATATAATTAAATTGCATTTTAATGATCGGCGGGCGCAAGTGCGCGACGTCATAGAACAGGCACTAGATGATCTCTTGGCAAAAAATAAATAGATTCCTACTGTGGTCGGCTTTTTTTGTGTTGCCGTGGCAGTTCCGCCATACATTAATATTTGCAGAACATCAGGGACAATTTTTTGAATACGCCTCCATCAGTATTTATTTATCGGATATTTTAATTATCCTAGTGTTATTAACTTGGTTTATCTTTGCCAAGAAAACTGAATTTAAAACGGGACCGGCTGTAATTTTTTGGCCCCTTACATTTCTAATCGTTTGGCTGTGGATTTCGGTGGGTTACGGTAATTCTATCACCGGCAACTGGGCGGTGGGGCTAAATAATGCCGCGCATTTTTCTTTATTTTATCTATTCTATATTTATTTAGTTAACGCAGTAAAAAACCTTTCCGATATTCTATTGCCTCTGGCCTGGGGGACTGGCTTGCAGGCAATCATTGCCATCGGCCAATATGGCCTAAATCGTTCTCTCGGCTTAAAATTTTTAGGCGAATCACCTCTGCAACCGGCTGAACTCGGCATCCCAGTGGTGCTGATTAACGGAGTAAGACATTTACGGGCGCACGGGACCTTGCCTCATGCCAATGTTTTGGGCGGTTATTTGGCCTTAGTTTTGCCCTGGCTGGGATTGATTTATCTTGGCGTAGTAAAAGCTATAAAACGGCCATGGATTTATTGGCTGATTTTAACAGTTGGCAGCGTGGCTTTGCTGTTCAGTTTTTCTCGTTCAGCTTGGTTGGCTATCGGCCTAACTTGCCTGGTAGTTATAATCTGGCGGTTGATTTCAGGTCGGCCGCGTTGGCAAGGGTGGGATGGGGGCTTAATCGCTATCGTTATGGTAATAGCGCTCAGCCAGTATCCGGCCCTGGTGTCTCGATTTCATCCAGAACAAACTGCCTTGGAACAGGGATCGGTCACTGCTCGGATTGACCAGCTGCAACAAGCTAAATTAGTCTATGATAAATATCCGCTTACAGGAGTAGGCGTGGGGCAATACACTATTTATTTGCTTCAACAAGATACTAATAAATTGGGCTGGCAATATAATTCTAAGTTGTCGAGTTGGGTATATAATCTTAGCCGCCAGATCTGGGACTATCAGCCGGTCCATAACATTTTTCTGTTAGTTTTAGCAGAGCTGGGTTGGGTAGGAGAAGTTTTGTTTATTGTTCTGTTGGGCGGTCTAATCTGGGTCAGTGGGAGTCTGTTTAAGCTGGGCCGAAGTTTATTGGGGGTAGTGGCTCTGAGTTCAGTAACCGCTATTGTTATCCTGGGTTTGTTTGATCATTATCTTTGGACTTTACAACCAGGTCGGCTTATACTATTTTTAACTATCGGGATCATAGCTGTGTTATATCAGAATAAAAATAAGGAAATAGCCAATGAATGAAACTATAGATAATATTTCTTCGCCCCCTTCAGGGCCATCACTAGAGGAACCAACTCCTGTTGATCCGATTTCGGCTATTCCGCCTATTCATTCTAGCCACACAGCACTTGAAGCGGATATTAAAGTGTTTGCGGCGTTGAGTTACTTCTCAATATTATTTGTAGTGCCTTGGGTTGTCAAAAAAGATAATTCGTTTGTTGCCTTTCATATCAAAAGGGGAATGGTTTTATTCGCTGCCGAATTGATTGCTTGGTTTATTCTTTGGTTGATCGAATCGTTTTTAATCGCTCTATTTTCTATGCCAGCTGCCATAGTGGTAGTTTGGCTGTATAAACTAATTTGGTTATTGTTCGCTGTGGTCAGTGTGGCGGGAGTATATTGGGCTATAACTGGCAAAGAAAAATCCCTACCCTGGGTAGAGGTGTTTGCCAAAAACATCAAGCTCTAATTGCTAGTCGGCCAGTTAGATTAGGTCGTAAGTTTCTTGGAACTGGGGCTGATGATTCTTAAATTTAAGCTGCTGGCTGATTTTGGTAGCCAAGATTTGCCGCGAATCGTCATCGCCATGCGTGATCAACACTGTCGGCTGGGTTTTAAAGCCATTTAGCCAAGTAAGCAAACCTTTTTGGTCAGCATGTGAAGAAAATGACTCGATGCCGAACACCCGGGCGCGAATGTTGGCAAATTCATGGTACAACTCGATATGTTTGGCGCCATCTAAGATTTTGCGTCCAGGCGTGCCTGGGACCTGATAGCCGGTAAAGATAATTTGGTTATCTGGATTACTGGCGTGATGCACGATATGATACGGTACGCGGCCAGCATCGACCATACCGGATCCCGCGATAATTACAGCCGCTTCTTGTAAATTATTCAACTGCTTCGATTCTTCTTTGGTGGAAATAAGTCGGAAATTTGGAAAGTCGAATAGATCGGGATCGGTCTTAAGATAGGCCTGAAAGTCTTGATCAAATAAATCAGTATATTTTTTATAAACCGCTGTAATTTCTGTAGCTAAAGGACTGTCTAAAATCACCGGGATATTAGGGAATCTTCCCTGGTTTTTTAGAAGATTAAAAGTGTACAAGAGATCCTGAGTTCGCTCCAGAGCAAAAGCGGGAATAATAATTTGAGCGTGATGCTTTTGGGCAAAAATAGCCGCATTTTGCAGGTCTTCCTCCCGCGAAACTATGGGAGTGTGCAGGCGATTTCCGTAGGTTGATTCGCACACAACATAGTTTGCTTCTGGAATAGTGGCCGGGTCATTCAAGATAGGCACCGGACTGTTGCCGAGATCTCCGGAAAAAACTATTTTTTTATCTTCTAGCCAAAGCTCCGCTATAGCGGAACCCAAAATATGTCCAGCATCCTGCAAACAGAGTTTGACTTGGGGATTAATTTCAAATTCAGTTCGGTAATCTAACTTACGAAATAACTTGATGGCATTAATGGCATCCTGGCGGTTAAACAAGATGTCTAATTGGTCTTCCCGGACGCCGTGTTCTTGAATTTGGGCGGCATCCGTCAAAATAATTTTAGCTAAATCAGCTGTAGCTGGCGTGCAATAAATCTTGCCCCGGAAGCCTTCGCGGTAGAGTTTAGGGATCCGCCCGCAATGGTCTAAATGAGCATGAGTGAGCACCATAAAATCAATGTCTTGGGGGTTGAAGGCAAAAGGTTGATAATTGCGCTGTTGATTTTCCCAGTCGCCTTGGAATAACCCACAATCCACCAATAATTTAGTCGCACCACAAGTAACCAAATAATTAGAGCCAGTAACAGTGCCGCAAGCCCCTAGAAATTGAATAGAAATATTCATATCCCTAGTATAGCTTGATAAGATAGAGATTGTCAGCTATTGTATGAACGATCCCTCCGTCATCCTGAACTGACAAAGTCTTCCTTGCTTTGTCATCCTGAGCGGAGGAACGTCAGACGTTCCGGAGTCGAAGGATCTAATTATGATTCAGGATCTCCAGTAAAATTATCATATGGGCCGTTAGCTTAGCCTGGTAGAGCGCTTGCATGGCATGCAAGAGGTCACCGGTTCGAATCCGGTACGGTCCACCAAAACGGAAAATTCCTGTGAGGGAGTTTTTTGTGTTTTTGGTGAAAGTATCGGGTGAGAGCCGGGGAGAGGTTCACTCGTGAGCCGTTGAATTTATCCTACGGTATCACAGTACGTACTGTGATACCAACAAAAAAGACATTTTTAATAAGAAATATTCCTTTCTACCAGGAGGCCTGTAAAATAGTTGTGACAAACGGCATATCTAGAAGACATCGCTGAGTTTGCTATAATAAACTATCACTACTCCAGATTGGCTGTAGTGTCCTTTTCAAATTAACTCAAATTAAATTCCGAGGAGGAATTCATTATGGACGGTCAATGGGACATATATGACAATATTTCCCCGATCGATTATCGGTATTGGAAACAGAAGGTGGCGGAATATCTGTCTGAGAGAGCCTTTATCAAATATAAACTTTTGGTAGAACTGGCTCTTATCACGGTACTCTGTCGCTGGAAGATCTGCCCTCCCGAAGCAGTTGATCAGGTTAAGTCTGCTTGCGACAAAGTGACTGCACCAGATGTTTACGCTGAAGAAAAGCGAATTGGTCACGACATTCGAGCACTGGTCAACTGCATCCGGAAGTGGATCGCTGATACAATTAAACGATTTGTTCACATGACGGCTACTTCGTTTGATATCTCGGACACAGCTAATGCTGCTCGGTATCGCGACGTAGTCATGAATGTGCTGGTACCATCTCTGGTTAAACTTGAGCAGGTGCTGATGACTTTAGCGCTGGAAACCGCTAATGTTCGCCAAATCGGCCGGACTCACGGCCAACATGCCAACCCGATTACCTTTGGCTTTGCTATTACGTCCTATGTCTCTCGTTTAGGCGAGTGTATAGAGATGTTAAAAGATCGAGCCAAAGCGTTGAGAGGGAAGTTCTCTGGAGCAGTCGGGGCCTACAATGCATCTGGATTATTTTTCGATGATCCAGAACAATTTGAGACCGAGGTGTTGGCGGAAATGGACTTATTGCCAGCGGAGTGCTCCACTCAGGTGGTGCCTCCAGAGGGCTTAATTCGTCTCATGACCGAAGTCACTATTGCTGCCGGCATTATGGCTAATCTGTCTGATGACATGCGCCACCTCCAACGTTCCGAAATTGGTGAAATCGGTGAAGAGTTCCAAAGCGATCAGGTTGGGTCATCAACTATGCCTCAAAAGCAGAATCCCATCAATTTCGAGAATGTAAAGAGCTGTTGGAAAATTGTGGTGGCTCGGATTATCACTGTGTTTATGGATCAGATCAGTGAACACCAGCGAGATCTCACCAATTCAGCATCAGCTCGCATCAATGGTGAAACTATCGCCTATGTAGTTGCGATGGCCGATCGATTATCTAACACAATGGCGAAAATGCGAGTGAATAAGGGGAATATGGATCGGAATTTAGCTATGAGCCGAAACCTCGGCGCTGCCGAACCGCTCTATATTATTCTGTCTTATCTTGGTCATCCTGATGCCCATGAAAAAGTCAGACAGCTCACACTCATCGCCCAACAAAACCGCAGTACACTTGAGGCAGTGGCTTTGGCTGATCCGGAAGTGGAGCCTTATTTCAAAGATATGACACAGCATCAGAGGAGTATTATCTCTGACCCCACACAATATATCGGTATTGCTCCTGATAAAGCCGGAAAAGTGTGCCGCAATTGGCAGAAACGCTTGCTCGCCTAAACCCATTCGGTTAAAACAGTCCACCCAACCCCGCATTTCGCGGGGTTGTTTTTTATCATCCAGCACCGAATCAGGTTTGTGTTAAAATTAAACTGCTCCTATGGGGGTATTATTTAATAGTATGGCAGAGATAAAAGAGAAATACGATCACCAAAAATTAGATGCCAAATGGCAGGCATATTGGGAAAAACATAAAATTTTTGCGACTAATGAAACCGGCGAAAAAAAATATGTTTTGGATATGTTTCCATATCCTTCCGGCGAGGGTCTGCATGTAGGACATCCGGAAGGGTATATCGCCAGCGACATTACCAGCCACTATTATCGACTGAAGGGTTTTAATGTATTACATCCGATGGGGTTTGATGCTTTTGGATTGCCGGCGGAAAACGCGGCCATCAAAAAAGGCATTCCGCCAGCCGAAAATACAGCTAAAAATATTCAACGGTTCAAAGAACAGCTCAATATGCTCGGGTTTTCTTATGATTGGAGTCGACAGGTAGTTACCTCCGATCCCGAGTATTACAAATGGACTCAATGGCTGTTTCTGGAACTATATAAAAATGGTTTAGCTTATCAAAAAGAAGCATTTGTAAATTGGTGTCCGAATGACAAAACCGTACTGGCCAATGAGCAGGTAGTGGGGGGCTGCTGCGAGCGCTGCGGTACCGCCGTAGTGCAAGAAAAACGCAAACAATGGTTCTTTAAGATCACTGATTTTGCCGAGGATTTGTTAAACGGATTAGACAAATTGGATTGGCCAGACAGTACCAAGGAAATTCAACGCAATTGGATCGGAAAGAAACAGGGTATCGATATCACCTATCCAATTGAAGGAACCAACGAAACGATAGTGTGCTTTACGACTAGGCCAGATACTAACTTTGGCGCCACATTTGTAGTGTTAGCGCCCGAACACCCGTTGGTTAAAAAAGTTATGGATGAGGAAATTATTCCTCAGGGTGAATCATATGTCCAGGCAGTTCGAGATTATTATCAACAAGCGCTTTCTAAAACAGAACTTGAGCGTCTGGAAGAAGGTAAAAAGAAAACAGGTGTATTCACGGGCTTCTTCGCGATCAATAACCTTAATAACAAACGTCTTCCGATCTGGGTTTCTGATTTTGTCTTAGCCGGCTTTGGTACCGGAGCTGTAGTGGGTGTTCCTGGTCACGATATGCGGGATTTTGAATTCGCTAAAGAATTCGATTTACCTATTGTGCGTGTTGTTATAGGTACAGATGGCGATATTTCTCCTATTGAACGTGCCGAGCAAGTACAAGAAAAGAATGGAACCATGATCAATTCAGAATTTCTTAATGGTTTGCCTATCCACGAAGCTACTCAAAGAATTATGGAGTGGTTAGAAGAGAAAGGACAAGGCAAGATTACCGTTAAATATCGGTTGCGGGATTGGCTAATAAGCCGTCAACGCTATTGGGGAGCGCCCATTCCCATTCTGTATGACAAAAATGATCAGCCGATTCCTGTTAAAGAGAAAGATTTACCGGTAATGCTCCCGACTGATGTGGAATTTCGTCCGACCGGAGAGTCGCCTTTAACTTATTCGGAAGCATTTAAAAAACTGCCAGTTGGATATCCGGAAGCGGTACGGCGCGAATACGATACCCTAGACACTTTCGTGTGCTCGTCGTGGTATTATTTGCGCTACGCAGATCCTAAAAATGCCAAAGAGTTTACCGGCAAAGAGGAGCTCGCACATTGGCTACCGGTGGATGTTTATGTGGGAGGAGCGGAACACGCTACGGGCCATTTAATTTTCGCCAGATTTATCACCAAAGTTTTACATAAACTGGGCTATATCGATTTTAATGAACCTTTCTTAAAGTTGCGCCATCAAGGCATGATTTTGGGGGAAAATGGCGAAAAAATGAGCAAATCTAAAGGCAATGTGATAAATCCCGATGAAGTGGTGGAAGGATTTGGCGCTGATGCTCTCCGGATGTACGAAATGTTTATGGGTCCGTTTGACCAGGCCAAGCCCTGGAGCACTGCCGGGATCGAGGGAATTAAGAAATTTCTAGACCGGGTTTACCGCTTAGTCCAGGAAAGGGTAAAATTATCTCAAGATAATAGCAAAGAGGGCGACCTCCATCGTCTGATCATAAAAATTACCGGTGATATCGAAGAATTTCATTTCAATACAGCGGTGAGCGCTTTTATGATCTTTGTGAATAGTGCTATCGAAGATGGTGCAAGTACTAATTGGCTAGAAGACTTTGTAATTTTACTAGCCCCGTTTGCACCGCATTTGGCGGAGGAACTCTGGCAAAACATACTAAAGAAACCAGATAGCGTATTTAAGGCTAAATGGCCCGGAGCAGACCCGGCTAAGGCCAAGTTAGATAAAGTGATTATCATTGTCCAAGAACAAGGGAAAAAACGGGGGAGTCTGGAGGTTCCTGCGGGAGCCGATGAAGCCGTGGTGATCAACTTACTCAAGCAAGACGCTAAACTGGCTGGTTTTGCAGAAAAGTCGCAGTATAAGTTTGTACCGGATAAAATTATTAATTTCTACTAAACATGGAAGACGACATCATAGATCAATCCTCTCCCGAACAAGAGATTGAACAAGAAGAAATAATTATCGAGAAAGAGTGGGATCGCATCGAGAAATTGTTGGCTCAGAAACACCAAGCTTCCTTAAATATGGCGATAGTGGAAGCCGATAAACTATTTCGGGAGGTGTTGGGGATTATTAGTTTTGGCGAAACGGTGAATGAGGCAATCCAAAATTCAGCCAATCTTTTCTCGAATATGAAAGGATTGTTGGAAGCACGCAAAGTTTACGAGGATATTGTAGAAGTACCAGGATTTTTCACGGATTTAAAAACAGCCCAAGAGGCTACGGCTATCTATCTTCGATCCATCTTGGATATGATGGGCAAAGATTATCGCGAGAAAAGCAGTTGGCAGGTATTTATTAACGAGCTGGTCTATTTTAGCGAATCACATCCACATTTAATTCGGGATATCTTTCTGGGTATCCTGATTTTTTTGATCGGGGTTTGGTTTTTGTCCGGAACAACTTGGGGCCAATATTTAGTTGGTATTGCCGTGGGGATTACCCAGTTTATTCTTACTTGGGCTTGGGGATTTGTCATTGTTTTAGGGGCAATCTTAGTTGTTGTTTTGGTTAGCTGGTTATTCTTTGAGCGGCGCAAGCGGTAGGGCGGAGAAGTGATTAATTTGTTAGAATAAAAAGTACGTCGGAGCGTAGTTTTAGGGTAGGAGGAAAATTGATCCATTTACATGTACACAGTCATTACAGCCTACTGGATGGCTTAACTAAGATTCCAGATTTGGTAGCTGCTGCGAAAGCCCAAGGCGCCACGGCTTTGGCATTGACCGATCACGGGGTGATGTATGGCATTATCGAGTTTTATATGGAATGCCAAAAAGCCGGGATCAAGCCAATTTTGGGTTGCGAGGTTTATATGGCTAAAGGAAGTTTGGAAGAGAAAGTTGCTACTCCAGGCAGAAAAGGTTATTTTCATCTCACTCTCCTGGCCAAAAACTACACTGGCTATCTCAATCTTCTAACTATCACTACCAAAGCCCATGTCGATGGCTATTATTACCGTCCCCGGATTGACCATGATTTTTTGGCGCAACATGCGGAAGGGTTAGTGGCTATGTCAGGGTGCCTGGCCGGAGAAGTTTCCCAGGCTATTTTAGAAGATCGGTTAGAAGATGCTAAGAAGATTGCCCAGTGGCACAAAGGTCTGTTTGGTGAAGATTATTACCTGGAAGTGATGCCATTTAGTATGCCCGAACAAATTAAAGCCAATGCGGCCATCAAGACTATTGCCAAAGAGTTGCACATCCCGCTGGTAGCTACTTGTGATGCGCATTATCTGCGGCCGGAAGATGCTGAGGCGCAAGATGTGCTTCTGTGTGTGCAAACAGGGGCGCTGCTGGCCGATGAAAACCGTTTTAATATGCATGCCGATGTGTTTGATTTTAAACATCCCGACGTGGTTAAAGCAGCCTTTTTGGATGTACCGGAAGCAGTTGAGAATACAGAAAAAATTGCCGAGAAATGCAATGTGAAATTAGAATTAGGGAAAATCATTCTACCAAAATTTGATTTACCTTCCGGCGAAACCTCCGACAAAGAGTATCTGGATAAATTAGTGAGAATCGGTATTAATAAAAGATTTGGCGATCATCCTACTCAGGATATTTTAGATCGCATTACGTACGAGTTGGGCGTGATCAATCAAATGAATTACGAATCATATTTTTTGGTAGTCGAAGACTTAATCAGGTGGGCCAGGGACCATGGCGTGGTAGTGGGTCCGGGACGAGGAAGCGGAGCGGCCAGCATGGTGTCGTATGTGCTGTATATTACCGACCTCAACCCGTTGGAATATGGTTTATTTTTCGAACGGTTCTTAAATCCGGAACGTATCAGCATGCCAGATTTTGATATCGATTTTGCCGATGACAGACGGGAGGAAGTTATCCGCTATGTGGTGGAAAAATATGGTGAAAATCGCGTGGCGCAAATTGTTACTTTTGGTACTATGGCCTCACGAGCGGCCATCCGGGACACCGGACGGGTATTGGGGTTTGTTTATAACGACGTTGATCATATTGCTAAGTTGATTCCGTTTGGTTTAAGCTTGGACGAAGCCGTGGCGGCAGTCGATGAACTAAAAAAACTTTATAATGCGGACCCGAAAATAAAGCGCTTAATTGATCTATCCAAGAAGCTAGAAGGAGTAGTGCGACATACTTCTACACATGCGGCGGGAGTGGTAATTGGGGACAAGGAACTGGTTAATTACGCCCCTTTACAGAGAGCCGTGAAAGGGGAAGTGTCCTTAGTTACCCAATACTCGATGGGGCCCATTGAAAAACTCGGGCTTTTGAAAATTGATTTTTTGGGATTAAAGAACCTCACTATTATCAAAAATGCTTTGCGTATTATTCGGAAGACCAGAGAAGAACATATTATTATTGAACAAATCCTATTCAATGACGCGGCTACCTATAATTTATTAAGCCGCGGTGAAACCGTGGGTGTATTCCAATTTGAAAGTGAAGGGATGCGGCGTAATCTTCAAGAATTAAAGCCTTCCGTTTTGGGTGACTTAATTGCTATGGTAGCGCTGTACCGGCCCGGCCCCATATCGCTCATCCCGGATTTTATTGATCGGAAGCATGGGCGGAAAAAAATTGAGTATTTACATCCTAAGTTGGAACCGATTCTCAAAGCAACTTATGGGATTGCTGTATATCAGGAACAGGTATTACAAATTGCTCGAGATCTGTGTGGGTTTAGTTTGGGAGAAGCTGATGTGTTGCGCAAGGCGATCGGCAAAAAGAAAAAAGAGATGTTGTTTGAACAGCAGATGAAGTTTGTTAAAGGAGCTGTGGATAATGGCATTGATCACAAAGTTGCCGAGCAGTTGTTTGAATTCGTGAAGCCGTTTGCCGATTATGGTTTCAACAAAGCGCACGCGGCCTCTTACGCAGTGATTGCTTATTGGACCGCTTATCTAAAAGTGCATTATCCCAATGAATTCTTAGCGGCCTTGCTCACTTCCGACCAAACTGATTTAGACAAAGTGGCTAAAGATATTGCGGAAGCCGAGCGCTTCGGCATTAAAGTGTTGCCACCGTCAGTGAATGAAAGCTTTATAGATTTTGCGGTAGTGAAAGAAACTGGCAATATCCGGTTTGGGCTCAATGTGATTAAAAATGTTGGTCGCAAAGTCTCGGAAATTATTGAGGAAGAGCGTCAACAGAAGGGTGGTTATGCTAGTTTAACTGATTTTCTCACGCGCGTGCCCAAAGAAGGCTTAAACAAAAAAGTTTTAGAGTCATTAGCTAAAGCCGGGGCTTTAGAAGATTTTGGTGACCGCAAACAATTGCTCAATAATGTGGACACCATGGTAGATTTTGTGAGCAGTGTGCATAAAGATCACAGCCTAAATCAGATCGGTATTTTTGGGGAAGAAATAATGCAAAAACCCACTTTCAGTTTGCGAGACAGCGAATTATCTACCGAAAGAGAAAGACTGGCTTGGGAAAAAGAACTCTTGGGCACCTTTGTGTCCAAACACCCCTTAAAAGAAATGATGCCTAAGCTAAAAGGCAGATTCAAGGAAATAAATTCTTTAAACAATTCTTCGGACAATAAAAAAATCAAAGTGGCGGGAATTGTTACTAAAGTACAAAAAGTGAATACGCGCAATCGCGAGCCGATGGCTTTTATGCGATTGGAAGAATTAAGCGGCAGCCTGGAAGTTATTATTTTTCCGAACCTGATGAATAGTCACGGAGAGTTGTTGAAGACAGACAAGATTTTATTAGTCGAAGGCAAAGTCAATGTTAAGGATCGAGTGTCGGAAGAAGGGGACGAATTGATTGTTCATAGCGAAGCTAAATTGGTGGCGGATAGTCTGGTAGAAATTACTGATGAATATCTGGCTCAATTATTGCAAACACCTTTAATTACCGAAATACCGGTCCCAACTCTACGCCCGTTTCAATTTAGAGGGGATAATCTATTAATTAAAGTCCCGCGCGGTTTTGATGGAGAGAAATTAAAGACCCTGAAAGGAATATTGGAAAAATATCCCGGCGGGGTTAACGTAGAGTTAGAAGTTTTTGCCCAAGGGCAGTGGCAAAAACTCAAGACGACGACAAAAACTGCCCAAGTTAAAGAGCTCGAACAAGAGCTCGAGACAGTGTTAGCCTAGAGTACCTTGATAACCTGAAAGGAGGTGATCTATATGAGGTGCTGGTTTTGGATTTGCAGCCTAAGTTTAGGACTGTTGTTTGGTTGTGACGGAAATAATTCTGCCACATCTGGCGTGCCGGGGTTATATCTTTGGTCGCGTCAGCCAGCTCATTCGGCGCCGAAGGTGATTCTTTTCATCCACGGGCGTCGGGGAATTGTGCCGGATCAAGCCACTTTGGAAGAGCTGTTTTCTTTTAAGCTAGATAACCTCGACCTGTTGGGCGAGGAACAATTTGGCTGTCGAACATCAAAGTTGGCCAAATTTTGGTTGTATGAGTATAATTCTCAGCAACCAGTTGATCAGATTGCTGCAGACCTGGCAGCTGCCATTCGCGCTAATGCCGAACTCTCTAGTAGCCAGATTGCCGTCGTCGCTTATAGCGAGGGCGGAGTCGTGGCTTGGTTGCTGGATCAAAATTACGAAGGGCTGATTAGTGGAGGTGTTCTTTTGGGAGCGCCTTTACTCTCCACACCCTTGGCGCATCCCGATGTGCGTAATGCCGCTATTCAAGAAGTTGTTCCCAACGATCTACAGGAATATGCGATTTCTGTGTTCGACTCAGAAGTGCTAAGCACGGAATTTCTCCAACCTCTTTATTTTGAGGACTGTGAGGCCAAAAGCGACTTGGCTATGTTTGCTGGCCGAATTGACCCCCTTAATTCTCGGCACATTTCAGCTAACCTAATTATGGGCTACAGTACACGGTTGAATCATCAGCAACCCACAAGGGAAGCAGCTAAACTGGCGGCTCTGTTAATTCAGCACTCCGTTTGGGATTACACAACTGATTGCCAATTTCCCAGTGGCTACGAAGAAGATTGGTGCCACGAAAGCGATGGGGTTGTCCCTGTGGCTTCTGCGCTCTGGGGAACAGGTAGGTACTATCGGATTTGGCCGGATTATAATCATTACGATTTACTAACCGGCCAAGGAGCGAGGGATTTGGATCAAGCCACTCTCGAACATTTAGATCGGGTGTTGCATCTGGCACCAGAATTTCCAGAAGATTCCAGTATTCCATCTCTGCCTGAGATTAGTATTTTTTCTGCTCAACCTTTGGCTGAGGCAAGATTTGCCTATGTTTTGAACGGCCAACTGATTTTGGCTGATGCAGCTTGGCAGTCTCTGACAACTATTTCGACGGAGGGAGTTAGTTCCTTCCCGCGATTTAGTTCAGATGGATCTAACTTAGTTTGGACCCAAACGGTAACTAATGAATCCGGTATCTATCTTCTTAAAGATACCGATGCCGTTGCTACCGCCATCGCCTCCGGGTATTACGCCGACTTTTCACCGAATGGGGATTGGTTAGTCTATCAAAGCAGTGACGAGTTGCGTATTATGTCGTTATCTGCCGATCAGCCAGAACAATGCGTGATAAAAGGAGTGGATTTAATTTGTCCGCCGCTTTGGGTCACCCAAGGCTTGGTGGGCAAAATTTATTTTGTCAGCCGATCTGCTAATGGAACAACCGATCTGTATGTGGTGAGCCCTCGAGTGCGCGATCGGGAGTTATCGCCTGTGGATATAGTTGTGGCTAACTGCACCTCTATATTCTTGGCTCGAGGGATGATCAATGGCATAGTAGCTGGTAGCGGTACCGTTCTTACTCCACGATTTGATCTTGTGTCCAATAGTCTATTAACCAATTTCTCTTGTGAATTTCAAAATGACGCGGAAGCTCCTCTTTTTTCCTGGGATAAATTGGATTTTATGATTAACACGCCTGATCCTGTACCGGTCAGAGCTGTTACGCTGGATCAAGCTGATAATTTTGCCTTATATGTGGAAACTGATTTAGGTATCCAGTTATTTAGCGTTACGGTTGATATAGGGTGGAAGGGGGTTTATTGCGAAGATCCGCGCTGGGATGAAGTTTGTCCTGGTGCCCATCAATTGGATATTAACCCTACCGTTGACTAACAGGCCGGTTTAACTGATCTTTTCCAAATTTTACACTGGTTCTGCAAGGATTCCAGTCAGATATAAAATAAAATCCGCCGATGAATAACCGGCGGATTTTTCTTTACTAGAACAGTTTTATTTGTTATCTTGGTCTTACTTGGCGGCAACAAGCTGCCTGTACATTCAATCTCAACCTATCTATACGGAGGAACAAACAAAATTGGCCAGAAACGATCATCGCGAGAAGGCTTTAAACCACGCGTTATATGCGACGTTTGGTATTAAGCAAGGAATGCCAATCCGAATCTGTGTTGAAGGGGTGAAACAGAAAGATGATTTGCCTGCTATTCAAGGCAAGATCGATCAGCAGCTTAACCTGAAGATAGCCCAGATACTTAAACAGCAGGGCTGCCCTGAGGAAGACGCTGTTCTGGTGGGGAATAACTGGGGAGTAGTTATCGATTTTTTTCCTGGTAATATTCCCAAGCGGAATGGCGGGGGACAGGCAAAGGTATCAGGTGTTGCGCACCTGAAAGAAGACTATGCAGTTGGTATTGAAAAGTTGGTTTCAGGCTGAGTGGCATAAGCCACCAGGGGCGAATCAATAAGATTGACACAAAAACGGGGCGGCTCAGCCGCCCCCTTGTTTTTACTTGCTTCCAAATAAGTTTTCTGCTACCATAGCGGGAGATTAAGATAATCTATTATGACAGGAATGTTAAAACCATCCACCAAAAACCAGGGTTTGCCTGAGGTCCATCCAGGAGATATTGTTCGGGTGCACCAGAAGATTAAAGAAGGCGGCAAGGAGCGGGTCCAGGTTTTTGAAGGTATTGTGATCAAAACTCATGGCAAAACTGGCTCCAATGCCAGCTTTACAGTACGCAAGATTACTTACGGCGTAGGAGTAGAAAGAACCTATCCGCTGCAATCTCCTAATATTGTGAAAATTGAATTCAAAAAAGGTTCCGAAGTCCACCGGGCCAAATTGTATTATCTGCGGAAGTTGTCTGGAAAATCTTTAAAGATGAAGGAAAAGAAAATCGATCAGGATATTTGGGAATTAGTGGCTAAAGTCGATGAACCAGAAGAACTTAGCAAAGAAGTCTTAGAAGAAGCCGTGCAAGCCGCCAAAGAAAAAGAAGAACAGGAAATTGAACCAACTGAAACAGTCGCGGATACTACAGAAGTTAGTAACGAACCAGTCGACACACCCCCAGCCGTATCCGAAAAAGGTGATACAGTAGAGGGGGAGGAAAGCGTTGGTGAAAAACAGGATTCCCAATCTTAAAGTCGAGAAAGCGCTCCAGCAGGAGGGGTTTTTAGCGATTGCGGGAGTTGATGAGGCGGGCCGAGGAGCGTGGGCGGGCCCAGTAGTAGCCGCCGCCGTAGTGCTGCCGTTTTTAAATCGTTATTATGGCATTAATGATTCTAAACTACTCTCTCCATTGCAGCGAGAAATTTTGTTACAGAAAATTTACCAACTAGCGGTAGATATTGGTATCGGCATCGCCGAGACCTCAGAAATAGACGAGATGGGCGTAGGGAGAGCAACGTATTTAGCTATGCGCCGAGCAGTGGAGAATTTATCCGTCCAGCCGCAGTATGTTTTAGTGGATGGTTTTAGGGTGGGTTTTGCGGAAGCGCCGTCCCAAGGCATTATTGATGGTGATCGCAAATCGGTTTCGATTGCCGCAGCTTCGATTGTGGCAAAAGTAGCCCGGGATCGGATGATGAAAGAAATCCACAAATCAGTTCCTGCGTATAATTTTCATATTAATAAAGGCTACGGAACTGCCATTCATCAATTGAAAATTAAAGAACACGGCATTTGCGAGTGGCATCGTAAAAGCTACCGTCCTATTAAAGAAGCCATTTCTATGCGGTCTAATTTAGAGATTAAGTGCTAAATTTGAGTTTAGGTAAGGCTGGAGAAACGGTTGCCGAAAAGTTTTTGCTGGCTAGTAATTTCCAGATTTTAGCTAAAAATTACAAATGTTACTTAGGTGAAATTGATCTTATTGCTACTCATCGCGGAGTTTTGTATTTTATCGAAGTGAAAACCCGTACCAGTATTAAGAGGGGTTGGCCGGCTGAGTCAGTGACACTACGCAAGCAAAACAAATTACGGCGACTGGCCTTATACTATCTATCTGCCGGGCATTACCGGGGGCCGGTCGCTTTTGGGGTAGTTGAGGTTCTCTACCAGACTTGGCGCCGACGCTATCAGGTTAATTTTATCCCTAATGCCTTCTAGTCTTGACATTTCTTGTCCCTAGTTTTAAACTGGGAGTATTCTGAAAGTGGGTGCGCCCACTTTTTTAAAACCTAAGGAGTATTATGGATTCACAATTTTTGTCAGCGATCAATCAAATCGCCGAAGAAAAAGGCATCAGTAAGGAAGTAATTTTAGATACCGTCGCCGCCGCAATCGCCGCCGCCTACCGGAAAGATTTTGGGCAAAAGGAGCAAATGATTGCGGCTACCATCGACCCCACTTCGGAAAAAGTGCGGCTATTTATTGTGCATAAAATTGTCGAAACAGTTGAAGAACCGATGCGGGAAATTTCTTTAGAAGACGCCCAGAAGGTTAATCCCGATGCGCAAATTGATGGCGAAATTCGGGAAGAAGTTTTTCCACCGGCCGAGTATGGTCGCGTTGCTGCCCAAACCGCTAAACAAGTTATTTTGCAACGTCTCCGGGAAGCTGAGCGTGATGTGATCTTCCAAGAATATAAATCCAAAGAAGGCCAGTTGATTACTGGCACAGTGCAGCGGATTGAAGGCGACGTGGTGATGATCGATATCGGCAAAGCCTCCGGCATTTTATTTCCTTCCGAGCAATCGCGCTCCGATCGGTATTATGTGGGTCAGCGTTTAAAGGTTTATGTGGTAGAAGCTCAGACGGGAGGAAAGGATCCCCAAGTCGTGCTCTCGCGAGCCCATCCTGATATGATTAAAAAATTGTTTGAAATGGAAGTGCCCGAAATTACCGCTGGCACCGTGGAGTTGAAAGCTATCGCCCGGGAAGCGGGAGTCAGGTCTAAAGTAGCGGTGATTTCTCACCAGGAATCTATCGATCCCGTAGGTTCGTTAGTCGGTCGGCGGGGAGTGCGGGTACAAGCGGTGATGGCAGAAATCGGCGATGAAAAAATTGATATTGTCTTATGGGATGCTGATCCTAAAGCCTTTATTGTCAATTCGCTGGCCCCGGCTAAAGTGCGGGAAGTAGAAATTAACGAATCACTCAAAGCGGCCAAGATCAAAGTAGATAGTGACCAGTTATCTTTAGCTATCGGCAAGGCTGGTCAGAATGTCAGGTTAGCTAGCCGCTTGACTGGTTATCAGATCGAAGTGGATAAAGAAGGGATGCCGCCGATTGGAGGTACCGAAACACCTCCGGCTGGCGATGAAGCGGTAACTGAGCCGGAAAATATCGCTATTCCTGAATCTGTACCCGAAGTTTCCGAAGAATCCGCTCCCACTGAGGAAAATAAATCAGAGTCCGGGGAAGCTGCCGCGTAGTTTCCGCAAACGGTGGTATAAATAGAATATGAATGGTTATAACTATTTAGATAAATTCACCACCAATGCTAAGAAAGTCCTCACTAACGCTCAAAAGGTAGCGCGGGATTTAGGGTCAGCTCATCTCGGTACCGAACATCTGCTACTCGCCATGCTTAATATTAAGAGCGGTACTGCTTTTGAGGTTTTAGGCAGTCTCGGAGTCAGTTGGGAAAAAGCCGATATGATAGTTAATCTCTCGCGCAAAGAAGAAGCAGTAGCTAAAATCGGTTTAACCCCGGGAGCGCGGCGGTTAGTGGAAACAGCGGTTTTGATTGCGGCTCAGTATGGTAGTTTCTATATTGGTACGGAACATCTGCTGTTGGCCATGATGCAGGATAGCAGCAGTGAGGCTTTTCAAGTAATTCAAAAATTAGGTACTAATCCAGCCGAAGTCTCTCGTTTGGCGGCAGATGCCATCCAGGCTAGTGCTGATGACCGGATGATGGGGACAGCCATGGGCGACGAGCCGAGAGTAGGACGGGCTCGCGGAGGGGCTAGCAAGTCCAGCACGCCCATTCTAGACACTTTTAGCATCGATCTCACCGGCATGGCTAAATCTGGCAAAGTTGATCCGATCGTGGGGCGAGATAAAGAAATCCAACGGGTGATTCAAATTTTAAACCGGCGGACTAAAAATAATCCAGTTCTGATCGGTGACCCGGGTATTGGCAAGACTGCCATTGTTGAAGGACTGGCAATTAAAATTATTAATAAAGAAGCGCCGGAGAATATTGCCGGTAAAAGAATTATGGTACTCAATCCTTCGGCGATGGTAGCCGGAACCAAATATCGCGGCGAATTTGAAGAAAGGATTAATCAAATCGTAGAAGAAGTGGGCAAGGCAAAAGACGTAATTCTATTTGTAGATGAATTGCACACGCTGGTAGGGGCGGGCAGTGCCGAAGGCAGTCTAGATGCCGCTAATATTTTAAAACCAGCCCTAGCCAGAGGCGACCTGCAAATGATCGGTGCGACTACTTTAGAAGAATACCGGAAACATATTGAAAAAGATGCTGCTTTGGAGCGCCGTTTCCAGCCTATTTTAGTCGGCGAACCCACCCCGCAAGAAACCATCGGGATTTTGATGGGGATTAAAGAAAAATATGAAACGTACCATAAAGTGATTATTCCCGTAGAAACTATCGAGGCGGCAGTGTCGCTCTCGGTGCGTTATATTAATGACCGCTTCTTGCCAGATAAAGCGATTGATCTAATTGATGAAGCTGCTTCGGCAGTGCGGATTTCGGCTGGCTTAGCGCAAGTAGGCACTACAGCAGAAAGAGTCCAGCTGGATAATATTATGAAAGAAAAAGAAGCATCGGTGGAAGGACAGGATTACGAAAAAGCGGCTAAACTGAGGGCCCAAGAACTGAGATTACAAAAAAAGATCTCTACTGCCCAAAAAGAATCGGCCGGCGGAGATCGATCACATTGGCCTAAAGTAACTCCCCATGAAATTGCCCAAGTCGTGTCATTATGGACCAATATCCCCGTGGGAGAATTAGCCAGTGAGGAAGTCAAAACCCTGACTAATTTAGAAGGAGCCTTGAAATCACGCATTGTCGGGCAGAATGAGGCGGTAGAAGCTGTTGCTTCTGCTATCCGCCGCTCTCGGGTGCAGATTGGCAATCCGGATCGACCGATGGGTTCTTTTATGTTCTTGGGTCCGACTGGCGTGGGTAAAACTGAGTTAGCTAAAGCCTTAGCCGAAGAGATCTTTAAGGATAAAAGCGCTTTGGTGCGCATTGATATGAGCGAGTTTATGGAAAAGCACAATGTGGCTCGTTTGATCGGGGCTCCGGCAGGATATGTGGGTTACGAAGAAGGGGGCCGGTTGACAGAAGCCATTCGGCGTAAGCCCTATGCTGTAGTGCTGTTGGATGAAGTAGAAAAAGCCCATCCCGATGTCATGAATATTTTATTGCAAATATTAGAAGATGGATTTCTCTCGGACGCTAAAGGTCGCCGCGTATCCTTTAAAAATACAGTAGTAATCATGACCTCTAATGTCGGGACTGGCCTAATGAATCGCCAAGCGGTGATCGGATTTGGACAAGCGAATAAGCAATCCACGGAAGACTATGATAATTTACGCGAACAAGTGATGGGAGATCTCAAAAAAACTTTTCGGCCTGAGTTTTTGAACCGAGTTGATAAAATTGTAGTATTCCATGCTCTCGCTAAAGAAGATATCCAAAGAATTGTCGACCTGCAATTAAATCAATTAATGCAACGATTAGCTGCGCAGAAAATTACTTTGGATGTAACTGCAGCTGCTCGTCAGTTTATTGCTGATCAGGGCTTTGACCCGGATAGTGGAGCGCGGCCAGTGCGGCGAGTTATTCAAAATATGATTGAAGATCAGTTGGCAGAAGGCATTTTAAGTGATAACTTTAAAAAAGGTGCTAAAGTTAAAGTTGATGTTAAATCAGGCAAGCTAATCTTAAGCAGCGCCCGAGCCAAGGCCGTTAAATAATTTAGTTCTTTAGACAATTTATCCAGGGATTTATCTTTAATTATTTTTATAAAACCATGTTGTTAGGACAAATTTTTGGGGGCGTTGTTTTAGTGCTAGTAGCCATTTATCTGGTGTTTGTCCGGAAGTCGATTGAGATGAAATCGGCGGATTTTGCTATCGTGATCGTGGGAGTAATTCTAGGCCTGTCTATTGGCACCTTAGTGTCTTTACCGCTTGGGCGACTCCGGGATCCCTTCGGGCAATGGCTGCCATTAATTATTAATGTGTTTAGTGCAGCGGTAGTCACAACCTATTTTTACAATCAAAGAAACTCGATCATAAGATTCTTAACGCACTTGTTTTCGGTGCTGGCTACGGTGGCCAAGCGGGAAGTGGTTAGTCCGACAGCCACGGAAGATATTTTAGTCGATACTTCAGTGATCGTGGACGGACGTATTTTAGAAATCGTGCGCACCGGATTTTTGATCGGCCGCCTTTTGGTTCCGCGGTTTGTGTTGAACGAACTGCAATCCATTGCCGATTCTCCGGATGAGCTCAGACGCAGCCGGGGCCGCCGGGGTCTAGATATTTTAAGCGAATTGCGCAAAGAGAAAGGTATTATAGTGGCGGTAATAGATGATGATTTTCCTACTGAGCTCGATGTGGACGCTAAAATTGTGCGCTTAGCTAAAAAGCGCCGAGCTCGGTTGATGACGGTGGATTATAATCTTAATCGAGTGGCGCAAATCCAAAACATTTTAGTTTTGAATGTAAATGAACTCAACAATGTACTGCGGCCAGTGGTGTTGCCCGGCGAAGAACTGACGATTAAATTGGTACAGGAAGGGAAAGATCGCAACCAAGGCGTCGGGTATTTAGGCGATGGTACTATGGTAGTAGTGGAGAATGGCTATCGTTCCATTGGCAAAGAAGTTAAGGCGATGGTAACGCGAGTTTTTCAAACCGTGGCTGGTAAAATGATTTTTGCGACCATCACTAATGGCGATAATCCAGTTCAGCCGGTAGTCGTGGGGACAAATGCACAGGAAAATTCTTAATGCTAAATGGTTTGCTCGCCCCGCTCTGCAAGTCGCCCCGGATTTAGTGGGTAAAGTTTTGGTTAGGAAATTTCCCCAGGGAATAGAGCGCTATCGCATTACCGAAGTAGAAGCTTATTGCGGCGTGCAAGATTTAGCTTGCCATGCGGCTAAAGGGCGGACACGGCGCACAGAAGTAATGTTTGGGCCAGCCGGACGCATTTACGTTTATTTAATTTATGGCATGTACCATTGTCTTAATTTAGTTACAGCGGGAAAAGGAGAAGCCGAAGCGGTACTGATTCGTTCAGTCGAGCCGTTATCCTCTACCTTACAAAAACCTATCGGGCCAGGTCGACTTTGTCGCGAATTAAATATTGGCAGTGAGTTTAATTGTCACAGACTAAATCGAATTAGTGGTTTATGGGTCGAAGATGATGGCTATATAGTGAAACCGGAACAAATGGGACAATCAGCGCGTCGGGGAATAACTTACGCTAAAGACTATGCCAGCAAACCGTGGCGGTTTTATCTGAAAACCTCAAAGTTTGTCTCATGATTCTGTCTTGACGAAGAGAGATATTTATGATATAATAAATAAATATCATAATATCCTCAGGAATGCTCCAACAAATATCAAAAATAAAAATTTTTATCTGGGAACTCCTAGAAAAAGAACTTATTGCCGTCCTGGCGATTTGTTTTGTTTCATTAAGTATGTGGCTGGTCAATGCGGCTAGTGATACTACTGATATGTCCTTTGTTATTTTGGATGCTGGCACGCTGACAGTTGCAGATCCTAATGGCGGCGAGAATTGGCAGGTTGATTCTTCCCAACACATTATCTGGACTAGCACCGGGAGCGTGTCCAATGTGAAAATTGAGCTACAAAGAACTGTAGCAGGGGCTTGGGAAACCTTGACGGCTTCCACAACTAATGATGGAGATTATCCGTGGCTAGTTACTGAGCCGGCTACTACCACAGCCACAGTGCGGATTAGTAGTGTCACGGTTCCGGCTATTACGGATAGTAGTGACGCTGTATTCACTGTCTCAGCTGTTCCAGCGGGGTCGAGCTCGCCTGGCGGTTATCTGCCAACTTACCCGATGATCGACAGTGTTAGTCCGATGAGTTTTTATTATGGATCTGCTACCGAATTAGTTATTCGTGGATTGGGGTTTGAAAATCAGGCTTGGGTTACGCTTAATCAAATTGTTTTCCCAGTTGAAAAACCACACACCCGAGATCTCATGACACTGAATCTTTTACCTAACACATTAGCTGTCGGAACTTATCGGTTGTGTGCATACAACGCACTTATTCAATCCGATTGCTACTCACATTTGATTACTGTCACAGATAAAACCCAAATCACACCACCTACCACGGGTGGGGTGAATGAGGAATATATCGCTGATTTAGTTAATCAATCTCCTGCGCTCACGTTGAAATATAAAGAAACGGCAGTACTTTGGGTAGAATTTAAAAATACCGGTACGGCCACCTGGTATCAGGATGGTGAAAACCCGGTTCGATTAGGCACGGACGCCAAGCGAGATCGCCGGAGCAGTTTTTATCATTCGTCTTGGCTGAAATATAATCGACCAGTGTTAGTCAACCGGGTGGTTAAACCGGGAGAGATCGGCCGATTTGAATTTACCATTCAAGCGCCCTGGACAGCCAAAATCTATACTGAAGCTTTTCGTCCTGTAGCAGAATGGAAAACTTGGATGAAAGGAAACAATCAAGTTGAATGGACGCTGACAGTTAAAAAACAAAGTTTTTGGCAAAAGATCTTCTCCAAACCAACTACCCCAGTTGTAATTAAACCGACAGTACCTTCAACAGGTGGAAAAGTCGAGTTGCCATTCCAGCCTAAAGAGGCGCTGTTATTTACAGATAATATTGAAAGAATTTATCAGAAAGTTACTCAGACTCTGACAAGTATTTTCTCTAAACTCCGCCAATAATTAGACATTGAATCGGAAGAGCATGACATCGCCATCTTGGACGATGTATTCTTTGCCTTCTTGGCGGGCTTTTCCAGCCTCGCCAGCGCCCTTCCAGCCACCGTACTGGACAAAGTCAGCGTAGCTGATAGTTTCGGCCCGGATGAAGCCTTTTTCAAAATCGGTATGAATTACCCCGGCGGCCTGGGGCGCTTTGGCGCCCAAGCGGATCGTCCAGGCTCGGGCCTCTTTGGGTCCAGCCGTAAAAAAGGTAATTAAATTAAGTAATTTATAGCCAGCGCGAATGACTTTGTTTAATCCGGGTTCGTCCATACCCAATTCTTTCAGTAATAAATCCTGATCTTCCATGCACATCTGCGAAAGTTCGGACTCGGCTTTAGCATTAAGGGCAATAATTTCGGGGAAAACATCCTCAACCTGCTGTTTGAGTTTTTCGATTAAGTCCGGTTGTTTTAGTTGTTCTTCGTCCACATTAGCCACATATAAAATTGGTTTACTAGTGAGTAAGCAGAGTTCTCGGAGCCAAATTTTTTCTTCATCATTGGCCGCAAAAGTTCTCGCCGGTTGTCCCGCATCGATATGTGATTTGATCTTACGCAAAAATTCTACTCGGGGCTGTAGTTTAATATCGGTTTTAGCTTCTTTGGTTTCTCGCCCAACGCGTTTTTCCAGAGCCTGCATATCCGCGATCAGAAGTTCCGTATTGATAGTCGAGATGTCTTCTTTAGGGTCTACGGCACCGCTGACATGAATCACATTGGTGTCATTAAATAGGCGCACCACTTCAATAATGGCGTCGCATTCTCGGACATGGCCCAAAAATTGATTGCCCAGGCCCTGACCTTCACTGGCACCTTTGACTAATCCGGCAATATCCACAAATTCTACGGCCGTGGGAACGCTTTTTTCAGAATTTTCTAATTTGGCCAGTACGTCTAGTCGGGAATCGGGAACAGGCACGGTACCGACATTAGGTTCAATCGTACAAAACGGAAAATTGCTCGCTGCCGCCTGGGCCTTGCCCATCAAGGCGTTAAACAGCGTCGATTTTCCAACATTGGGTAACCCGACAATACCGATTGATAATCCCATAACTTATTTTTTATCCGTCATTCTGGCAAACGAAGTGCGTCCAGAATCTTATATTAATTTATACGATCCCCGACGAGGCGAGCCTGCCTACCGGTAGGCAGGGATGACGACACAAGGAATATGTCGTCAATTAACCCGTTCGATGTAGCTGCCATCGCGGGTATCTACTAAAATCGTATCACCCTCTTTCACAAACATAGGTACTTTGATATGCATACCCGTTTCCAGGGTAGCGTTTTTAGAAGGATTAGTGACAGTGTCGCCCTTAACGGCTGGATCGGCCTGAATAATTTTAAATTTCATTTTCAGCGGCAATTGGATGCTAATTGGGTTACCGTTAAAATAAACCAATTCCACTTCCCGGCCTTCTGCTAGATAATTGGCATTATGACCAATTACGTCTTGGCTCAGGTTAAACTGCTCAAAGGTGATGCTGTCCATAAAAGTAAAGTTCCCACCGTCTTTATAAAGATATTGGGCTTTACTGCGAGTGATATCGGCTTCGTTGAACTTTTCACTCCTGAATGTCCGTTCGACATTAGCGCCAGTCAGTAAGTTTTTTAGAGTTGTGCGTAAAATTGCACCGCCCCGGCCCATTTTAGTGTGCTGATACCGCACTACTTCCATAGGGGCGCCTTCTAATTCGATAATGACACCAGTTTTAAGATCAGTGATGTCTAACATTGATTTAGTGGATGGTGTAAGGCATTAAAGCCAGATGCCGGGCCCGTTTTAGGGCTGTTGCCACCATGCGTTGATGCTTGGCACAATTGCCGCTCCGGCGACGCGGTTCAATCTTCATATACCGCGACAAATATTTGGATAGAGTTTTGACATTTTTATAATCGATATAATCGATCTTTTCATGACAAAAATGACAATATTTTTTGACTGTCGTAGTGTAGCGGGGGAAAGTTGCTGGTTTTTTCTTGAATGATTTAAAAGCCATATTTATTAATTATTATTTAATTTATTGTTCGAACGAAGTGAGAACTATAGTTCTCGGCATCTGCCTCGAACAGTAATTTTTTAAAACGGTATATCTTCGATATCAATTTCCTCGGCGGGAGCGGCGGTGGCGCCCACTGCCATCGGCTGAGGCACTGATCCAGCTGGTTCTACCGGGGATTCAGCTGCTGGCATAACTGTTGCTGGAGTGGTTATTTCTGGCATAGTTGTAGCTTCAGTAGTGCCGTTCATGTTAATTCCTTGCGGTTTATCTAAAACGATTAAGTCGCTCGCGATTACCTCGGTCTTATATCTTTTGACACCATCTTGGCCTTCCCAGTTCCGGGTTTGCAATCTACCTTCCACATACATTCTGCGGCCTTTTTTGAGGATTTGTCCGGCGATTTCCGCCAGTTTGCCCCAAGCTACAATATCGGTATATTCCACCGCTTTCTGGAGTTCACCGGCATTATCGTTCCAGCTTCTATTGGTGGCGATCGAAATAGCCGCCACGCTTTGTCCGGACGGAATGGTCCGGATTTCCGGATCGCGGACGACATTACCAATCAGCATTACTTTATTTAGATCACGCATTTCCTTAAAAGTTATTCACTATAACTTTTGTTTCAGATCCTTCGACTCCGTCCAGAAAGGACTCCGCTCAGGATGACAGAAAGAGTGTCATTCCGAGCTTGTCGAGGAATCTCTATTCTTCTTTTAATAATTCGTCTAATTTCTTATCTAATTCTTCTCTCCGCTTGGCCGCTTCATCGGCAGTCTCTTCTACCACAGGCTCAGCAATATCTACCACCTCTTTTATGTCATCATTCTGGCCTGCCTGCCGGTAGGCAGGGGAGCTTTCCTCTGGGGCGACTCCAGAATCTTTGGTTCCTGGAATATCCGCAACTATCGCCGGCGTTATCCTGCCTCTACTCGCTCTAGTCTGATGTGGCCGGCTCGGTTCCATTTTTTCTTTGGCTATCGTCGCGATCAAAACCGCTTCTTTCTCAGGTGTAAATAATTGCTCTGCCGTGATTCCTTCTTTTTCCAATGAGATAATCAAATGCCGAATGATTTCCGGGGTTAGTCTAATATCTTTATCGATTTCGGCAATAGCCTCTTTAGGGGAGTCGAAAATCAAGGTCTGATAATACCCAAACTCGGCTTTACCGATGGGATAAGCCAAGCGCTTTTTCCCCCAAGTATGTTCCTGTTGAGCCGAACCTCCCTTAGAGGCAATAGAGATTTTGACCTTGTCGACAATCTTTTGGACATCGAACTCTGATAGGTCAGGGGAGATAACCACAGCTAATTCATAGACATTATTTTCTTCCATAAGCAAAAAATTTCCTTTCCCATGGGGAATCCCCCTGAGCATGGTCGAAGGGGAGAAAAGGTTAAGTTATAAAGTAATCCGAGTGTAGGGCATTTTGCCCTTCCCGTCAACCCTATGTAGTTTCCTATGATTTTTTGTCATTCCGGACTTGATCCGGAATCTAGGCCTTTTTCTTCCCGTCATCCTGAACTTGTTTCAGGATCTCCAGAAATCATTTTTTCTGTTACCTTTCTAGAAAGGTAACACCAAAGTCCCAGCTCGTTCGTCGGGATTATTCATTGGCCAAATCCTCTTACCGCTTTAGGTCGAAACTCGGCCGATAGCACATCGGCCTCAAACATCTCCCCGCGCCAAGGATTTGGCTCAATTCAGAACATCCCTCCTCCAATGGCTGGCTTGGGCGTCATTCTGGGGAGCTTACAAAGCGACTCCAGAATCGTATACTAACTCCTGCTACAATAATAAGGTAATTGGTGTTATATTGGTGCACATTGGTTAAATTGGCAATTGGTTAATTGCGCCGAGAGGCGTTTAGTGGAGAGGTCGCATAGTGGCCTAGTGCACTCGCTTGGAAAGCGGGCATACCGCAAGGTATCGCGGGTTCAAATCCCGCCCTCTCCGCCACTCGACTCGCTTAACTATAAAGTTAAGCTCGCTCGTGGTCTACGACCAGAGCGGACAGTCGAGTGCCTCGAGCGTAGCCGAGAGGCGTTTACCAGCTGGAATAAACTAATAATTAAGAAATATGAAATACCAAGAAAGAATGGGGGAAAACAATATGGATAATGAAGAAGAGCGCGAGACTTTGGAAAAAATAATAGCTTTAGCTCAGCGCAATGATTCCGAGGGTTGGAAAGAGATAGATGCCACTTTGCCAGAAATTGCCGATAGCCCCGCGGTAGTGGAATGGGCCAAGGATAATTTAGATAATGAAGATTCTGGATTGCGCGATTTGGCCGCCAGCACTTTAGAATTAACCAATCAGGAATTAGAAGATTCCGATATAGAGAATCTACTTAACTTAATGCAGAAAACTGATGAAGAGAATCCTTACCCTAGATTCCGAGCTGCTTGTGCTTTAGCTCAGCGCAGTTCTGATGAACGGATTATCTCTCTATTAGACAAAATCCAATCTACACTAACCGAATTTACTGAAAATGAAGGTGTGGCCGATATAGCTAAAGGATATTTACAGAAAACGAAAAATACCTCAAGTCAGTCAGAGTAGATGGTAGAAGAAATTCATAACTGTGGCAGTATCCAAACTAAACCGCCTTCATTTTTCTTTCAACCAGGGGTCGGGGTTGGCAGTAAGGTTCTTATCCTAGGTGAATCGCTAGCTCGGAATGGTTGGGTTAATTCTGGAAAAGCTTTCTATACTCCGGAAGGTAAGTTGGTGCCTACGGGCAAACGACTGAACGAAGAGTTAGCTGGTCTTAATCTCACTCTTGAGAGATGTGCTTTTACAGAAATAGCCAAGTGTTATATAGGAAATAATCGTAAAATACTAAAATCTTGTGGTCTTCGTTCGGGAGATCATCTTTTGTCTCAGGTAAGCACATATCCAATAAAAATTATCTTTTCCTTAGGAGTAATTACCAAAGATATATTAGAAGAAGTTTTTGGCGTTAAACTGGTGATAGGGGAGATCAACCCGGTTGTTTATCAATATAAAAAACTGTTTATATTACCGCTCTGGCATCCATCCCCGGCGAGCCCACATGGACATAATAAAAACTTGGAAATCATTCTTAATAAAAGAAATAAGATAAAACGAATTCTATTATGATTAAAAGATTTCACTCCAACTTGTTTTTTGTCAGTAATCTCGAGCAAACCGCGCAATTTTATACGCAGCTAGGTTTTGATATACAAAAATCAGAAGATCAATTGAAGATAAAACTGGGCGATTTCACTTTAGTGTTCATTGATGAGAATAAAACTCCCATTCGGAACGAATCGGGGCTGCAACCAAAAGGACTAGGTATATATACCTATATAGAAGTTGATGATGCGGATAAATACTTTGAAACCATTCAGAGTAATGGTATTGTTCCCAGGACCGAGCCGAAAACCTGGCCTTGGGGCAAACGCGAGTTTGTCGTAAAAGATCCGGATGGATACAAGCTAGTTTTTTATTCACCGATAAGATCATAAGAACTAAAAGTCTGAATTGGCACGATTGGGCTCTATTGTTAGATTCAGGATCCGGCGATATAAAAGGGCCGAATTCTTAGAGTATAAAGAACAAGCTCGGGCATTGGTGTCGGAGCGACTAGCTCATTTTAACCGACAGTATCAATTTCCGATTAAGCGGGTTAGTATTCGGAACCAGCGCAGCCGTTGGGGGAGCTGTTCTAAAAAAGGCAATCTCAATTTTAATTATCGAGTGGTCTTATTACCCCTAGAAGTAGCGGATTATATTGTTGTGCACGAATTGTGCCATTTAGGGGAGTTTAATCACTCAAAAAAATTCTGGGAATTAGTCGCCAAAACCATCCCAGATCATAAGCAGATCAGAAAAGAGCTTCGAGGTAGGGTAATGTAATGAAGAATCAATCCAAGATTAAATCGAATCGCAATCCATATATTTCTTATCTGCGGGGATTAGCGATTTTGGCTATTATCACGATTCATTTAGTAGATTGGTCGGGGGCTGAACTTAGTTCGTTTGGCAAGGCCGGCCAGGAGTGGCTTTATTTGGGGTTGATATTTTTTGTAGCTCTAGCTGGGAGTGTAGTGTTTATTGCCTATGCTCGCAACACAAATTCTCCCCAGGTAGGCTGGCGGTTAGTAGGGCATGGATTAAAACTAATCGGTATTTATTATGCGTATAATTTAATAAAATTGTGGGTGTTTAATTTTGACACCGAACCATTCTATTGGCAGTTTAGTGAAAAAGGCTGGCTGGATCTTGGGCATGTTTTGACTTTAAAATCATTTACCGTTCCCATCAGTATTCTTTTGACTATCGGAGCTTATTTAATTATTTCTCCGCTATTTATTTATCTGGTTCAACGGGTCAAGTATTCAAGAATTACTATTGCCATCACCTTGTTATTAGTAGTGTTGCTGAATTACGGAGTGACTTGGCCGCATAACATGTTCACAGATTTTTTGTGGGCACGAAGCAATATTATGTTTCCCTTGGCGCTTTGGCTGATACCGTATTTGGCTGGTTTTTATCTAGCTATGTGGGGATTTGAAAAGTATGCCGGTAAATTATTCATCGGACTGGCCGGATTAGCTACGCTGATTTATTTAGTTTGGCAAACCGGTCCTAGCCCGTGGTCATTTAATTGGCACATCTATCCGCTTAACTTGTATGCTATTGTCGCTGGTTTTGCAGTCATGCTTGGGCTGGTCTGGCTACTAAAAATCATTAAACTAATCAAATCATCAATAGTTAAATGGATTCTGGGGGTATTGCAAGTGTTAGGAGATGCTTCGTTGTTTATTTATGTAGCACATTGGGTAGTGATTGATCTAACTTATTGGTTATTACCCTGCGATCATATGTTGATCTGGACAACGGTGCCTCTTGCCGTAATTGTCTGGCTGTTTGGTAGAATAAAAAGGTTGGATAGAAATAGTTATTAATTAGGGAGGAAATATGGCGATTGTAAAGAAGAAAATGTGGCCGGGATATCTCGAAGATATAGCCTCCGGCAAGAAAAAGTATGATTGGCGTCTGAATGATTTTGAGGTTAATGAAGGCGACACATTAGTATTAGAAGAATGGGATCCGGCTACCAAACAATACACCGGGAGAAATGTCGAGAAAAAAGTGACTTATGTGGGCAAGCTTGATCTTAAAAATTCTTTTTGGCCCACCGAAGAAATCCTAGATAAAGGTATTCAGATAATTTCTTTGGAGTAAGAGAGGATTAAATAAAGTTTGTGATCAACGGCTCACCTGTGAGCCGTTGAATCCCACAGGGTATAATGGTGGGTGATGGACCAGCTGGACGAAATCAAAGCCAAAGTAGATATTGTCGAGTTTATTGGGCAGTATCTACCCCTGAAAAAAGCCGGACGCAACTTCCGGACGGTTTGCCCATTCCATGGGGACAAAGACCCCTCGCTGATCGTGAGCCCAGATAAGCAGATCTGGCACTGTTTTGGTTGTGGGGCGGGCGGCGACATCTTTGGGTTCTTGATGAAAAAGGAGGGGTTAGAATTCACAGAAGCTTTAGGAGAGCTCGCCGAGCGTGCCGGAGTAGAATTAAAAACCCGACCGCGGGATTGGGGGGTCAAAAGCAAGTTGCTCGCTATCAACGAGCTATCGGCTAAGTTTTTTGAGAAATATATGGCAGATACGGTGGCGGGGCGGCAAGCAATGAATTACTTGATTAATCGCGGGGTGGCCCCGGAAACTATTACCAAATTTCGGTTAGGTTATGCCCCTGCTGGCTGGGATTTCTTGTTTAAATTTTTACGGCGCAAAGAATTCACCCCGGAAGAAATTGAAAAAGCTGGACTGATCGTCAATCGCAACGGTAAACAATACGATAAATTTCGTCATCGCTTGATGTTCCCCATCACAGATGTTGGTGGGAGAGTGGTGGGGTTTACTGGCCGGGTTTTGGATAATAACGATCAGCCTAAATATCTAAATTCACCCGAAACCCCCATATTTAACAAAGGCAGAATTTTATATGGCCTGTCAGTGACTAAAGAAAGTATCCAAGAAAAGAAAACAGTTGTATTAGTGGAAGGACAAATGGATGCCCTATCTTCGTACCAAGCTGGCGTGACCAATGTAGTAGCCTCATCGGGCACGGCACTTACTCTCGAGCAACTGGATATTTTGCGCCGACACGCCGAAACTTTGATTTTAGCCTTAGACGCCGATGGAGCGGGCAGTGAAGCCACCAAGCGGGTAATTGAATTGGCTTCGGCAAAGGATTTAGAAATCAAAATAGCTGTTTTAGAAGGATTCAAAGATCCGGATGAATGTGCTAAAGCTGATCCGGCCAAATGGCGAGCGACCGTCGCGGCAGCGATCCCGATCGTTGATTTTTATATCAGTTATGCTACTAAAAAATATGGCACTACTTCCGTTAACGATAAAAAGAAAGTTGTCGCCGAAGTGCTGCCAGCGATCAATTTATTAGGCAGTCCGGTCGAAAAAGATCAGTATGTCAAAAAACTTTCCGAAACGTTAGGTATCAGTCAAACCAATTTGTACGAGGCGTTGAAAAATCTAGAAGTTAAGCGTAAGCCGAATAAGATCGGCTTGCCTAAAGGAGAAATTAAGCCGGCAGACAGAACGGATTGGCTGGAAAAGCGGATTTTGGGCATACTAACTTTTAGGCCAAATTATTGGGAAAAAGTCCAGAGTGAGCTGAATAATCTGAAATGGCCCCACCCTTTTACAGAAAAAGTTTACGCGGAACTAAAAAATTGCTATACTGGGAGAGAATTTTCTCTTGACGGTCTGCTGGCCAAACTGGACTATCAGGAAAAGGTGGATCTCCTAGAAACTCTCATGACGACAGAGGAGTATTATGCCGATATGCCAGAGAAGGATGTGGAACAAGAGTTGAAATTTTACATTAATCTACTGAAGCAACGCCAAACCAAACTGACCCTGGCAGAACTCAATCGCCAGATTATTGTAGCCGAGCAGATGGGTGATGCAGTTAAGTTGCAAGAATTTTTAGAGGAATTCAACCGACAATTTTAATTATTTTATTTTTATATGGCGAAGAAACAATCAGCCAAGAAGTCTGCTTCGGCAAAAGCTAAGCAGAGAAAAACCACTATGCCTTCAAGAAAGAAGGCTAAATTTGCCAAAAAGGCAACTAAGCCGGTGAAAAAAACGGCTCATAAATTGAAGAAAGCGGTGAAGGCCCCGCACCGCGCAAAACCAGCGGCCAAAAAAGCAGCCAAGAAACCTGTCAAAGCAGTAATTAAACCAAAAAAGAAAATAAAAAAAATCGAAGAACTAGTTATTCCAGTCGTAGAACAACAGGAGCCGGAATTACAACTGGAAGACGAGATAGAAGAAGTTCAAAGTTTTAAGGATAAACTAAAAAAGTACAATTTTCCGCCAGAGATCGAATATTTATTACTGAAAGCGCAAGACCAAAATTTTGTTACGCAGCAGGAATTAAATCAAGCAGTTCCTGATGCCGAAAATAACATCGAGCTACTGGATAAGCTGTACGAATCCTTCTTAGATTTAGGGATAGAAGTGGTAGATTTGCGCGAGGATCTGATTTGGCAATCCGGAGCTTCGGATGTAGAAACTAAGAAAGTCCGCAAGAGTAAAAAACCGGTCAAAAAAGGATTGAGCGAAGAAGAATCCACCGAAGCGATTGGCGAAGATTCGGTGCGGATGTATTTGAAGGAAATTGGGCAGATCGCCTTATTGAAGAAGCCGGAAGAAGTGGCTTTAGCTAAACGGGTGGCAGCTGGCGACACGATGGCTGCCAAAGCCTTAGCCGAAGCCAACTTGCGGTTAGTTGTAAGTATTGCTAAGAAATATATCGGCCGGGGATTGTCGCTCCTGGATTTAATCCAGGAAGGCAATATCGGTTTGATGAAAGCGGTAGATAAATTCGACTACAAACGCGGGTTTAAATTCTCTACTTATGCGACCTGGTGGATTAAACAGGCCATTACCCGGGCGATCGCAGACCAAGCCCGCACTATCCGGATTCCGGTGCATATGGTCGAAACGATGAATCGCTTGGCACGCACTCAGCGGCAGATGGTGCAAGAGTTGGGTCGGCCGCCTTCACCTGAGGAAATTGCCAACGAAATGGGGATTGAATTAGAAAAGGTTAACCACATCCTTAAAATTTCACAGGAAACCGTGTCGTTAGAGAAATCTGTCGGTGATGAAGACGATAGCCTGCTGGGCGATTTTATCAAAGATGAAGATAGTTTAACGCCAGATGAACAATCCGCCCAAGATTTATTGAAGTCAGATATAGGTAGTGTGTTGCATCTACTTACCCCGCGGGAACAGAAAATATTAAAGATGCGCTTTGGCTTAGACGGGGAGTGGGCACATACTTTAGAAGAAGTCGGGCATGAATTTGGAGTAACGCGCGAGCGCATTCGCCAGATCGAAGCCAAAGCCCTCGCGAAACTCAAAAAATCTAAAGATTCTAAGAAATTAAAGGATTATCTCGAATAGGTTAGAATATATAGGTAAGTAATTTGACAATCCGGGGTAGCTCAGCGGTAGAGCAGTTGACTGTGATCATAAAACGCAGCCTTTGGTGGAAACGCCAAAGTGAACATCTTGGGATAACGGTGAAGACTAAGTCGTGAGATATGTTAACACCGTGGGAACCTCAATTTAAAATTGAGGGCGCCGTAGAGACTAGATACCGAGATGCCTAAACCTCTCCAAATGAGGCATGGTAAAGATATAGTCCACGCCATAATGAAAATTATGGATTTGTGTAATCAATTGGTCGTGGGTTCGAATCCCTCCCCCGGAGCCAAATAAAAACGAATCAAATGACCGAGGTGCCTATCTTGGTTGATTTGACTATTAGACTGATTATTAGGCCATATATGAGATATTTTCATATCCCCTTGCCATTGTCTCATTTGTGCCTGTAGAGACCGTCATATGGACTAATTCTGTTTAATGAGGTAAGTTTGGGTTAAGCAGAAGTAGTTCTGCATGATCTTTGACCTCAAATTCATGAAAAAGGAGGGCCAATGATGCCCAATAATGAGGACATTAAGCGCTACAAACTCTGCGGTGTTAAAGGCTGTTGCCCCACCGTGGAAGTCAACAAGCGCGAAGGCAACGTGAAGATCACTGACGATGATGGCAACCAGGTCAAGTTGACCAAGGAGCAGTTGCTCGAAGCGGCCGAAAAGGTAAGAGAGTAACCGACCGCAATTCGCTTTTGCGTACAGTGAGACCACATGTAGCCCCCGTTTGGACACGGGGGCTTTTTCTTCAGAAAGAAGGGATAATTATGGATCAGTTTTTCCAGGAATCTCGATTTCTTTGTCATTTGGAGCAGGATGGAATATCAGCACTTTTCCATCAATTACATCCGGAGCCTGTGTATTTGCCAACCACAGTTTGGAATGCCATGGATGGCAGGTTGCCGGGTAATCTCTGCTTGAATGATCTAGTCGTTGAACTATGCGAGAAAAAGATGTTGATAGCATCATCGGAGATCGACCAGCAAGAGTTGGAAGTTGCCCAGAAATGGGCAATCCAGCTCTTAGATCGGCCAACCATCCTGTATTTAATGTTGGCACAGAACTGTAACTTTGCCTGCGGATATTGTCCGATCCCCAAATTGGCAAAACAATACGGTGACAGTAAATTGTCTTGGGACGATGCAGTTGCCGGGATCCAATTATGGGAGAAACATATCGAGGACTTTTCAGGTGAAGACAGTGAGCCCTTCTTTCTAGTTTTCTACGGAGGAGAACCTCTATTGAACCGCCCAGTGTTCGAGAAGGTTTTGCCTTTTGTGGAAGCAGAGAAGGCTCTGGGAAGGCTACCCCAGAATTTGGAGCTAATGTTATGTACTAATGGCATATTGATCGATGAGGAGCTAGTCAAGCTGTTAGCGGACCATAAGGTTATGGTAGCAGTCGGCATTGACGGTCCTTCTGCAATCAATAACAAATCAAGGCGGACCTCTGCCGGGGAACCAACTTTTGCCGGAATTGCCCAGGCAATCAAAATCCTGACGGCTAACCGAGTAAAGGTTGTAGCATCGGTGATCATTAATGCAGAGAATATCGCCATCCTGGACGAGTATCCGAAATTCTTGCAAGATCTAGGCGTGTCCAAGTTTGGCTTTAATTTACTGAAAGGGAATGCTTTGTTAGAGTCTCCGTTAGCGATCGATCCGGACAGTTATTACCTAGCCGCTGCTCAGGGTGTCCTTTCCGGCTGGAATGATGCACATCAAACCGATGGCGATGATTTTTTTGAGTATCAGCTGGAGAAAAAACTGACGGCCTTGCGCCAAGCACTACCTTTTAGCATTGATTGCACTTGTTATGGCAGCCAGTTGGTAATTCAGCCTGATGGCCAAGTAACTAATTGTCCATTTCTTCGGTGTGATCAGGGACATGTTAGCGAACTGCCTGCTTCTTTCAGAATTGCTGACACTAAAACAGTGAAAGCTTGGAGGCAGCGTGTTCCTCTCATTAGTGATCGTAAAATCCTTGGCAAGAATTACGGCATGTTGGATGGTGGAGGATGTGCATGGGGAACACACGAGCTATTAGGCAGTGTTACTGCTACAGATGCAGGAAATACTGTCTTTACCCAGGAGATTACACATGGACTCATCTGGAGAATTCTTGAGCCAAACCGGCGATGCCAACTTCTCAACGGGCAAATCCCTTTCTGGAGTTATCGGTATCATCGGAGGATCGGGCCTATGTAGTCTGCCGGGGTTTAATATCCAAAAAGAAGTGGATGTAGACACGCCATATGGAAAACCTTCGTCTGCAATTAGTGTGGGCGATTGTAATGGCAGTCGAATTGCTTTTTTACCTCGGCATGGCAAAGACCACACCATCCTACCGCATAAAGTGCCCTATAAGGCCAACTTATTCGCGTTAAAATCCGTCGGCGCGAACCATGTTATTGCGACTTGTGTGGTGGGTAGTCTGCAGGAAAGTATAGCTCCAGGTACACTGGTGATCCTAGACCAGTTCATCAACTTTACCTGGGGGCGTGATGATACCTCGACGGTGGACTCTGAAGTTGTTCATCTTGGCATGAGTGCTCCTTATTGCTCTCACCTGAGCGGGATAATGGAGCGGGAGCTGGAGTTGAGCGGAATACCCCATCGGATTGGCGGAACAGTGGTTGTTATCCAAGGGCCACGGTTTTCTACCGTGGCGGAAAGCAAGATGTTCATGCTGTGGGGAGGGCATGTAGTCAATATGACTCAGTACCCAGAATGTTATTTTGCTCACGAGCTCGGAATTTGCTATGGCGCAGTCGCATCAGTAACTGATTACGATGTAGGAGTGCCTAGCAGTCTATCAATGCAACCTGGCAATATGGAGAAGGTTTTAGCCATCTTCCAGAGCAACACTGTCAATACACTAAAACTGATTTCCCGGCTGGCGGGGCATGCTACGGAACTGGTGACTTGTAACTGTGCGGGTACCAGAATAGCGGAGTATTACAAAGCTCGAAGTTGACCCAGTTAAATTTGAACCTGAATCTCCCCACAATCTGGGGAGATTTCCGTATGTGTTTATTCATGGACAAAGCTACCAGGTTGTGCTACCCTCAATTGTAAGAATGGGAACATTCTGTCCCCAGGGGGAAATGGGGCTTTGACAAATTTTTCTTAGTTCCATGAGAAAATAATAAAAAAGGAGCGAAATCATGGAAGTCAAGATTGAACGAATTGGCAAAACCTACGAGACCGTTACGGTCATCAATGATATTTCGTTTTCGTTGGAAAAAGGTCAGAAGGTAGGGCTAGTTGGTGGTAATGGCACGGGTAAATCAACTCTCCTGCAAATCATTGCGGGGTTAGTTGAGCCTGATGCCGGCACTGTCACTTTGCGCAAGGGCCTAACTATTGGCTATATGCCGCAGGACACCAGCCTGATGACCGACGAAACCATTGGTGACTATTTACGTAGAGTAACGGGTATTGGGGATCTGGAAGCCCAGCTTGAAACATCTCCAGAAGCAGTTGAAGAATACGAGAGCCGAGGAGGTTATTCTTTCGACTATCGAATGCAAATAACCCTAGCGGGATTCGGTTTGAGCGGTGTTGACAATGATCGATCGATTAACACATTGTCATCCGGTCAGAAAAGCAAGGTATTGATGGCCGGTGTGCTATTGTCCGATGCGGATTTACTGCTATTAGACGAGCCGACCAACAACCTTGATCTCTCAGCTTTGATTTGGCTCGAAGATTTTTTGATGCGATCACCAGCAGCTTGTTTGGTGGTTTCTCATGACCGCACGTTTCTTGATCGAGTGGTTAGAAAGATTTTCGAAATTGACTGGCATACTCGTTCGCTCAATGTTACTAATGGTCGATATTCCGACTATTTGGAACGGAGAGAAAAGGAACGCAGAAAACAGGCAGCTGATTATGAGGCACAACAAGAGGAAACTCAACGGCTGGTTGGGGCAGCTAAGTCTAAACGGGCTCAAGCGGCCAAAGGTGCCAACTTTCGCGGCTCCGCTAGCGACAAGTTTCTGCAAGGGTTTAAACGGGATCGGGCGGCCGGCTCTAGTCGAGCTGCAAAGGCAATCGAAAAGCGCATTGAGCAGATGGAGAAAGTTGAAAAACCGCTCGAGCGAGAATTGTTTCGCATCAATATCAGACCATTAAAACCCGGAGGATCCAAGGACATAGTATTGCAAGGTGTGGTTGCCGGATATGCCCAAAGCGGTTTTCAAATCGGGCCCATATCTGCTATTTTTCCTTACGGTAGCCGAGTGGTGATTCTTGGTTTGAATGGATCAGGCAAGTCCACTCTCCTCAAAACAATTGGGGGGGAGTTGTCGCCCCTAGCGGGGGAGGTGAGAGTCGGCAATGCGCTGATTATAGGCAATTTAATGCAAGAACATGACAATCTTCCTCGTGAGACAACCCTTTCTGATCTGTTAACGCAAAAAGGTCATTTGCCAGTTCCTGATGCATATGCTTTAGCTGTTCATTACGGTTTTAGTCCTGAAGAAATTGGCAAGACTGTGAGTAACCTTTCTCCCGGCGGGAGATCACGGTTGCTATTGGCGTTATTCTCTGCTTTATCGGTGAATACTTTGCTTCTTGATGAGCCGACTAATCATCTGGACATAGAAGCACTAGAAGCACTGGAAGAAGCAGTTACTCACTATGAAGGTACGATTGTGTTGGTGTCACACGATCGATATTTTCTCCAGAAGTTCAATCCCACTGACACCTATGTTCTTTCTGACGGTAAGCTCGACCGTCAACAAAACTACGAAGCATATTTGGCTGACGCTGAGCGGGAAGCTAAGCGACTGATCAATATGCTTTAAAGTAATAACCATTGAGTATTCCAACGGATGGCCGTTCTCGGCCATCCGTTTTTTTTTGTATCAACCATATTAATTAATATGTTATGATATTCTATCTTAATCTCGCTCTTTGAAAGGAGGCCACCATGACTGCCAAGTGGGTAGCAAAGGAAATCACCTTGATTTTTCCCCGTCCAGCGGAGGAAATTGAATTTAGATTATATCCACCGCTGGGATTGCTCTATTTGATAGCAGCTTTCCAAAAGAACGGCTGGGAAACTTCATTTATCAATGGCCAGCTCTTGGCCGAACATGATTACCAGGCTAGTATCGACAACATCCGGACTCGTATCATTGGCATCAGCACTACTATCACTGAAATTGGCGAGGCGCTACGTATCGCTCGATGTATCAAAGAAAATGATCCCCAGAAAATGATTATCTTTGGTGGACCCGGTATTAGTGCCATCACCCATGGGGGCTTATCTGCAGATAATGTAGATATGGTTGTCCAGGGAGAAGCCGAAAATTTTCCCGTGATGTTGGTTGATTTGTTGGCATCAGTTTCTTTGGAAGATTGGATTCGCCAAAGAAAATTGATTGGACCGGCAATGGTGAAATGCCAGCCACCGCAAGATTTGGATGCCATTCCAGAACCAAATCGCGAATTGTTGCCGTTGGAAAGATACCTGGAAAATCTAAGTAAAGAAGTGGGCATTTCCATCGCCACGATGTTTAGTTCCAGAGGATGCCCTTATGGATGTAGTTTTTGCGATAAGGGCGTTTCTGGGAAAGGCTTCCGGCCGCATTCACCACAACGAGTGGTTGGAGAAATGCAGTATCTCTATCAGCGCTACTCCGTTGACGAAATCATGCTCTGTGACGACTTCTTATGCTACCAGCGTGATCGAGTCATGTCGATTTGTGAAAAGCTGGTCAAAGGAGGTCCAACAATTTCCTGGAGTGCCGAAACCCGAGTTGATAGCGTTGACTTGGCGCTGTTAAGGAAAATGAAAGAAGCTGGTTGTTCTCAACTATGTTTTGGTGTTGAGTCGGGGAGCAATCGAATTCTGAGAGAACTCCATAAAGGATTCACTGACTCACAGGTGGCGTTAGCCTTCGATTTGTGCAAACAAGTCGGGATAAAAACCGGGATGTGCTTGATTGTAGCTATACCCGGAGAGACACGGGCAGACATCGAAGCGACTATTCGTCTAGTGCAGAAATGTAAGCCCTACGAGCTAGGGGTGTCATACTTAGTTCCTTTCCCGGGGACCGAGATCTACGACAAAACCAAATCATGGATTTGTCATCAAGACTACAGCCAGTGGCATCGTCGGAGCATACTTTACGACTATCCTTACGAGGTAGACCCAAGAGTAGCCCGAGAGGAAATTTTCACTGCTTTCAAAGCAACGGTCAACGATGGATACAGTCCGTTTCAATTCAAGGTTGATTATTGATCCTTGGTCGTTAAGCCAAAGAATACATGATCGCTCCAATGTTGGGGCGATCTTTTGAATCTCAGATAATTACCGTCTAGTATATCGACAGTGAGTACTGACAATTTACAATGTCATTTACCTGTGGAGCAATTAATCCCGATCCTAGGGCAAGAATAGCGCTTCCTCGAGTTTTACTCAGCCGCTTCTAAGGGGATACAATATCAATATGGAAAATAGTCCGATAGTATATTTTATTTCCGGTGTTAGCGGAGTCGGTAAGTCCTCAGTTATTAAGTATCTGAAAAGCCTGCTCTCAGCAGATGAATATGATATCCGAGATTTTGATGAACGAGGTGTCCCAGCTGGTGGTGGTCACGAGTGGCACAATGCCGAGACTCTCTATTGGTTAGAAACTGCTGCCGAAAATGCAGAGCTCGGGAAGTCTACTATTGTTTGCGGTTTTGTAGAACCGGAACGTTTTTGGAAAGTATACAGTAAAGAAAACCACCCTCCGGCTCAGCTGGTTTTGCTGCATGCTTCAAATGACACTATCAAAAAACGGTTGCTAAGCAGATACCAAACCCCAGAGAGTATAGCAGAAATCAGCAGGGCGGCAGGTGTTCCCTTAGATAAATTTATTGAGGATATCTTATCAGCTGCACCTTGGTTATACGACATATTCAAGAAAGAAGGCGCGCCCATTATTGATACGGAAAACAAAACACCAGAAGAGGTTGCTCAAGAGATAGTAAATCTTCTTTAGTAAAAGTTTGTATGCCTACTGCTGAGTTAGAATTGGTAAGATATGAATATGGAAATAAAGAATGATGCAGGAGAGATATTAAAGGCTGGTTGTGTAGTGGTTGATGGCTCTAATGTTCTTCTTGTCACCACTGAAGACAGAAGTGCCTGGGCTTTTCCAAAAGGACATGCCGAAACAGGTGAAGATATTGAGCAAGTTGCTTTAAGAGAAACGCTGGAAGAAACTGGCTATAAGGTAGAAATAATCAAGCGTTTACAAGATGTGGTTTACCACCATGGAGAAACTGGTGAACCTATTAGAGTAGCTATGTTTTGGGCTAAACCTATAGAAAAAATTGATGAAGGGGAAGGGAATGTTGAATGGGTGGATGCTACTAAAGCCAGAGAGTTAATTTGGCCAAACGGAATCCCTTTATTAGATGAAATAGGATTATGAAATTGCTTCTTACATCGTCAGGTTGGTGGAAATGTCCGTCTATTGGTGATGAGTTTATTAAACTGGTTGGCAAAAAACCAACTAACATCAGAATATTATTCGTAATCACCCCAACTAAATACGCTGACCGCGATAAATATATTCGTCGGCTATTTAGACAGCTTAAGGGAGTTAATATACCAAAGTCGAATATAACTTTTTTCCAGTTTGAAAGAAAAATTAAACCGGAAGATATAAAGGGAATAAATGTTATCTTTGTTTTTGGCGGCAATACCTTTGAATATCTTGCCGGTCTCAGAAAAACTGGCTTAGATAAAGTTATTAAGGCGTTTGTTAAAAAAGATGGGGTATATGTAGGGGTTAGTGCAGGTAGTTATGTGGCTTGTCCAACTATCGAAGCAGCTTCTTGGAAGCACGCCGATAGAAACTATATGAAACTGACTGATTTAAGAGGATTAAACTTGGTTCCCTTTCTAATTACAGCTCATTTTGAAGAGGGTTTAAGAGAAGTGATAACCAAAGCTGCCAATAAAGCTAAATATCCAGTTATTGCCTTAACTGACAAGCAAGCCGTCTTAGTTAAAGGCAAAAAGACAAAGATTATTGGCGAAGGTGAGAAAAATATTTTTAAATCATAATGAATAATAAATATATGGTTATGCAAACAATAAAATCAACTGGTTGCTGCGAACCTTTTAATCCGGAACCGTGGCAGGATAAAGAGGTAGTTTGGAATGACAAACTATTTGTCAAAGATCATATCTGTAATTTCTTGCACATACCGCTTGATATGGGGAAGAAGATAGTCAAGAATATGGGCTTGATTGAAAAAGCTAATGCTAAATCTCCCTACCAATTAATGTTGACTAATGAAAAATCACTGTGGGGTTCTGATATTTACATTGATGTGGCGAAAGATGTTCCGGGCGCGCAAATGGCAAAACTTTCCGGCACATTTTTAACTAAAATATTTGAAGGCCCTTACCAAAATGTGGGTAAATGGGCAGCCGAGATGAAAGCATACGTCAAAAGTCAGGACAAGGAACTAAAAAAGCTTTATTTTTCCTACACCACCTGTCCAAAATGCGCCAAGGCCTACGGCAAGAATTATGTGGTGCTTTTCGCGCAGATAAACTAATCTAATCTGCCGGCTTGGTGTCTGTTTATCAGTCGAGGTTGGCGAATCAAGGCGGGCAGCTCCGCCCCGGAGAATACATAGGGGAATAACTTGACCAGGAGCTAGTTTTCTTGGTATGTTTTAATGTCACCTAAAGAGGGAACTTGAAAACAAGGAGATGAAATCGAAATGAATTTAGATCCAATTTACTGGTTACTAAAAAGGTTTGTTCTGAATGGATTTTTCCATGCTGATCTCACAAAAGAAGAGCATAGATTCTTGCTCGACAATCTCAGTAAGCATCGAAAAGTACTATGGTTAAATGTAATAGCCGCCATAGTTGTTTATTTTGCTCTCGGAAAAACTCCAGAAAATGATATTGCTACGGTAATATTCGCTCTCTTAGCGCCAGTGGCTGTTATGGGAACAGCTTGGTTTACAGTTTCGTTTGGTGGCATACCGGCGAAGCTGATACAAGTGGCGATGATTATTACATTCTGGATGTTTTCTGCATTCACTGTGTCGTTCACTGCTTTGATTGTTGCAATTATATATGTAACCCCACCGATATCGTATATTGTTTGGTTGTTCATTTATCTAGCAGCTATCATTGCTTGTGTGCAGTACGACACAACAGATGGATTGAAAGCGGGTCTAGATGAAGCCGTATTTAAACACTCGCGGGCAGCACTGGTTTATTATCAGAAAAAGGGTATAAAACCAGAAGATCTATCTGCTAACCAACAGAACCAATCAGATAATTAATTTGTACGGATTATTAATCCCCGCAAGAGGTGATGGACTATCAAAACTTATACAGAATGCAATCTACCACCAGACGAAGTAGAACTTTTCTATCGCATATCTAAGGCAGTAAACAGACTGCCAGATGATATCGATGACGGTATGCTGGACTTAGCAGGTAAACAAACAGTGGTTTTGTCCTGTCATATCCTGGTGCGTGCGGCCGCTAAAGTGTACAACCTGAAATATCAGGATGGTTTTTTCCCTGCTATTGGATTCGAACATAGTTGGCTGCTTACTCCGACAGGGAACGTTATCGATGTTTATCCGGTTGGGATAGTGGGCGGTCCAATTATGATTGACCCGACGGTTGGCCATCTGATCTACTTACCCAAAAGTATAAGGTCTATTTCGTGCGGTCGGTTCTCTCAGCCCTGGTTTCGCAAAGCTGTTACGAAAGTAACTGCGATGTTGCGTGAAATCGATGCAATAAAATAGCATGAATATTAACCCCCTGAATGATTCAATTCAAGGGGGTTTTCTATATCAGCAGGTAGGCCAAAATATTATCTGCTATGGAGGCGGAGAATTTTGGTATATCTATATAAGAGGTAGAATTGGTAAAATGAAGTCGTCATTATTAACCATCTATTTATATGAATACGACAGAAAAAATAGGGGTAGTATTGGGGGGTATATTAGTTATCGCTGTTGTATATTTTCTTATCAAAGGGTACAAGTTGCCAGCCAGTCAAAATACAATAAACAACCAACCAACTCAAGAAGTTGCTATTAAGTTAATAGCACAGGGGTTTACTTCTCCTGTCGCTTTTGTTTCGTCCAATGATGGTACGGGCAGAATGTTCTTGGTAGATCAAGTCGGAGTTATAAAGGTAGTCACTTCTACAGGAGAAGTGTTAAAAGACAATTTCTTGGATCTGCATAGTAAATTGGTAAAATTAACCACGAACTATGACGAGAGAGGTTTGCTGGGGTTAGCCTTCCATCCCGATTTCAAAACCAATGGCCGCTTTTTTGTCTATTACAGCGCGCCATTAAACAAGACCGCACCAGCAGGATGGAATTGTACTAACCGTGTCTCCGAATTTAAAGTCAGTGCCAGTAATCCGAATATAGCTGACTTGAGTTCCGAAAAAATAATTTTACAAATTGATAAGCCGCAGTTCAATCATAACGGAGGGCATATTGCATTTGGGCCGGATGGGTACCTCTATATTCCTACCGGCGACGGTGGTCAAGGCAATGATGTCGGTCTGGGGCATTCTGCCAGTGGTAACGGCCAAGATCTTACTACTTTGTTAGGGAAAGTTCTGCGGATCGATATTGATAAAGGCGATCCCTATGCTGCCCCTCAAGATAATCCTTTTATCGGCAAAGACGGTAAAGATGAAATATTCGCTTATGGCTTCCGTAATCCTTATCATATTTCTTTTGATGCGGGAGGAAACCACGAATTATTCGTCGCCGATGTCGGCCAAAATTTATGGGAAGAAGTAGATATAGTTAAAAAAGGGAATAATTACGGTTGGAATATCAGAGAGGGGAAGCATTGCTTTAGTGCGCAAACTCCCGATCAATCACCAGCAGAGTGTCCCACTACCGGAGCTAAAGGTGAACCGCTGGTGGATCCTGTATTCGAATATGGTCATCCGGGTAATGGGGGCGTGGGGATAGCCAATGTCGGAGGATATGTCTATCGAGGGGCAGCCCTCGCCGGCTTAACAGGCAACTATGTGTTTGCCGATTGGAGCAAAAGTTTTACTGCGGGCGATGGCGGCGTGTTCGCTGCTCTAAACAATAAAGGAAGTTGGTTATGGCGGGAGTTAAAAATTTCCGGCAATAGTAATGGACGCTTAGGTTTGTTTGTCAAAGGAGTAGGGCAGGACGATATGGGCGAATTATATTTATTAACCACCGAAGCGCTCGGCCCCAGCGGGACTAGCGGTAAAATATTCAAGTTAATTCCGGCTGAAAGCAATGTACCGAATAATTCAATCAATAATTCAACTAGTGGAATGAACAACAAAGAAGAAAGAGTCAGTATCAAAAATTTTGCTTTTAGTCCGGCCACTCTCACTATCCCGGTCGGGACGAAAGTGACCTGGAAAAATGAGGATGCGATGCTCCATACTGTGACTAGCCAAGGCAACTTTGATTCGGGCAATTTAACTCAAGGAAAAGAATTTTCTTTTACATTTAATACCAAGGGGACATTCAGTTATATTTGCACCCTCCATCCCTTTATGAAAGGGAAGATAGTTGTCCAATAGAAATCCTTGTTTTATCTAGAATTTCAACGGCTCAACCAGTTGAGCCGTTGAAATCAAAGTTTCTACTTGCTTCTTAGGTGATACTGGCGTATAGTACCAGAGCTATGAGAGATTTTAACCAGCGGGGAGGCAGTCGAGGGGGGTTCAAATCAGGCGGCAACAGGGGTTTTGGCCGTCCGAGTTTTGGCGACCGCGACCGGGGGCCGGTAACTATGCACAAAGCCACTTGTGCCAGCTGCGGAGAGGCCTGTGAGGTACCTTTTCGCCCTTCTGGCGACAAACCGGTATATTGCAGTGCTTGCTTTAGAAACACCCAAGACGGTGGCGATAGGGCTCCCAGAAAGGACTTTGGCCGTCCCAGCTTTGTCAAAAGCCCAGATTATAGGAACACTGGCGGCGGAGACAATAAACGTGAGTTCGAAGCCATTAACGCTAAATTAGATAAACTTACAGTGTCTATCAATCGGTTGGTAGATATCATGGCAGAAAACAAAACTGATAGTAAAACAGAGAAAGAATCAGTGCCAGTTACTAAAAAAGTGGCAGTTAAGAAAGCCGCTGTCAAGAAACCCAAGAAAAGTTAGTTAAAAACCAATTTATCAGCCGGCTAAGCCCTTGCAGGGGTTTTTTAATGTGTTCCATTGACTTTTGGCGGGGATAGGATAAGATAAGCCAGTTGCGGGTTTCTTGTGTAAAGTTCCCTCTGGTCAAAAGCAGTTTGCCTATACCCGAGGATCTAGCCAGGAAAGTAGATCGACCGCGGGTATATTAAGTATTATGTGAGGTAACTATGGGCAAGAAATTGTTTGTAGGTGGACTTCCTTGGGCTATGACCGACGAAGATTTAGGTAAGTTGTTCGCCGGTGTTGGTACAGTGGAATCCGCTACTATCATCAAGGACAAGATGTCTGGCAAATCCAAAGGTTTTGGTTTTGTAGAGATGTCTACCGAAGAAGAAGCTCAAGCAGCCATCTCTACTGTGCATGGCACAGAAGTAGAAGGCCGCAATATTACCGTTAGCGAAGCTCGGCCGATGACTGATCGTCCGGCTGGCGGCCAACGGTTCTAAATTTGCTTTATCAAACAAAACGGCTATTCATAGCCGTTTTGTTGTAGACAACCATCAGTTTCTCTGCTAACATTACAGGCGTCGCCGCGGGGTAGAGCAGTCTGGTAGCTCGCAAGGCTCATAACCTTGAGGCCGTTGGTTCGAATCCAACCCCCGCTACCAAAAAACTGACATTCTTTCTGAATGGCAGTTTTTTGTATGCTGTGATTCAAATTCAGGAAAGCAGAGTAAGATATTTAATTCTCGTTTATAAAGTAGTTATAGGCCTAGACTGCACTATATATAATCTATTCTTTTCCATAGCCCATTCGATATCGCAGGGAAAGCCGTAATGTTTCTCAATGTTTAAACAAATTTTAGCTAAATCAATTATCTTGTCATCAGCTAATTTCTGTTTTCCTCTATCTGCTTGTGGTATCTCTTCTTCTTTCGTTGGAGCATCTTTGGCTTTAATAATCATCATTGATTGTTCAGAAATGTATTTATTGGTAATATCCAAAGTAGATTTATTGATTATATAATTATCTGGCGTGATTTTCCCGCCGACGATAGCTTCCCCTAAACCATAACCAGCCTCAATAATCATTTGATTTTCATCCTTTGTTACCGGGTGAACCGTAAAGACTATGCCTGAAACATCGGATTGAACCATCTTTTGCACTACAACTGCAACGGAAACTTTTTCTAGATTCATCTTGTTCTCAAATCTGTAGAATATTGCCCTGGGTGTAAAGAGTGATGCCCAGCATTTCCTGATACAATCCAACAATGCATCTTCGGTGACATTTAAATAGCTTTCTAGTTCACCGGCCCATGATGCTGCTGATGAATCTTCGGCTGTTGCGGAAGATCTTACGGCGACATAGATAGTATTTAGTTCTGAAAATTGCTTTAAAGCTTCTTGGGCAATGTCTTCAGGAAACGGCATATGGTGAATAATGCTTTGAATTTCAGCAGACGCGCCATCAACCGAATTAATGTCTTGATGATTAACCTTTTCTAAAATCGCTTCAATATCGGCTTTAATCTCGTTTTTTTCCAAAAAATGGTCAAACGAACCTGCTAACACCACAAATCCCGGAGGTATTGGGATATTAATCTGTACCATTTCACCAAGCGAGGCGCCTTTTCCGCCAGCGATATCCGTATCTTTCTTAGTAAGTTCGTGAAATAATCTGGAATATTTCATTTTTATTTATTATTTTTTATCATACCTTTATCAACATCAACTCCTGCTGCATCTCCATCTTTTCGAAGTTGATTTTATTCATGCTCGTTTAAATCAATCTCCAAGCGATCACCATACGAAAATTTACCATCAATTATTTTTATTGGTTCTAACTCTTGAATGCCTGTTGCATTAACTTTTTCGTATCCCTCCAAATTTACTTTACCGTCATTTGCAAGATAGATGGCCAACGCATCAAGACCCACGCTTTGTCCTACGCCGCCGATAATTAATGGATTGTTGGGAATATATTCTTTTGCGAGATCTGACAATCTTTTAATTCCATACAAATGCTCTTCTGCAACCTGGGCTGGGCTAGGGCCTTCGAGACCGTCTAAATGGCCCTGATTATTCAGCCATTCCTTTAACATTTCTTTTTCGTTGCCATCGCATTTTTTGCTCAGTTCATTATAATATGCGATTGGTTCGTTATCCTTGCCAATCCATCTATTCTTTTCTCCGCTAAATTCTTTAATAAATAATGGGGCGGAAATTATAAATTTTTTATCCGGGCTCGAGTTAATTTTTTCTGACAATTCTTCGATCGCTTTATTAAAACCTTTTTCAAAGTCAATACTATCATTGGCAATCAATTCAATGTTGTTATTCTCTCTTTGGGATAAAATATTATTAATTTCTTCAGTCAAGGCTCTAATGGTAGATTTAGTTCTTATTTGTTCTGATGCCCCGCCTAGCCACATGACAGTGCCTTCCTCAGCGTTATCAAGTAGGCCAAGCCACTTGCTGGCTTCCTGTTTTGCCAATTCCACTCCTTCGTTTGACAATCCTTCATACTCTGTCGAATCCTTTCCTTTTTTGCTATGCCTTGCCATAACAAAATCAGTCTCAGGAACAAATCGTTCATTTTCCATACTATATCCTTAAATTACTATTTTCTTGATATTTTATTATTGAATTATTTTTACTACTCCATGGTTTGCTTTTACCTCCACGGTCATGCCATCTTTCAAGACTTGAGTCGCAATTTTAGTACCAATTATACAGGGGATGCCTAACTCCCGAGAAATTATTGCGGCATGGCACGTTATACCTCCCTCGTCGGTGATTATGGCAGAGGCTTTTTTCATGGCAGGCAAATATTCAGGCCTGGTCATGCTTGCAACCAGAATGTCGCCCTCCTGAACTTTATGTATAGAATCAATATCCGTACATACGATTACTTTACCTACAGCGTATCCGCTGGAAGCAGTCATTCCATAAATTTCTTGTACTTGTTCTACGATTTCTTTTTGCATATCTTTCATAAATTCTGTAAAAACTTTACCGGTAGCAATAATAGGTTCTTTTGGAAATGAATATAGGAAAACAACTCCGTCTGCTCTCTGTTTTAATTCTTCAATAAAGTTTTTAGATTGATACTTTTCTTCTCTAATTTCAGAAGGAATCATTAAATACATTAAGTTGCTAGGAATATTAATTTTTTTGGCTAATTTATCTATTAATCGATCTAGATAATCTACTGCGATTAAAATATTCTTTTTTCTTTCATCTTGCCAATCAGTTAAAAAGCTTAGAACATTTAATTCATTGATTAACTTTTGAGGTAAATTCAATTTGTTAATTATTTGTTGCCGGTCTGGTTTATCAATCTTTGGCCTAGCCTGATTATTATATTTACTTTGGTCTAAAGACGCAGCTTCTTTTAGTACTTCATTTAGAGTTAAGGCATACCTTCCCGCATATCCATTACGAATCCAATAAAAATTCTGTACTATCTTTTGCGCTAATTTTTCTTTGACGGAATTATCATGCGAAGTGGCAATAGCGAAAATGAGCGTTTCATATTCTGATGCAAATGATGTTTTTGTAGGGCTTGTTAAAACTACGAACATATCATTTAACTCTTTTGCACTTTGAATATATTTACCAAGATCATTTTTAATTTTAAAATCAGCCGTTAATGCAAACGGCTCAATGACATGTGCTACGCCCATGGATAACACTAAACACCGAAGAGCAGTTTCGACAAGTTTTTTTGTTTCTTCGATTGTAATGGTGTCGATATCGATACCGTCAATTTGACTATAATGTTGGTTATTTTCTTGTATATCTTGATCGTATTTTGTCTTAAGTTGAGCTAAATAATTTGGATTTTCTTCAACTTTTTTTCTTATTAAATTACCTACGCGGTTTAAGTCTGAATTACAATACGACATACCCCCGTAGTTATTCTTACATGTCATTAAATAATCATGATAGGTAACGCCAGTGTATTCACTGGCGTATTCGTTGCATTCAAATGCCGAACCTAAAAACACTGGTTTTAAGTTAAATGATTGACTATACCATTCTTCTTTGACAGCTTGTTCTAAGTTCATACATTTATTATTTAATCAGACTCTTGTGGTGGGCCAGGTAGGGATCCGCTTCGCTAGAACCCGTCGGTATTCGGGCTATCTCATACCTCCTCGGACCCTTGCGGTTCCGACACCTGCTAATAACATATTAGCAGGTTGCCTCCACTGCGGGAAAACTCTAGTTTTCTAGGGCCCCTTTCCCAAGGTTCGATCCCTGCACACAAACAAAAGAAATGCCATCCATCAAAAGATGACTGCCATTTCTTTGGTGGGCCAGGTAGGGATCGAACCTACGACCAACCCCTTATGAGGGGGCTGCTCTCCCGCTGAGCTACTGGCCCAAACTATTTAAATTATACTATCCTAGGATGTAATCCCACCACTTTTGCGGATTGCTTAACTGGGGCTGATCTTCTGGCGCCGGCTCAGTTTTGGTGTTGCCCGGGTCGGTATGAATAAAGTTGTCCTGGGGGATAGCGACTACTTGCTCACCAGGCTTCTTATAGCCTAATTTACGGCGAGCCTCTTTTTCTCGAAATGACTCTGTCTTTAAATAAGCGATCAGATTTTTGAATTGCAGATTCTCATTGCCTAACTGCACAATTTCTACTTTGAGTTTGGCAATTTCTTGATTAATCTGGTAATTTTGCCATAAAGCCTCGCCATTAGCGAAAAACATATAAGCAAAAACAATCATACTAGCTAAGACACCGAATTTAATGTTCAGTTTTTTTCGACTGATAAATTTTCGGATGGGATTATCTTTCCACATAGCCTAAAATCATACCCATCATCCCATAGTTAATGATAGGTGATCAATGTATGACAGTTGTTGCTGTACATGCTTGGCGCAGCCAGGCGAAGCCCCTCCTCAATTTCCCTGAACATTCTAAGTTTAGTTTTTAGCCAAGCACAGAAATTGGGGAGGGGCGAAGACTGGTGCCAGAGGCGAGATTCGAACTCGCGACCAATGGCTTATGAGTCCACTGCTCTACCACTGAGCTACCCTGGCAATGATTTAAGAAATTCTTTACCGAATCCAGATTTCAATTTCTTTTCTATTTGTCTCGCTTGTGTCCTATTTCCAACTTCTTCTTGGTGGATTAATATCCAAGGTTTCCAGAATCTAGTTGACTTAACAGTTCCTTTATTATGTTCATTCAACCTACGTAGAACATTTGCCGACATACCTACATATATTCTACCTGCACTGTTTCTAATGGCATATACAGAATACATAGTTGCTAATGTTGTCCACTGCTCCCTGCCTGCCGGCAGGCAGGTACCACTGAGCTACCCTGGCGTGCTGTGCTATATGTTGATGAACCACTGCGCAGTCCTCCGAAGCGCTATCTAAATTGGGAGAGACAAATGATATATTCCCAATAAGATGAAGCGTAGGAGGAAGCTACCCTGGCAAGTTGCTCCTATATCGTAACTTAATTTAGATTAGGTAAAAAGCTGAAAATTGTAAATCCCATTATAATGGGGGCATGGAGATTAAAGATAAGCTGGTTTCTGAACTAAACAGCCGCTATTTCCCCTCAAAAGGCGCTACCTTAGTTGTGGCGGTGTCCGGGGGGGTAGATTCGGTGGTTTTGTTGTATATCTTATTATTGTTATCCGTTAGGTGGGATTGGGAAATCATTGTTGCTCATTTCCATCATCAATTAAGAAAATCAGCGGATCGGGATGCTAAATTTGTCGAAAAATTGGCTGCCAGTCTCGGGTTGAAGTTTATTTTAGGATCTGCAGATGTAAAGAAAATCGCTGCTACCAATAACCTCACCATTGAAGAGGCCGGGCGGAAAGCGCGGTACGAATGGTTGCGCAATATAGCTGCAAAATATAAGGCCCAAGTGATTGTGACTGGCCATACTGCCGACGATCAAGTCGAAACTGTGGTTATGCAGTGGTTGCGCGGGGGATTAGTGCGAGCTTTAGCCGGGATGCAAGAACGGGAGGAGGGCAAAATTTGGCGGCCATTGCTGCATTGCTACAAAGCAGATTTACAAAAATTTGCTAAACATTATCATCTGCAATTTCACGAAGACACAAGCAATAAAAATCCAATTTATACGCGCAATTTGGTGCGCCATCAGATTCTGCCAATTTTAAAAAAGGTTAATCCGGGGCTAGAGAAAGTTATTTTGAGGAATGCGGATACTTGGGCCGAGCTAGAAACGTGGCTGGACCAATATGCGCAGAATTTATATAAAAAAGTAATTTTCTCTTGCAGAAAAGATGAGATTAAGTTCGATGAAACTAAATTTCTAGGACTAGTTGGTTTTTGGCAAAACGAATTATTTTTGCTGGCTATTAAAGACTTGAAAGGTAATCGCCAAGATATTAATAAAGTTCATCTAGGGGAGATGCAAGCAATCATCCATAGTGCTCAGGCTAAGACCTGGAAACAGCTTCCGGGTAAATTGTTCCTCTCCAGAGGCTATGGTAAGATTAGTATTAGCTGCCACCAGCCTAAATTTGCCAATAAATGAGATTCACTGCCAGTAAATTATTTGGTTATGCTCTACTTGTAATTTTAGTAGGCAGTTTGCTATATAGCCTTTTCGGAGCCAACACAAGTAATATTAAAGAAATTCCTCTCAGTCAGGTGATAGAAGATGTGGCGGCAGGCCGGATAGACAAGATCGTTATCAGTGGCGACAACCTGACAGTTATTGATCGTAGCGGGATGGAATATCGTTCACGCAAAGAAGCTAGTACATCACTGTTTGATGCGGGGATCAATCCAGGGAAAGTTACTATCGAAGTAAAAGATGTGAGTAGCACACAGCTGTGGGGCAGTATTATCTCATCGCTAATTCCGTTTATCCTCATTTTTGGCTTTTTATATTTTATGCTCCGCCAAGCGCAAGGGGCCAATAATCAAGCCTTGTCATTTGGGCGTAGCCGGGCTCGGTTGGTGCCTCTGCAAGGCAAGCATCGCATTACGTTTAATGATATAGCGGGAGCGCATGAAGCCAAGCAAGAGTTGATGGAAGAAGTCGAATTCTTAAAATATCCCAGCAAGTTTTTAAGCATTGGTGCGCGTATCCCTAAAGGAGTTCTGTTAATGGGTCCTCCTGGTACTGGCAAAACTTTACTCGCTAAAGCTGTGGCTGGAGAAGCGGGAGTGCCCTTCTTCCATATTTCCGGATCGGAATTTGTCGAGATGTTTGTGGGGGTTGGCGCTTCCCGAGTACGCGACTTGTTTGCTAAAGCTAAGCGCAATGCTCCGGCTATTGTGTTTATTGATGAAATTGATGCGGTGGGACGGCAACGGGGAGCCGGGCTGGGGGGGTCGCATGATGAGCGCGAACAAACATTAAACCAGATTTTAGTGGAAATGGATGGCTTTGAAACCGACACGAATGTAATTGTGATCGCAGCCACTAACCGTCCGGATGTGTTGGACCCGGCGCTGCTTAGACCTGGCCGCTTTGATCGGCGGGTAGTCTTGGAGCGTCCAGACATCAAAGATCGACTAGCCATTCTGCAAGTCCACATTAAAAACAAGCCTTTAAATGATGATATTAATCTGGACAAACTAGCCAGCCAAACTCCCGGTTTTACGGGCGCTGATTTGCAAAACTTAGTGAATGAAGCCGCCATTTTAGCAGCTCGGCGAAATCGTAAGCGGATCAGTCAAGCCGATTTTAATGAAGCCCTGGAAAAAGTAATTTTGGGCCCGGAGCGGCGAAACAAGATTCTGACTGAAGAAGAAAAAAAGATTACCGCTTATCACGAAGCCGGACATGCCATCGTTTCACATATTTTGCCTCACGGCGATCCGGTGCATAAGATTTCTGTGATATCTCGCGGTATGGCGTTAGGTTATACCTGGAGCATGCCGCTGACAGATAAATATTTGCATTCTAAATCTCAATTTGTCGATGAATTAGCAGTGATGATGGGGGGTCGGGTGGCCGAAGAATTAATCTTTAAAGAAATTACTACGGGAGCAGCTAACGACTTGCAAAGAGCTACTGAGTTGGCTCGGCAAATGGTTATAAAGTTTGGTATGAGCGATAAAATCGGTCCGGTAGTCTTTGGTGGCAAAGAAGAATTGGTGTTTTTGGGGCGGGAAATTCATGAGCAAAAGAATTACAGTGAGAAAGTCGCTGCCATAATCGACGAGGAGGTCACGGCTATTATTAATGAAGCCCAAGTTAAAGCCGAAACTGTGTTGAAAAAGTACCATCAGGAATTGAATGCCATTGCTGAAAGACTAATCAAAGAAGAAGTGGTGGAACGGGAAGATTTTGAAGCGTTTTTCCCGAAGGCGTCCGAGAAATTGGAATAATAAATTATGCTCCATAAGTTAATTCATCGGAAATCCAGTGTTCTGGAAGCCACGGTGGTTCTCGCAGTGGCTTCTTTAGTTAGCCGCCTGTTTGGGTTACTCCGCGACCGCAGTTTAGCCGCTCACTTCGGGGCCGGCGATGTTTTGGACGCTTATTTCGCCGCCTTTAAAATTCCTGATTTCATTTTTAATTTATTATTGCTCGGGGCTTTGTCATCAGCCTTTATTCCGTTATTTACCGAGTATATGCACAAAAACGGCAAGGATGAGGCTTGGAGTTTTGTGAATACTCTCATCAACTTCGGCATTATTATTCTGACTGGATTACTGCTGTTGGTGGCTGTATTTGCCCCGATCCTATCTTATGTTATCGCGCCCGGGTTTGATGATGCCCAGAGAGAAATGACGGTTAATTTGATGCGGGTAATGTTACTCTCGCCCTTATTTTTTGGCTTGAGTAATCTCGCGGGAGGGATCCTGAATTCTTTCAAAAACTTTATTGCTTATGCTGTTGCTCCTATTTTATATAACCTGGGGATTATCGCCGGTGTGCTGTGGATGGTGCCCAGATTCGGTTACATGGGCCTCGCTTACGGCGTAGTTTTAGGTGCTTTCTTGCATATGTTGGTACAAGTGCCGAGTGTATTTGCTTTAGGATATAAATACAGAATGCATATTAATCTCCGCCATCCGGCCTTGCGTAAAATGGCGGTTTTGATGATCCCGCGTACCTTGGGAATCGCCGCCCAACAAATATCCGTGTTAGTTAACACCATCATCGCTTCTACTTTAGCTGTCGGCAGTATCACAGTATTAAATTTTGGTGATAATCTGGCCAGCCTGCCAGTTAGTATATTTGGTGTTTCATTCGGAGTAGCGGCTTTTCCTTATTTGGCAGAGAAATATACTTTGCGCAAAATAGATGAGTTCAAACAAGACGTCATCAACACTCTCAGACAGATTCTGTTCTTTATTATTCCCACTATGATGCTGTATTGGTTGCTTCGGGCCCAAATTGTTCGGTTAGTTTTAGGAGCGGGACAGTTCGGTTGGGAGGATACTCGTTTTACTATTTCGGTAGTAGCGTTTTTTGTTTTTGGTATGTGGGCACAGGCTATCATCACAGTTTTAGCCAGATCATTTTATGCTATGCAAGATACGAAAACTCCGTTTTTCACCAGTTTACTAGCATTGATGATTAATGTAGCGAGCGCATTTGTGTTTATTCGTTATTATCAAGTGGTAGGCTTAGCGATGGCAATATCGCTCTCTAGTATAACTAATGCCTTGATTTTATTCTGGCTGTTGCAAAAAAAACTAGGCGGTTTATCGTTGCTGGGATTAAGTAGAATGTTGGGGCAGGTTATTTTGGGAAGTTTAATTATGGGAGCAATGGGATACGGCGCTTTGCAAGCCATGAGTTGGATTATCGATACGCACACTTTCGCTGGTTTATTAGTACAAGCCGTCGTGGCAGCCGTGGTGGCAGGGATGAGCTATTTGGTAATTATGCAAAAATTAGCTGTTCCTGAAATTAAATTAATATCTCGATGCTGGGAATGGTTGTTTAAAAAAACGCCAGTTACTGAGCGATAATTGAGCAAAATAAAACGCCGTGAAAATAGGCGCAAAAAGGGTGCCTGAGAGCCCCATTTGTCCAAGGTGGTTCCTTGGCAGGTTGACCTTAGAGCGGAGCTCTCAGGTCGCTTGCAGTATAAGCTAAAGTTAGTTATGAATCAAGGTTTTTGATTGCTTCTAATTATGCTAACATAGGATTAACTTTGAAAATCAGGGGTGATAGTTATGGCAACCACTTTTTTCCGTCTCTGCTCAAAACGAGTTAGTATTGGCGGGATTAGGCAGTCATGCCATTGTCCGATGACTTTACGTAAAACTACGCCAGGTGGGGGAAGGATTATGGTCTGTTCAGTCGGGCATACTAAAGAGTACCGACCTATTTCCTGTCAACACCTAGGGCTTACTACTGACTACATCTTTCGTGAGCTGCCGGACAGTTGCCCTGTCTGTAGTATGCCGTTACGTGATAAGAATAGGGTAACTCAGGAAGATGCTCAGACTATAGGGCGAATAATCTGTGATAAATGCCAATGTGCATGGGTCTGGAACCAGGCAGAACAACAATGGATTTTGGAAGATTAAAAACTATCCAGATGGTGTCACCAACAGCTATCGAACAACAGAGCAAATTTATTAAGCGATCTTTCAGAGGGGTCGCTTTTCTTTTCTAGTACAATAAGACTATGATTCAAGACAAGATTAGAAATTTTTGTATTATAGCCCATATTGATCATGGGAAGTCCACCTTAGCGGATCGGTTTTTGGAACTTACCGGCACAGTAGAAAAACGCAAAATGAAAGAGCAGCTCTTAGACACTATGGATCTGGAGCGGGAGCGGGGGATTACCATCAAGCTCCAGCCAGTCAGGATGAGCTACAAGAGCTATGCCTTGAATTTAATTGATACCCCTGGCCATGTCGATTTTACTTATGAAGTGTCGCGATCTTTAGCCGCCGTGGAAGGGGCCATTCTATTGGTTGATGCTAGTCAGGGAGTAGAGGCCCAAACCCTGGCTAATTTACATTTAGCGGAAGAGTTAAATTTAAAAATTATTCCGGCAGTGAATAAGATTGATTTGCCGGGAGCCAATGTGGATCAATCTAAGAAAGAGCTGGCCAATATTCTAGGGATAGACGAAACAGAAGTTTTAGAAGTATCCGGGAAAACCGGTGCCGGAGTAGAAATTTTGTTAGATAAAGTGATTTCCGAAGTTCCCAGTCCCCGGGGAGATAAGGCCAAACCTTTACGGGCCTTAGTTTTTGATTCTGCCTTCGATAAATATAAAGGCGTCATTGCTTATGTCCGCATCGTGGATGGCGCCGTTAAGCCAGGGGATCGGATTGTGATGATGGCAAATGGGGCAACGTCCGAAGTGTTGGAAGTAGGCACTTTTACTCCGCAACTGCAAAAGTCAGATAGTTTGGCTACTGGTGAAATTGGTTATGTCGCCACTGGTCTGCGGGATGTGAGTAAAGTCAGAGTAGGCGACACCATCACTTCTGAAACTAATCCGACCAAACAATCTTTGCCCGGATATAAACCAATAACTCCATTTGTCTATGCGGGAATTTTTACAATAAATAATGCTGATTATCCCAAGCTGCGCGACGCGCTGGAAAAACTTAGTCTAAGCGACTCATCGCTAGTCTTTGAACCGGAAAATTCTCCGGCTTTAGGGTTTGGTTTTCGCTGTGGATTTTTGGGGCTACTCCATTTGGATATTGTTCAGGAAAGGTTGGAACGGGAATTTGGTTTGGCGTTGGTGGCAACCACGCCTAGCGTTAATTACGAATTGGTAATGGCGAATGGGAAAAAACAAATCATTAACAATCCCACAGAACTTCCTGAACCCCATCAGTTTAAAACTATTGCCGAGCCTTGGATCCAATTAGAAATCTTTACCCCCAGTAAATTTATGGGTGGGATCATCCCGCTACTACAAGATCGCCGCGGGGTACAAAAGGATATTAAGCATTTTGACGGTGACAAAGTGATGCTAGTTTATGAAATTCCCTTGGGCAGTATCGTGATGGATTTTTATGATGCTTTAAAAAGCGTATCTTCCGGCTACGCCTCAATGAACTATGAATTTTTAGGATTCCAGGAAGCTGATTTGGTTAGACTAGATATTTTAGTGGGAGGAAAGTTAGTCGATGTGTTGTCTGTGATCGTGCATCGCTCCATTGCCGGGAATGTCGGTAAAAAATTAGTGGAAAAACTCCGAAAACTAATTCCCCGGCAAAACTTTGAGATTACCTTGCAGGCGGCGGTGGGGAGTAAGATTATTGCTCGGGAAGATATCTCCCCCTTAAGGAAAGATGTGTTGGCCAAACTCTACGGGGGAGATCGCACCCGCAAAGATAAGCTCCTGGAAAAACAAAAGGCTGGAAAAAAACGGATGAAAAAAGTCGGCCAAGTCGAAATCCCCCAGGAAGCCTTTCTTAAATTGCTTAGTTAGAAAGTGTGGTTTGTTTTGATAGCGACTTCAGAGGCAAGAAGATCCAGTTTTGGCTGTGAATTATACAATAACTGCTATAATTAAGATGTTATTTTATCAGGGTAATACAATTAGATTATGAAAAAAAATGCTTATAAAAAGTTAGTAGGGGGAATAAGGAAAAACCCTGCATTGGTTTTAACGGTAGCTGTTATTATATTGGCCATAGCTTTTATCTACCTGCCTCAACTACAACAATTTAAAGGAAAGTCTAGTGAAGCATTCGGAACAATTAATCCTGGACTTAATCCGGTCAACAGCCCCATAGATCCTTTGCCAAGCGTGTGGACTAATTTTATTCCCCTTACTAATGGTCCAGAAATAGAGAGAGCGGAGGATATTGATGGTAGCAAATTTGTGTTTAGTACAGGCACAAACGAAAGTAGTAATCCCGAATCTATTATATGGAATATTCAGCGGGCTTTTCGGTATAATTTAGGTAACAACACCGTGATAAACCTACCTAAAGAAGGTGGTGAATCTGATTATTTATACTCTTTGGATTTGGAAGGTAATATTGCTTATTGGCTTCAAAACGGGCTTGGTAGCTCGTACCAAGTATATAAATCAGACGGTGCAACAACCACCTCAATACCGACTGATAATGTTCCCAAAGATTACTTTAGTACGGATGGTGACAAAATGGTTTATAAGTCTCCTCCTTCTGGATCAGGAGATATTATTGTGAGAAGCCTGGTTTCGGGAGAAATTATGGCAACTATTCCGCCTCAGGCTGGAATCTTTATGAATGGCGGATGTTTGGACATAAGTGGCAATAGAGTAATTTGGTGTGAATCTGTTAACTATGGACCAGCAGATTTATGGATGTATGACATCTCTTCTGCATTGCCCCCTATTAATTTAACCGAGGAAGATCAATATCCTGGCTCCTCTGTTTTTCAAGCAAGGATAGATGGCAATAAAATAATTTATCCTACCCATAAAAGCGGGGCGTCAGGTATAAAAATATATTCTTATGATATTAGCAACAATACACATACTCAGATTGCCCAAACTAATTTGGGTTTAAGAGATCTTAATATATTAGGAAATGATGTTGTATATATAAGTATGGTATATCCCTATCAAGAAGTTCATCTAGTGGACATAAGTAAACCGAACCCAATGTTGTATGACCAAAAGATTAAAACTATAAACGTGCCAACCGACGGGATAGAGATTTGGAATGCTTTCTTGACACGATCATCGTCATCATGGTGGCCTTGGTGGACCGGCAAACGAGCGATAGTATTTACTGCATTTGTGTACAACACCAATTACAAGGATTCAAATATCTATATAATCAAACAGTTGCAGTAGATCTGGGCTAAAACCGTGAACGGCTCAACACGTTGAGCCGTTGAATTATTACAAACCGAATCTTATTGACCAGGAGTGCATAATTTGTTATTTTGAAACTGGCTAGAGGAGTTAAACACTCTAGACTATTGGTCCTTAACAAGGAAACAAAGGAGCAGTCCCGTGGAACACATTGGTTATATTGCCCAGATAGTATTACTGGGATTATGCATTGTATTTGTGGTTGTAGCGGCAGTTATGGGTCGTACCCAAAGTTCCTATGATAAGTTACATTTCACAGAAACAGGGTCGAGCCAATGGATTGATCTTTGTCTAATCCAAAGTATCCTTACCGTTATGGTTTGGCTGTGGCTAGGCTTCCACTTCCCGGCCAGCCAGTATGGGTGGTTAAAATTTTGGTGGAACTATTGTTATTTGGGCTTGACTCCTTTTTCGATCATGTTGGCACATGAGTGGATCTATAATAATGATGAGCTTTTGACAGCTGAAGAAGCCTGGTGGGCGTCATTATTTGTGATTGCAGCAGCCCTAGTAAGCCCCATTCTTTTTATAATCCTTTGGGTATGCGCCATAAGCAAGTCAATCTCAAATTATAGAGCCAAATGGCACTTAGTTTCCACTAAAGAGTTATCTAAATAACAAAGTTAGCCTAATTAAGAGGAGGCTTACTAACTCGCACTACTTTAGCACTCGCTTGACACGAGTGCTAATTTGTATATATTAAGATTTATGGACGGAAATACCCGCAAACAAGATGTGCTAAAAACCATTGTGGAGACCTTTGTCCATACTGGTCAGCCGGTGGGGTCCCTGCAGGTGGCAGAGCAGTTACCTTACGAGGTAAGTTCGGCTACCATCCGCAATGATATGGTCGAATTAACCGAGTTAGGGCTACTGGAACAGCCCCATACTTCGGCTGGCAGAATTCCTTCCGATTTCGGCTATAAATCGTATGTAAAAATTATTACCCAGGAACGCCGGGAATTAACTAAAAAGCAGCAAGAAGTATTAACGCGTCATTTTGAAAAATTACGCAGTTTGCAGGAAAAATACCAAGCGGCGGCTAAATTGCTGGCGGAGATGTCCGGGAGTGTGGGCATGTTGATGGATGATGCCCAGAATGTTTACTTATCCGGGTTTAGCAATATTGCCAGAATGCCGGAGTTTGGCGAGCAACAGTTTGGCATTAAATTAATGGAGGCCTTGGAGCAACCCAAAGCATTAATGGAGACGGCCAGTTATGGCACTAATCCGGAAGATGTGAAAGTGTTGATCGGCCAAGATAATCCCCAAATGAATAAAGCGACCATTGTTATTACTAATTTTGGCCCGCAGGGGAAGCAGGTGATCAGTATTATCGGCCCCACGCGGATGGATTACAACAAAGCCTTGCCACTAGTTGATTATATGAAAAAATTATTAACCGACCTGTAAATATTTTAGGTGTCATCCCGACCGTAGTGGAGGGATCTGGAATCTAGTGCGAGAGATTCCTCGACTCTGCTCGGAATGACAAAGAGAGAAAGGAAAACCTATGTCCAAAAAGAAAGACAATCAGCCGGAGAACAAGGAAACTCAACGGCTCAATCCCGATGAGCCGTTGAAAGATCAGTCAGAAATTAAACCCGAAGTAAATTGGGAAGATGTGGCCAAGCGCGCATTGGCCGATCTGGATAATTATAAAAAACAGCAAGAAAAACTGCGCGGCGAGCTTACTCAATTTATGAATATGGCTTTGCTCACCAGATTTCTGGATATTAACGATGATCTGTCCCGGGTGTTGCACACCGTCCAAAACAAAAAACTGGATCCCTCCACTATTCCGCCGGATGTCCTGCAGTGCCAGATGGGAGTGATGGAAGGCATAACCAATATTTTGAAGAAATTTGATGAGGTGTTTAAGGCAGAAGGTCTGGATAAAATTGAAGTCAAACCGGGCGATAAGTTTGACCCTTCAATTATGGAGGCCGTTTCTCACGAAGACCACACTGAACACAAAGATGACACCGTGATCGAACAGCTCCAAGCCGGATTAAAGTATAAAGACCAAATTATCAAACCCGCAAAGGTAAGAGTAGGGAAATAACATATATGCCACAACAAATTAAAGATCTTAGGACAGCTGAACAAAGAATATTTATAGATATAAGTAAAGCGTTGAAAGACGACTCTGTTTTATTCGAAGACACTGTAAATCTATTTGAAAATCTAAAAGTTGATGGTTTGTCTTCGCCTGTAGAAATCAATACTCCCCAATCAATTATTATGTTGATTACACAAGCTATTAAAAAAGATTTGGTAGAAAGCTATAATAATTTATTGAATGGCCATTTGGGTACTGCAGGATTCCTTTTAAGAAGAGCGATAGACTACACAGTAGATGCAGATACCATTAGAAAAGATGAGAATAATTGGAGGATATGGGTTGATTTAGATGAACTGCAGATAAAAAATAAATCAAAATATGATAAATGGATAAGGACAGATAGGTCTGCAACAGACAATTTGACATCCGTCAGCAGAACCGATCTTAAATGTATTTATGATCTTAGTTGCCAATACTTTGCTCATTCTGGGGTAGCGCCACTTTCTTATTGTTGGTCTAGCGCAATTGGAAATACGTATCATTCTATTGAATTGTCGTCTGTTGATAATGTGGCCCCCAAAAATGATACCAATTATATTATTAACTACGAAAGATTTTCTATCTATATAATTAGGGCAATGTTTATTATCTTGCATATCCTGCAAATGTGTTTCAAGGAATATACCTTGCTTTCTGACAAATTTGAATATTGGTTCAGTAAAAAACTAACCAAATATGATTCTCAGAGAAAGAAATTCATAGAAGATAATTTTATCGAGGTCAAAATGTTACTAAACAATAAATTAACCACAATAAACAGATAGAATTTAAAAATCTGAGCAAATATGAATAAAATAATTGGAATTGATTGTTTATGGAAACTACATTAATTGCAGAACAATTAGGAGTAAAAATTTTAAAGCGCTTGCGAGGAGCAGAAGTTTTAGATGCTATCGATGCAGAAGATTTAAAAGGAAATGTCTTTTTGGTAGAAAAGGACGGGCAGAAGATGGTATTAAAAACCGGAAATTTCAATAAAAATGAGGTGGCAGATAACCAGAAATTATCTAGTTTAGGCATTCGCACTCACAAAGTTCTGGACAGCAAGTCAGGCGAATATATTTTATATGAATATCTGGATGCACCGCTGTTGGCTCAAAAGGATTATTGGAGTGATGAGAATCTTGAAAGAGTAATAGCACTGCACCAGCAAATCCGAGATGGACTAGCCAGTCAACAACCAACCGACGCAGATATAAAAGAAGCCGAAGATAGGTTGTGGGAACGGATAAATACTAAATGGTTACCAATTCTAGTGCCAAATGTGTTGACTGCCGATATTGCCGAGAGAATTAAAAAATTTTACCAGGAGCGCAAAGATATTTGGGGTAAAATCGCTTTAATTTATCGAGATAATAACGCCGAGCATTATGTAGACTTGAGCGATCAATTAGCTGTACTGGATGTCGATCTTATTTTTGGCCCAAAAGAATATATGAATATGCGTTATTTGTGCTGGGTGTTGTTTAAATCTCCCCAAGAGCATATTGGGGATCCAGCGGTCTGGGCGCAAAAGTGGACTGAATACCTTAAGGCTACTCCGGAACATTACGCCACCTGGCTCTTAAGCCTGATTGGTATTTTGTGGGATATTTATGGCAATGAAAACAGCAAAGGCCAACAAATAGAAAAAACAGAGAATATTAAAAAATTGTTAGCATTTGTAATGGATAAATTAGGAATATAACGAATAATAAGGTAACCCCCTGCCTACCGGCAGGCAGGCTCGACTTCGCTCGGGGCGATAAAATAATAAATTAAATTAAGGAGTTTATCGTGAATAAAATAATTGGAATTGATTTGGGGACAACCAACAGTGCCGCCGCCGTCATGCGCGGAGGCAAAGTTGAAGTTATACCAAGCGCCGAAGGCGGCCGGACCGTACCATCAGTAGTGGCAATCAATAAAAATAACGAAAAACTGGTCGGCCAAATTGCCAAACGGCAAGCCGTGACCAACCCGGATAACACTATTTTTTCGGTGAAACGGCTGATCGGCCGCAAATTTACCGATTCGGAAGTGCAGCGGGACCAGAAAATTTTGCCATACAAAATAGTTCAGTCTAATGGCGGGGTCGGAGTGATGATGGGGAATAAAGAATATACTCCCCAGGAAATTTCAGCTTTCATTTTACAGAAGATCAAAGCCGATGCCGAAAAGTATCTGGGCGAGCCGGTCACCGAAGCTGTCATTACCGTCCCGGCCTATTTTGACGATTCACAACGCCAAGCTACTAAAGATGCCGGGCAAATTGCCGGATTAACTGTCAAAAGAATCATCAACGAACCCACCGCTGCCACCCTGGCTTACGGATTGGATAAAAAGAAGAATGAAAAAATTGCGGTTTACGATCTGGGCGGCGGCACTTACGATATCTCTATTTTAGAGATCGGCGACAGCGAGGGAGAATCGGTATTTGAAGTGAAAGCCACTAATGGCGACACTCACTTGGGCGGCGATGATTTCGATCAAAAGATTATTGCTTGGATTATTGATGAATTCAAAAAAGAACAGGGGATTGATTTAACTCAAGACAAATTGGCTTTGCAACGGCTTAAAGAAGCCGGCGAAAAAGCCAAGCAGGAATTGTCCAGCTCCACTGAAACCGAGATTAATATTCCGTTTGTGACGGCCGATGAATCCGGCCCTAAGCATTTGATCATGAAATTAACCCGCGCCAAGTTAGAACAATTAGTTGGTGATTTAATTCAGAGCACGATTCCGCCGATGGAAAAGGCTCTCTCGGATTCCGGTTTCAAGAAAAGCGACATTGATGAAGTGGTATTGGTGGGAGGAATGACGCGGATGCCGGCGGTGCAAAAATTGATCAAAGATTTTTTTGGCAAAGAACCCAATCAAAGCGTGAATCCGGACGAAGCGGTGGCCATTGGTGCCGCCGTGCAAGGTGGGGTGTTGCAAGGTGATGTCAAAGACATCCTGCTTTTAGATGTCACGCCGCTGTCATTGGGGTTAGAAACGCTGGGCGGAGTGGCTACTAAGCTAATTGATCGCAATACCACTATCCCTACTTCCAAAACTCAAATATTTTCTACCGCCACGGATAACCAAACTTCAGTGGAAATTAATATCGTGCAAGGCGAGCGTGAAATGGCGGCTGACAATAAAACTCTCGGCCGGTTTGTACTGGATGGTATTCCTCCTTCACCCCGGGGCATTCCGCAAGTAGAAGTAATTTTTGACATTGATGCCAATGGCATTCTGAATGTTTCCGCTAAAGATAAAGCGACAAATAAGGAACAGAAAATTACGATTACCGCTTCCTCCGGCTTGTCTAAAGACGAGGTCAAGAAAATGGCTGATGAAGCCGAAAAACATGCCGCGGAAGACAAGCAAAAGCGCGAAAAAGTCGATACAAAAAATCATGCCGATACTCTGATTTATACTACCGAGAAGGCGATCAAAGACGCGGGTGAGAAACTGGATGCAGGAGTGAAATCTGAAATTGAAGAAAAAGTTAAACGCGTGAAAGATCTCTTAGATTCAGATAATACTGACGAATTAAAGCAGGCCACAGATGATTTGGGGAGTGCTTTATCTAAAATCGGCGAAAGTATGTATAAATCCGCCAGCGCCGAAACGCCTGCTGACCAAACTAGTGCCCAAACCGATCAGCCTAAAGAAGGTGAGTTCACCGAAGGCAGCGATGGAGAGAAGAAATAAGATAGATATGATATATTGTAAGAGTTAAAAATAAAATTAATGTAGTCCTGATGTTCCAATTAGCATTGGAAAGCGGGACGCATCTAACGATGCGGGGGATACAGATGAAAAGTAAACAAATAGTTGGAGTGGCTTTAGCGCTAACGTTGGTATTAGTATTAGCGGGCGCGGGCTGCCAACGCCGAGTAATTGATAATGAAATTACCAATAATACGATTGATAATACCATTGGTAATACCGCCAATAATACAGTTGGCAACACTATCAATAATACGATCTCGCCAGTGAGTGGCGTGCCCGATAGCGGTTTGCCCAATCCCACTTTGATTATAGAAAGTCTGAAGAAAGAAACTAAAGATGCGACCGATCGGATCCGCACTCTTAAAGCAGATGCGCAATTAACTATCGTATCGTCTAAGTACATTAACTCGTTGTCTGATTTTTATGGCCTGAATACTAACTGGTATATTTTTGCTTCGGCTAGTGATCCTGCTAATTTCTATTTGGTGAATATGCCGCGCAACGGAGAATCACTTAAAAGGTTAATTATGCCAAAGGTCGATTTTAGCCTCGGTTTCGACGTACTGCCTATTCCGATGGGCCCGACTGATAATAAATGGTTAAAGAGTTATGCCGATGCTTTGCAGATAGCGGAAACTAATGGGGGATCGGCTTTCCGGGCTCAGCATAAAACTTTTGAGACATCTGTCATTCTGGCTTATCCAGCCGGTCAACCTCAGTTGAATTGGTATGTGACCTACAAAGCCACCGATGGAACCGCCGCTTACCTCAAAGCGCAAATCGATGCCACTACTGGGAATATCACTATTGTGCAGTAGGTTCAGCTAATAATTTGATCCCAAAAAGCCAGGGGCGGGAACTCTCCGGTGTCATTAATTACTAAATTATGCCATCAGAAGATTACTATGAAATACTGGGTGTCAGTCGAGAAGCGACTCCCGAAGACATTAAAAAAGCTTATCGTAAGTTAGCTTTAAAATACCATCCCGATAAAACTAAAGGCGACAAAACGGCAGAAACCCAATTTAAAAAAATCAACTCGGCCTATCAAATACTGTCTGATCCGGAGAAAAAAAGACAATACGATCAATTTGGTGCCGCTACCGGGAATGGTTTTAACGGTTGGCAAGGAGCGGACTTTTCTAACGTTGATTTGGGCGACTTAGGCGGTTTTGGCGACATTTTTGATACATTTTTTGGAGGTAGGCAACGGCGCCGGCAAAATCCGGAAAATATTAAACGGGGGAATGATATTGAAGCTAACTGGCAGATTACTTTTGAAGAAGCTGTTTTCGGAGCCACTAAAAAAATCAGCATTAATCGACTAGTAACCTGCGAGGCTTGTCAGGGAACAGGAGCGACTGATGGCAAACTAGTGCAATGCACAGCTTGCAAAGGAACCGGCGAGCTCAAAAAGACTCAAAAAACTATCCTGGGAGCTTTTACCCAGACTTATATCTGCGATGAATGTAAAGGATTAGGCGAGAAACCGGCTAAAGTTTGTCGGCACTGCCGGGGCGAAGGCCGTAAAACTAAAACAGAAATGGTGGAGGTTAGTTTCCCTGCCGGGATTAATAGCGGTCAAACTATTAAATTAACTGGTTTGGGCGAATCAGGTTGGCGCGGAGGAAAATCAGGTGATTTGTACATCACCGTTCACGTTCTGCCAAGCAAAGACTTTCAAAGGGATGGTTTCGATGTGTACCGGACAGAAATTATTACTTACCCGATAGCAGTGTTAGGCGGAGAAGTAAAAATTAAATCTTTAGATGGTTGGCTAAATTTAACTATTCCGGCCGGAACTAAAAGCGGAGAAGTCTTCCGTTTACGCGGTAAGGGGATTAAAGAGTTGGATCAAGCGAGCTATGGTGATTTGTTGGTCAAGACAGAGATTGCCGTACCGCAACGCCTGACATTAAAGCAGAAACGACTATTAGAAGATCTACGCGAAGAATTTCTGGAAAAATAAATCCCGTAACTGTATTTTCCGTTATACAGATTTACTTTCGGGCTGTTTTTTGTTATGGTGGAGCCAGTTTTATTAGGATAAATTTTTTACAATTTTATGATGCCAACCTGGGATGTTGTGTTATTGGTTTTCTTTGCCGCTAGCCTGGTCTACGGATTTTTATTGGGCAAGGACAAAATGATGATAACAATCCTAGGAGCTTACGTTGGTCTAGTCATTGCTAATCAATGGGGAGCTCGAGTATTTGAACTGGTCTCTCAGCAGTCCGGCGTCTTGGATACGAGTTGGATGCAAGGTAGTCTTTCGATATTTGTAGTTAAAACTGCTCTCTTTGCACTAGTGATATTGATAATTGCCCTGAAAGGAGGCTGGTTAGCGCATCCTCCGGGGAATATGGGGATATTTGGCACGGTCATGCCCGTGGTGTATAGTATGCTCAATGCCGCGCTTATTTCCGCTTCCATACTAGATTTCTTACCAGAAGAAACTTTAAAACAAGTAATTGAAAAATCTGTTATCGCCGGTCCCTTGGTGGCATATTATTCTTGGTGGCTAATCTTGCCAGTTGTGTTTATTCTGGTGTCCGGCTGGCTGACAAGAGAGTAGGGTTATAAAAACTTAACGTTGACGATGAAACCGATACGACTATTTGAATGGGGTGGAGGCAATTTGTTGTTTTACCAATGGGGAAGATTGAAGCGCCGCGAACAAACTCTGCGTCTTCTAGTTTCTTTGGTATGGTTTTTACATCTTGGTTTTTGGATCATCTGGATTATTTTCATCGCCCCCTATCCGATTGCTCTGACGATGCCCTTGGGATTTAATTTAGGCATCTTCTCTTGGTTAAAAGATTATTTGTGGCCGTTATTTAATTTGTTGATTATAGCTTGCAACACCTGGTTGATTAATAGAATCTATCCTCGGGATATTTTAAGTGCCTGGCTATTATTGGGGGCGACCTTATTTTTGCAGATTATTGTATTGGGGATCGCCTTATCCTTAATGGTCATGGGATTATAAGATGACACCGCAAGCTCGCCGTTTTTGGGAAATTTTGCCAGGGGCCATGTCTTGGTCGGTTTTAGCACTACCGATCATCTTTTCTGTGGTGTGGCCGGCGGGAGTAGCCTATTTCATTATTATTTTTGATACCTATTGGTTAGTGAAAGCGCTGGTGATGGGCGGACATTTAATTTCTGGTTATCGGCATCTTAAACGCAACACGGCGATTGATTGGGGAGAGCGCTGCGAAAAAACCGAAAACTTGTCGGCCTGGGCGGAGGAATTGTTTCATCAGTTTCATTTAACTAAAGGTTGGCGCCGCTGGAAGTTGCAAGAAGAATGGGAACAAGTCGAGCAGATGAAAGCCCTGCCGAATAAACAAAAAGATTGGCGCGAGGTTTATCATGTCTTTCTATATCCGGTTTATAAGGAAAGCTACGAAGTAATGGAAGCGTCGGTGCGGGCTTGTTTAGCCAGTAATTATCCCAAAAACAAGATCACTATTTTACTGACTGTGGAAGCGAGAGGAGGTGATCGGGTCCGGGCCGATGCGGAACGGGTGCGCACGGAATATGGCGCTGCTTTCCGGGACTTTATTGTCACTGTACATCCCGACGAACCGGATGGAAAAATGAAAGGAGCCAATGGTTATTGGGCAGGGAAATTGTTGCAAAAACAGGTAGATGAACAAGGCTTAGCTTACGACAATATTGTCGTGCATTACTTCGATGCTGATACGCTGCCACATCGCGAATATCTGGCCTGTGTGACTTATCAATATATTATGAATCCCGAGCGGACTTTCCGGAGTTACCAGCCGATCCCGTTGTTTAATAATAATCTGTGGGATGTGCCAGCCTTAAATCGCTTAGTTGCTTTAGGCTCTTCTTATTGGCAAATGATCGAATCGACTCGGCCTTATCGATTGGTTAATTTTTCCTCTCAAGCCATGAGTCTGAAGACCCTCGTGGATATAAATTTTTATGATCGGCAGGTGGTATCGGATGATTCCCGGCAATTTTATCGCGCTTATTTCCAATACAACGGCAATCACAAAGCCGTGCCTATCTTTACGCCCGTATCGATGGATGCCGTGCTGGGTAAAAATTTTTGGGATACTTTGCGAGCCCAATATATTCAAAAACGGCGCTGGGCGTGGGGGATCGAGCACTTTCCTTACTTAGTAGAAAAATTTTTCACTACGCGCGGCCAGTTAACCTGGTATCAAAGAATTATTCACCCCTTCCGTACCTTAGAGGGGCACGTATCTTGGGCAACCTCGTCACTCCTGATTGCTTTAGGCGGGTGGATGCCGCTACTATTGAATCCGAATTTCCGCATGACCGTTTTAGCTTTTAATTTGCCGGTATTAGCTCGGGACATTTTGAGTATCACCTGGTTGGGCGTATTGGTGTCGACGTTTATTTCCTTCTCGCTACTCCCTCCGCGTCCCAAAAAATATAATCGTTGGAAAACCTTAGAAATGTTAGGACAATGGGTGCTGGTTCCGATCTCAGGAATCATTTTTGGGTCCATTCCAGCGCTGGATGCCGAGACGCGGCTGATGCTCGGAAAGTACTTGGGCTTTGCCATCACCCATAAAGAGCGCAAAAGCCGGATTGTATCGATTATGGCCAACGATCAGCCGATCAACAAGGAAATATAGGTCTGGGAGCTGCTTTTAAACCCCCGGTAGCCGCATCTCTTGACTTCCCACCCCGGGGAGCCTATACTGCACAAGTTGTTAAATATCATTTAAAAAGGAGAGCTCAGCGCAGGATTTCCAATCAGGGTTTTATAACGGGAATCCCCAACCAGCAATGGTGGGATTTTCTTTATTGCTAAGTTTTCCTTATAAATTGAACGTTGATAGTTAGAGAGTAGCCAGAAAGTGCGCAAACCTAAAAAAATTATTTTGAGTTCAAACTTTTTTGAGAGTTTGATCCTAGCTCAGGATTAACGCTGGCGGCATGCCTAACACATGCAAGTCGAATGTTGCCGTAAGGTAAACATGGCAGACGGCTGAGTAACACGTGGGTATCTACCTTTGGGTCGGGCATAACTCCGCGAAAGCGGAGATAATTCCCGATATGTCCCTCCCCAGTTTTGTTAATAACATAACCATCATTAATGTTGTTGATAAAACTGGAGAGGGATGAAAAATTTATTGCCCGAAGAGGAACCTGCGTCCGATTAGCTAGTTGGTAGGGTAACGGCCTACCAAGGCGATGATCGGTAATTGGTCTGAGAGGATGACCAGTCAGACTGGAACTGAGACACGGTCCAGACTCCTACGGGAGGCAGCAGTGAGGAATTTTCCACAATGGGCGAAAGCCTGATGGAGCAATGCCGCGTGCAGGAAGAAGGCCCTCGGGTCGTAAACTGCTTTTGTAGAGAAAGATTATGACGGTACTTTGCGAATAAGAGCCTGCTAACTACGTGCCAGCAGCCGCGGTAATACGTAGGGCTCGAGCGTTATCCGGATTCATTGGGCGTAAAGAGTGCGTAGGCGGATTGGTAAGTCAAATGTTAAATACTTCAGCTTAACTGGAGGAAAGCATTTGAAACTGCCCATCTAGAGAGTGGTAGAGGCAGATGGAATTCTCGGTGTAGGGGTAATATCCGTAGATATCGAGAAGAACACCAAAGGCGAAGGCAATCTGCTGGGCCATCTCTGACGCTGAGGCACGAAAGCGTGGGGAGCGAACGGGATTAGATACCCCGGTAGTCCACGCCCTAAACTATGGACACTAGGCATTGGTGGCTTCGGTCCCCTCAGTGCCGTAGCTAACGCGTTAAGTGTCCCGCCTGGGGAGTACGATCGCAAGATTAAAACTCAAAGGAATTGACGGGGACCCGCACAAGCGGTGGAGCACGTGGTTTAATTCGTTACTAACCGAAGAACCTCACCAAGGCTTGAATCCCACTGAAAGCTCGCAGAAACGTGAGCCTCCTTCGGGCAGTGGAGACAGGTGCTGCACGGTTGTCGTCAGCTCGTGTCGTGAGATGTAGGGTTAAGTCCCATAACGAGCGCAACCCCCATGTAGTGTTGTATTTTTCACTACAGACTGCCCTGGTTAACAGGGAGGAAGGCGGGGATGACGTCAAATCAGCGTGGCCTTTATGCCTTGGGCAACACACATGCTACAATGGGTAGGCACAGAGGGTTGCTAAATCGCAAGATCAAGCTAATCCCTTAAAACTACCCCCAGTTCAGATTGCAGGCTGCAACTCGCCTGCATGAAGCCGGAATCGCTAGTAACCGCAGATCAGCTATGCTGCGGTGAATACGTTCTCGGGTCTTGTACACACCGCCCGTCACACCACGAAAGTCAGAGGCGCCCGAAACCCCCTGTAAAGGAGACTAAGGCGAAGCTGATGATTGGGGTGAAGTCGTAACAAGGTATCCGTACGGGAACGTGCGGATGGAACACCTCCTTTCTAGGGAGTTATTGAATATCCGTGGCTGGATGCTGGATGCAAGGCCAACCCTTGTTTCTGGCACCCAACCACTGATGTTCCAACTTCATTTAGAAGTAAGACCGCCATCTTTTATTAGATGGGAAAAGCACTGCTGGCTACTCTCTGACTATCAACTCTTAGAAAATCGACCACGAGAGTGGTTTATTTTGGTGTCAATTTGCCCCTTGACCTTTTTAGATTTTTATGATATAATCAAATAATAGCTAAAATAAAGATAAAATGTCTCAAATTTGGTTAATACCATTAAAGGAAGTTTATTTATTTTTACGCTGGTGGAGTTGGGAAATTCCGGCAGATATTTTTCGGGCGACTCAGACTGCTCTCCTAGATTTCGATAATATCTTGCAGTTCGAAGCGAATTTCCGGCTCTGGTTAGCCGTAGAACCATTATTCGGTGATTATACTTGGGCGGGCAGACTAGTTGGGCTATTGCTCCGAGGAGTCCGAGTGTTATTTACGCTCGTAATTTATACCGGAGTGTTGTTGCTGGGTCTCGTCATAATTGCCAGTTGGTGGTTACTCCCCGTGGCAACATTTTATTTTGGATTTTAAATAAATCGTCATGAATATTAACGCGCAACCACAACTAACTAGTTATCCGAGCTATGCTCAGGTAATTTGGTTGCGCACGAGTTTTTATAGTTGGCTAGGACTAACGCTTATTTGGTTGATATTAGCGATCAGCGCGGTGGGGTTAGGTTGGGAAAGCAGCTTAACTGTGGTGGACTGTATCCGATGGACAGTCTGGTTTGTTTTGATTAGCTTTTATTGGATCAGCCGATTAAAAGGAGCGCAACCAAATAAAAACCAACCCTTCATTTTTGCTAATGGTTTAAATTGGTCAGCTAGACAAATAATTTGGCAGGCAATTGGATTGACTCGCGGCCGTCCTTTAACTAATCAAGATATCTTACGAGTTTTAGGAAAACAACGCCCAGTAGTTTTAGCTATGATGCGGTTAAATGTCACAAGAGCAGAGTGGCAGCTAGTGTTAGAGCAAGCTGCTACGGAAGCGGTAGAAGCCGTCTTAGTGCAAGCGGTGGCTTATGCTCAGGATGATGGTACGCAAATTTCCTGGGCGCATCTATTAAAAAGTATTATGAGCGTATCGCCGAGTTGCCAAGCTATACTAACTAATAAAAAAATTACTTTAACTGAAGCTTTGGGGGTAATAGATTGGACGCGCAAACAATGGGATTTTCGTCAGCCAACTTTACACTCCGGCCTATTGCATGATCTATTTTCGCCCAAACGGAATTTAAACAAAACCTGGACCGCTAAGGCCACACCCATCCTCGATCGGTTTAGTCGCAATCTCTCTGAATTGGCTCGAGTCGGGCTGCTGATTTCCGCTAAAGTGCGTGGTAAGGAGGTGGAAGAAGTGATCCAAGTATTATCTAAGAGCCAAGGTAACAGTGTAATTTTAGTAGGAGAGCCGGGAGTAGGTAAAACCTCAGTAGCGGGAGACGTAGCTCTCAGAATGCTGCGGGGAGATATCCCGAGCCTCGATGATTATAAGCTCATAGAATTAGATATCGGAGCCATGATTGGCGCGGCTGGGAATAATTTTCAACAATTATTTTCTCGCGCCATCCAAGAAGCCTCCGGGTCAGGCAATACCATCTTGTTTATTGGTAATCTTGATCAGCTTGGTAAAGCCAAATCCGGCGAAGGCTTTGATTTATCCGCTATTCTATTAGACGCCCTGCGCAGCAATAATTTGCAGTTGATCGGTACTTCGGACCCGTTAAATTATAAAAAATACATTGAAAATAATACCAATCTCGCCACTTTATTTACTCGGGTCAATATTGCAGAGTTGACTCCCGATGCCGCTGTACTAGTGTTAGAAGACTTAAGTCGGCAGATCGAATCTCGCCAAGGAGTGTTAATGACGCTCGCAGCCATCAAGCAAGCCGTTAGTTTGAGTCAACAATACATTCATGACAATCAATTACCTGATAAAGCCGAAGATATTTTAGATGAAGCGGCTGTTTATGTGGCGCGGCGAGGACTACGAGTAGTAACAGACAAAGAAGTTGGCATAGTGATGAGTTCTAAAACCAATATTCCGATCGGAGATATTAGCCAAGATGAAAGAATTAAACTAGCTGGCCTGGAAGCTAAAATCCACGAACGATTGATTGGCCAGACCGCAGCGGTTACGGCTGTAGCGCAGGCGCTCAAGCGGGCGCGTTTGGGGGTAGCTGCTAGCGGCAAACGTCCGATGGGCACCTTTTTGTTCCTGGGACCTACCGGTGTAGGCAAAACTGAATTAGCTCGCAGTTTGGCTTGGGCTTATTTCGGCGATGATACTAAGATGATTCGTTTGGATATGGGCGAATACCAAACCAAAGAGTCTGTCCATAATCTAATCGGGGCTCCCTTAGTAACCGGAGATATTGCTTTAGCCGGAGGCAGCTTTTCGGAAGCGGTCAAAAAAATGCCTTTTGCCGTTATCTTAATTGATGAAATTGAAAAAGCTCATCCGGATGTTTTAAATATTTTCTTGCGCGTATTGGATGAAGGTAAATTAACTGATAATTTAGGCAATCTGATCGATTTTACCCATACGATTATCATTGCCACTTCCAACGCCGAAGCGAGATATATCGAAGAGGCAGTGCGGCAACAACTGGCCTATCCGGAAATCCAAAAACAATTAACCCAGCTGTTGACCCAGCAGGTTTTTAAACCGGAATTCATTAACCGATTTGATGGAGTAATTGTTTTTGAGCCTTTAACTATGGCGCAGATCGAGCAAATCGCTACGCTAAAAATCCAACAGTTAAGCGCCAGATTACAAGCCGAAAAAAGTATTATTTTACAAGTGGCTCCAGCTGCTATCACTGCTTTAGCGAAGAAAGGTTACGATCCTGCTTTTGGAGCGCGCCCGCTGGAACGAGTTATTCGCGAGGTGATCGAAACCAAAGTAGCTAATAGTTTATTGAACAATCCTGAAACTAAGCAAGTAGTGATAGATATTACTGATATATTAAGTTAAAATTAAGCTATGAAAACCAAGTCGCGAACCAAGAATAAACACGCTCAATTGCAGTTTAAAGCTCTGCGGAATTTGAGTTTTATTCTAGCGGGAGTGATTTTAGTGGGAGCGCTGATTTATTATGTTAAATCTGGTGTGACCGGGAGCTCTGCCTTCGAACAATTTCCGCGGTCGCTAGTTTATGCAGTAGTCAGTCAAAGCGGCGTGCCGCAAGTGAGTGCTGCTGACGGTACCAGTTATGCGGTACATTATGCTAAACCGGGCGATACGGTAGACATGTATGTAGTAGTCAAAAACTTATCCAAAAACACTAAGGCTTTAGTCTGGTATCCCCAACATGAGTTAGCGGCTGAAACCAATATGCCTAATGCGCATGCAATAGGAGCAGGCACTTTCGGCGATGTGCAGCCAACCTGGTTGGATAATTCCAGTTTTATTATGAACGGTAATCGCTTAGCTTATTATGATGGTCCCGCTGTGCACAAAGGCAAATACATGGTATTAGCTTGGCGGATAAAAATTGCCAACAGCGCGGTGTTGGGCAATTATCCTCTCGATGTGGCGCTAGTCAGAGAATATGACGAACAGGGCAACCGGGTCTACAACAATGGGAAAACTTATCCCATCTCTTACATTCATTGGGTATTTAATGTTTCTAATATTGATATGTATAGCAGTAACTTCCATGAGCGATCAGGATATACCCCCACTGCTGTAGCAGTTAAATATGAAACAGCCCCTGATAAAATGAGCATCTCTACTTACAACTTAACTAGCGGACAGGTCAGAGAAATTTATCAGGCAACTATTAATAATTTGAATTGGGGGATGCACCCGGTCATTGCTGATCCTTATGTAGGTAAGTTACTCCTGACTACTGACCCCAGTCGAGGGACATCCGATCAAGTAATTGATTTAAATGGCAATTCGGTCAACGTCCCGGGTCTTGACCTTAACCAATGGTGGTTTCGGGCATTAGCTGCACCGGATAGCCAAACTTGGATGCTGGAAAAAAATTTCTTTGACGGAGTACATATTTATGACCTGGCTAAACAGGCAGCTTCAGTATTTGCTTTCGATCGTAATTTGAATGAAAGGTTTTGGTTGGCTGACAGCAGCCGAGTTTTCTGGTCGGCTTATCGGGGGAATAAACTGGCCTTCTACCAGTTATTTATGAATTCCGATCGGCAGCCTGAGCCGGTCTGGTGGTTAAATCATCAAGGTTTTAATGAAGCTAAATTTAGCTTAGAAGGAAATGTTGGTATTGGTACAATTGTTAATTACAATAGCGCCTGGAAATGGGTGCCTCCATCAGAAATTAAATCAATCAGAATTGATACGGGTTTGGTACAGAGCCTAATTAAGAGCTCGGTAGCCAAATATCGGGTAGAAGCAATTTCTCCGGATGGCAGTATGTTTATTTTCACTGCCGACTATCCTTCAGGCTCGCTAGTTAACAGTATGGAAGGCGGCGGCCAAGTCGGCGTCGACAATACCGTAACTTTTATTTCTCGTACTGGTGATGTTTTTCAACCAATGGTCTTATCGAAGGATATGACAGGCATTAGTGTAAGAGGTTGGTCGAAAGATAATCGGTATGTTGTTTACGAAGAGTATCCTTACTGTGGCGAAGGGGCCGGCGAAGTTTGTCCGGATTCTAAACTATGGTTGTTTGATCTAAGTGCGAGACAAAAAATTACTCCTGCCATAACCAATATCATCGGAATTATTTAATTCACTTCTTCATTAATCTACCGAGAGAAAGGCGGGAAGTGATTTATAATACAAATAGAGGTGCCAGGACCGACCCTCGCGAACAGTGAATACGAACCATATTCGTTTACTATGACTAAGAATAAATTATTTGGATGGATTCTAATTATTGCCGCCGCCGCCGCTTTGTGGTATTGGGCCAAGGCAGGTTTTCCGAGCCCAGCACCCATTACTAATCAAACTAGCCAATCAGGAAACGTTCTGCCAACCAGCCAGGGGACTTTCGGTAGTAGTGAAATAGCTAGCCTCTTAAAAGAGGCTGCCGATGAACAAGCCAGCGCCAGCGCTGAAGTCGGAGAAACAGCTTTAATCAAGTATATTGGTCAAGCGGTAAGCGATTTAAATCAATCTTATGAAGAAAGTAAATTCTAAAATCTGGGTTGGATTACTCATTTTCGGCTTAATTAGTAGTTTGTGGCTCCCCGGGATAGTTTTTGCCCAATCTGGTACCGGATTGCCTCTGGGGAAAGGAATCGGCAGCGGTAATTTTTGCGCTAAGATAAAGAATTCTAAGATTGATCAACAAATTGCCAACCAAATTGCCCGATTAAAAATTAATTATCAGACTCGCTGGGATAAAATATCTTCAGTGCGGACTGATCAAATTGATAAATTGGCCACACAACGAACTCGCTGGGAAACAAATCATGAAAAACAGTTTTCCGGACTTCGGGCTAAGGCAGAAACGGATGCCGAGAAAGCAGCCGTAGAAGCCTTTATTAAAGCAGTCAATGCAGCTATTCTGGCTCGGAAAACGGCAGTAGATGCTGCTATAACTACTTTCCGGACAGGAGTAGATAAAGCCATTGCTGCGCGGAAGACGGCCTTAATCAATGTTTCCGACAATTATTACAAAGCAGTGAAAGGGGCTTTAGATCAAGCCAGGCTGGATTGTGCCAAGAGCGGGGCTGATAATACGGTGCTAAGGACGGCTTTTATTGATAGTTTAAAAACCGCTAAAGCCAAAATGCAAACCGAGAAAGTTAATGTAGATAAATTGGGGGAGACTATTCAGAAGTTGTCTGATAGCAAAAAAGCAGCTCTGACTAAAGCTGTGACTGATTTCAAGACTGCCGTAGAAGCTGCCCGGGCTAAAATGCAGTTGGCCTTTCAATAGATTGTTGTAACACCAAATCATAAAAACCCTGAGTTTTCAGGGTTTTTATGAAATCCATTTATATTTTGGTGGACCGACGGAGATTCGAACTCCGGACCCCCACATTGCAAATGTGATGCTCTACCAGCTGAGCTATCGGCCCAAATTTTTATTACCACGGAAGAGAAATCCAGCCAAAACCTATCAAAAAGCCCAAGACAATGGCGACTAATCCGAATAAAAGGTGAGCGGTATAGGTGCCCCCCGACCCAAAATATTTTTCTGCCCAACCGATGCGCATGTTAATTGTTTCGGTGATTTTGCGATGATAAATAACGTATAAAATACCGCCAAATACACCAACGACAAAAAAGAAAAACTTCATTTATTTTTTATTTAGATGAGTGGTGGGCGCACCTGGTCTCGAACCAGGGACCTCAGTCTTATCAGGACTGCGCTCTAACCAACTGAGCTATGCGCCCATCTTTCCAAGAGCCAGAGGCTTTCTTAAGCCAGTGGCCGGTCCAGAGCCGCCATAGGCGGCTGGAGGACCTCCGGGTCGGAGACCCGAATTTCAATGTTGTTGTAAACAATTTATCAGTCTACATATAGTAAAATATCAGGTCTAGCGAGGTTTGGCAATTCAGTAATCTCCTTCTGTTAGAATAGTAGTATGGCAGTGATCAAAACTAAGGGTATCATTATCCGACGGATTAATTTAGGAGAAGCCGACAGAATTCTGACTATTCTCACGGCCGATCGGGGTAAGATCAGGGTGGTAGCGCGGGGGGTGCGCCGGGCCAACGCTAAGCTAAGCGGATTTTTAGAATTATTTCGTTACAATGAATACCTTTTAGCTGAGGGGCGCAATTTAGATATAATTACCGGAGCGGCTACCATTGAGAACTTTCGACAGATTAGCCTCAATCTTCGCAAAATCGGCTTGGCTTATTACGTCGCTGAAATTAGCGATCGATTAGTAGAAGAAACCCAAGAAGCTGATCAGGTATTTGATCTGGTTTACACGGCATTGAAAGAAATCAATGCCAATAAATTACCTCTCGACTTTGTTAAGAGCTTTTTTGAATTCAACATACTGTCCGTTTTAGGATTTAAGCCAGAGCTGACTAAATGTATTGTTTGTGAGAAACCAATCGACCTGACGCAAAAGACGGGGTTTAGCGTTACCCTTGGCGGTCTGATTGATCGCGATCATTTATTCAGCGACCCAAGCGCTATCATGGTCGATCAGCTTGTAGCAAAAACGCTTTGCCTGATGACCAGCGCGCCCTTAAAACATTTTCATACCTTTGAGCAACTCTCAGAAGTCACTCCACAGATTGCGCAAATTAGTGCCAACTTTTTGGATTATATGATGGAGAAGAATTTGCGGTCCAAAGAATTTTTAGAAGAGGTCTTAGAGTTTTAGGATTTCACGATTTTGCGGCGGTTGTGGAAGGCGCGATGGACTTCTTTGAGTTGGGGGTTAGTGAGGTGGGTGTAGATTTGAGTGGTGGTGATGGAAGAATGTCCTAGCATAGCCTGGACGGAACGAATATCAGCGCCGTTAATCAGTAGGTCGGTGGCAAACGAATGGCGCAAGACATGGGGCGTCACTTTTTTGACCAGCCCGGCCGAAGTCGCATATTTTTGCACGATACGTTGAATGCTACGAGGGGTTAGAGGCTCGTGCGGAGTCGGGCCGGCATGAGAGATAAAAGCCGCTTCGGCATTATCGGTTCGCCGGTCAAAATATTTTTGTAGCAGTTCTTTAGCGTCACTGGACAAGAAAACCACCCTGGGTTTGTCACCTTTGCCGCGGACCATAAACTCGCCTCGCTTGAGATCGATATTTTTGCGGGTTAAGCCGGTCAGCTCGGATACTCGGAGACCGGTAGAGAATAAAACCGTAAGAA
>JBAZXK010000001.1:0-29693 GCA_041659905.1 Patescibacteria group bacterium | reverse complement strand
CCGAGTAATCTCAAAGCTCCGGAATAGAGACCAGCCTTGGGACCACTAGTAAAGAGACCGGTTTGAGTAACATTACCGACTTGAGAAGTAGAATACTTCCCATCAATACTCCAGAGGAAACTGGTCTTGTTGGTAATGTCTTGGTTGTTCTGGTCATAAGAGCGGGCTGTAAACTGCTTGGTCTTGCCAGGCTCAATGCCGAAGCTAGAAATAGCCAAGCCATTGGCATCGACAATTTCGACCCTTAGACTATCGGCAGCTATAGCGGTAGGCACAACCATATATGGAAACATGGAAGCGGCTAAGAAAATACCGCCAAACATAATTACGCCAAACTTGCGCCAGTTTTTCAGCGCTTTACTCATCCTGCGTAGACGGTAATAAATACTCAAACCCAAACCTTTGATAAACAACATTTTCACCTCCTAAGTGAAATTTTAATTAATTTCCACCCCATTTCTAGCCACTTCTTAACTCTATCATGGACAGGCTTGGGGGAAACCGTGTCCATGACAGAACCGAGAAATGACTAGGAATGGAGCGGGGAACGGTTTTTAAGCCGTTCCCACGCACTGTCCATTAAATCGTAAGGTGCTTTAGGAAAAAGAAACTCTGTTGGGTTTTTCAGCCTGCAATCACTGTGATGCAGAAGATTGCTGCCGCCCCAAGAGGGCTTTCGCCCTGCTCATATCCGCTCTCTGATTCGTACGGAGTAGCGCTTACCTTGTAGATACCTGGCTGACTATAGTAGAAGTCAACCGACCAGGATGGTTGATCCACCAGAGTCTTTAAAAATGGGTTTCCGTCAGTAGGATACGGTTGCAGCACTTCCCAGAGGATAAAACCAACTCCTTCCGGGATCGGCTGAACCAGTTCAATCTTACTTCCCTGTTGGCTAGTGCCTCCATAATGGAACTGAGGCGTTCCATCTAAAGGATATAAGTCTTGGCCAGCTGGTGGTGGAACTGGACCAGTGTCAGTCCAAATATTGTTCTGGCACTTCCACAAATGACCATTGATGACCTCTGGCCCGTCGGGATGGAGCTCATCACATGTCTTTGCCGGTGGCGGAGGGGGAGGAGGAGTGCTACCAGCATTCAGCCGTAGTCTGAAGTGTAAATAACATAACACTCCAGTGTCTGAATTTGTTGGGTCCTCGTCGTAGGCTTCTGCTACAAACGAGATTTTTCCAGTACCACTATAAATAGTCACCGGCCACACCAGAGACGTCAAGAATGCGACGTTTTGAGGAGGTGAAGATGCCAACATAGGCGGTTGTCCTCCTCCGGACTCGATACCGGCTTGCCTAACATCCAATCGGGCTGTGTCCAGCCCGGAATACAAGAACCAGCTTCCATCAACCATTCCCTGGATTTGGAACCTTAAGTTCCGGATTTCTCCAGGATAGATGTCGATGATTTTTTCATCGTAAGTCATCGACTCATATACCGATCGGCCGCCGGGCTGGAAGTTAGTATCAACTAACTCCATTCTCCATGCAGTCACCAGATCGACTGGTGGAATGGTTTGCGGCATGACAGTAGATCCGCCGCCTCCGCATGAGATAGACAGCAGCATCATGACTGCCAGGATGATCCCGGCGAACAGAAAATGTTTTTGTCTCATAATGAGACCTCCGCGCCAGGGTTCGCCTGGCTGAATTTTCCTTATTTGCCCGCAAGATTGAGATTTTGCAGACAGAATTCCAGTGGAGAGTGGGTCGTTAACCAAACCCCCTTAATTTAATATCAAAGGGTACAATCAATTAACAAGCTACCTCTGCACCACCAGAATTCTGCCCGCAAAACCATATCAAAACTCACCCAATACCTGCTGTCAGGCCTTCTCCTATTACTTGTTCGAACCTGCCTACCGGCAGGCAGGCGCAGTGAGAACTACGGATTTAGCAGTTCTCGCTCCGCTCGAACAGTAGTTAGAATGGCTTTTGACGGCAATAAAACAGATATGATCTGTTTTCCCCTCCTAATTGGGTTTGTTTTTGTATTTCCTCTCGCGGTCTAAGACTTCTCCTAGACGCTCAAGGTACAATTTAGTACTTGTATGGTATAACAATCTGCCATAAATGTCAACTATTTCCTCTCCCAGAGCTGTAAATTCCCTAATTCTATATATTTCATTTACTAATTCACCCCTCAACAGAGATTTTGGGCTTTGGAACAACTTCGTTAACATGAAAATCAATAATGTGGTCATTTTCACCAAAAAAGAATTCGCCCTCAAATTTCTTGCCAGCTAAGAACAAAGGCAACCAATGGCGGTCATCTTCCCACATAGTGTCAAAAGGAATTTTATCGGCGTCAAACCACTGTGGGAGCATCTCTTCTGTTTCTACTGGTTCACCCATAAATTTATCCACCCTAAAAATATGCATCTCAACTATTAGCCCTCCGGTATTGTGAAAAATTAGATTGCCTACCTCTTCTAGTGCAGTGACTTCTAAATTCGCCTCTTCTTTCAATTCCCTGATAGCAGCTTCGGTTATGGTTTCGTCAGACTTGATCTTTCCCCCAAAACCATTCCATCTCCCCTCCCCAAATCCTCGCTTTTTTAGCCCCAACAAAATCTGCCCGTCCTGTTGGATCAGACACAACGTCATTATTTTTTTCTCAACAATATCCATTGATTTGTAGTTAAGAATTATTATCTCTTTTAACTAATCCGTCAAAAGCTAATCGGGAGTAATCAGATACATGAATATCTTTCAAATGATATATCTGATTGGTGGAAAATATTTTCTTGTCTGCCGGATCCAGGCCTAGCATCGCAATCGCCTGATCGATCTGTTCCCAGGTTGAGGCTTCGATCTCTAAATAAGGCTCTAATTCCGGCCAAATATCGATATCAAATTCGATGCCATCTTTTATCCAGCGAATCCGTTTGTTTTCGGCATAATGTTTTTCCACAAATCCCAGCCTAGTCAGTAATAAAGCGGTTTTATCGAAATCGCTGACATGAATCTCCACTTCTTCCATGCCCGTATCCGAAGTGGTTCCATCGTGAGTTTGCACGCCCAGTCTTTGTTTGAAGCTAAGAGCGACATGATCCTCTTCATCTCGCAGTCTCAACCAAGCCGCTTGTTTGTCTAAACGCCAATCCGGATAATCAAAAACTCGCCGGCGATAGAAGAACTCTTTCACTTTTTCAGCTCCGATGGCAGCCAATTTACCCTGGATCTCTTCCGGGTCAACATTCAAAAATTTTACTTCAATCTCTTCCATAACTACTTATTCTACCCCTACTCTTTTTCTAGGCAAATTTTTATAGAATTCCGTAACCATCTATTTCCCGCACCATTTTATGATTCTTCTAAAATGATTCTTTCTTTAAATCCTCCTCTACTCTCCGCTTTTTTGTCTTTGAGTATTTGCAATTCTGATTTATCCCAACCTTTAAAATCGCAGATGGCCTCTAAAACCTCCAAGATGTCCGCGACCTCTTCTCTGTTTTCACCTTGTTTGAACTCGTCCACTTCTTCTTGCAACTTTTCCTTGAGCTTCTGCCAATATTCCTGTTCGTTAGCAATGTGACTAGTAAACTTTCCACCTTTCTCTTTAATAATCTCAGGTATTCTATCTCTAACTAATTTATCGTATCTCATGGTCTTTATAAATCAGCGGATATGATTTACTTGCCACAACATTTTTTATATTTTTTGCCAGAACCGCATGGGCAGGGGTCATTGCGGCCAATCTTCGAATTATTGGTTTCTTTACTCCCACCTCCCCTAACCCCTCCTCTGGCAGGAGGGGAACCTGCTGTTATTTCTTTCGCTTCATCCTTAAAGTCGCCTTTGGGTTCTTCGGCTCCTTTCATGGCCATTTTTTTCCTGGCTTCCGTTTCTGCTGGCGGCGGAGTTTGAGGGGTTATTCTCACCCGGAAGATCATATGCGTCACATCCGAAGCAATTGCTGCGAGGAGTCGCTGGAACATAATGTAGGCTTCTTGTTTATATTCAGCCAAAGGATCTTTCTGGGCATAACCGATCAACCCAATCCCCTCCCGCATCCGAACCATCGCATCTAAATGATCCACCCATAACACATCAACAACTCGCAGACAAACTGCCCGCTCCACTTGCCGCCAAGTGTCTTCGCCGACTTCTTTTTCCCTATCTCCATAGGCCGCTTTAGCTTTTTCTAATAACCACTCGATAATGAGCGACTGTTCATTAAATGATTTGATTTTACCTTCATCGTCTGCGGAAAAATTGAAGATAGTTTTTACATTTTCAATAACTTCGGATAAATTCCAAGTTAATTTATCATTTCCGACACAATGGAAATTAACAATCCCCTCAATTTCGCGCTTGATATCCTGCCAAATTTCTTCTTTTAAGTTTTCGTTCAATAAAATCGCTCGGCGCTTATTGTAGATTACTTCCCTTTGCCGATTCATTACATCGTCGTATTGCACCACATGTTTGCGAATATCAAAGTTGTGGCCTTCGACTTTTTTCTGCGCCGCTTCAATACTGGAACTAATCATTTTGTGCTCAATCGGCATATCCTCCGGCACATGCATCGTTTTCATTAACCCTTTCATCCGATCCGAACCGAACAATCTCATCAGATCGTCTTCCATAGATATAAAAAACTGCGAACTCCCCGGATCGCCTTGCCGCCCGGAGCGGCCTCGGAGCTGATTATCGATCCGGCGAGATTCATGTCGTTCCGTGCCCAGAATATGCAGCCCGCCCGCTTCCCGCACGCCTTCACCTAGTTTAATGTCCGTGCCTCGCCCAGCCATGTTAGTGGCAATGGTGACTTGATTCTTCTGTCCGGCATCTTTAATGATCTCGGCTTCCCGTTCGTGCTGTTTAGCATTTAAAACATTATGCGGAATGCCATCTCGCTTCAGCATATCCGAAAGTAATTCCGATTTTTCAATCGCAATCGTACCCACCAATACCGGCTGCCCTTTACCGTACCGCTCTTTGATTTCCCGAACTACGGCATGGAATTTAGCGGCTTCATTCACGAAGATCAGATCATTTAAATCTCGGCGCACCATCGGCTGATTTGTCGGAATCACCACCACCTCTAGGCCATAAATTTTGTAAAATTCCTCTTCTTCGGTTTTGGCCGTACCTGTCATCCCGGCTAATTTATGGTAAATCCGAAAGTAATTCTGAAAAGTGATGGTAGCTAGGGTTTTACTTTCCCGTTTTACTTCGACGCCTTCTTTAGCTTCAATCGCCTGATGCAAACCTTCGCTGTAGCGCCGACCAACCATTAACCGCCCAGTAAACTCATCCACAATAATCACTTCGCCATCTTTAACCACGTAATCCCGATCTCTTTTATATAAAGCATGGGCACGCAAAGCTTGTTCAATGTGATGCGCCAGCGTGATATCTCCACTTTCATAAATATCTTTAATGCCAAGTAACTGTTCGACTTTAGTAATACCTTCTTCAGTTAAAATCGCTGATTTCATTTTTTCATCAACGTTATAATCCACATTCGGCGTCAGCGACGGAACAATTTGCGAAAATCTTTTGTAATATTCAGTGGATTCTTCGTCGGGAGCCGAAATAATCAACGGAGTGCGGGCTTCGTCAATCAAAATTGAGTCGACTTCATCAACAATGGCGTAATTTAACTCCCGCTGAACCAAGCCCTCAGCCCCTCCCGCCATATTGTCCCTAAGATAATCGAAGCCAAATTCATTATTAGTGCCGTAAGTAATATCGGCACTATAAGCTTCGCGCCGTTCTTCAGGAGTCTTGCCATGCAGGATTACTCCGACCGATAAACCTAAGAATCTATAAATTTGTCCCATCCACTCCGAGTCGCGTTTGGCTAGATAATCGTTGACGGTCACGACGTGCACCCCTTTGCCGGTTAGAGCGTTTAAATAAACCGGCAAAGTAGCGGCCAAGGTTTTACCTTCTCCCGTTCTCATCTCGGCAATCTTGCCTTGATGGAGAGCAAGCCCTCCCATCAGCTGCACATCGTAAGGCCGCTCGCCCAAGACCCGCTTAGCAGCTTCTCTGGCTACCGCGAAAGCTTCCGGCAAAATATCGTCCACTGTTTGACCGCTTTGCAGCCGTTCTTGAAATTCAACGGTTTTAGCCGTTAATTCCGCATCGCCCAAAGCTTCTATTTTAGGCGCCCAGAGATTAATCTCGGCAACCGTTTTTTCTAGTTGCCGCAAAGCCCCCCGATTTGGGTCGCCAAAAACTTTTTCTAGAAATTTCATTTTTTAATTTCCTTGAAACCTACATGCGGTTGTAACACTTTCGGGATTTTAATACTGCCATCGGGTTGTTGATGATTTTCTAGAATGGCTACTAATATCCGGCCAATAGCTACTCCGGTACCGTTTAAGGTATGGACAAATTCAGTTTCACCAGCCGCAGTGCGGTAACGGATATTAGCTCTGATTGCCTGCCAATCCGTGCAATTACTGCAGGAATGAGTTTCTCGGTAGCGGCCTTGCGATGGCATCCAGCTCTCCAAATCAATTTTTTTAGCCGCCGGCATCCCCAAATCTCCCACCGCAATTAAAACTTTCTGGTAAGGGATCTCTAATTTTTTCAGGATGAATTCTTGAATCGCTACTAGATTTTTAAACTCTTTGGCTGAGTCTTTCGGTGCCACAAATGAGAATAATTCAACTTTATCAAATTGATGTGTGCGAATAATCCCTTTGACGTCCTGGCCATACGAACCGGCTTCTTTGCGGAAACAAGTCGAGAAAGCCGCATAACGTTTGGGTGCGTCGATAATTTCATTCAGGTGATAACCCAAGGTGCTTTGTTCGGAAGTGCCAATTAAATAATGCGTGGCATTTTCCGGATCGTCTAGCTTGTAAACTTCGGCGGCGTGATTGTAGCTCTTAGAAACATAGCCCGCCGCTACCATCACTTCTTCATTTACGATTTGCGGCGTCACTAACAACTCGAAACCTTTCTTTTTAAGTGTTTTAAATAACCAGCGGATCAGCGCGAATTCCAATTCAGCCGCTTCATTTTTCAAGAAGTAAAAACGTGAACCGGAAGTTTTGACACCGCGCTCAATATCAATAATATTCAGAGCCTCTCCTAATTCGATATGGTCTTTGGGGTTATTTAGGTTAGCTGGTTGCAACTTAGACTTTCCCACCACCTCACCATCATTTTCACCTCCTTCAGGTACATCTTTGTCTGGAGGATTAGGAATAGCAGCCCACAGCGGGGTAAGTTCTTCGTGTAGTTGTTTATAGGCAGCTAATTTATCCTTCTCCCGCATTGAAGCTGCCTTACCAGCTTCAATATCCTGGATTTTAGCGGCTTGATTAACTTCCGCTCTGGCCTGATCCAGTTCTATCTGCGCATTCTTTACCTTACTGGCCAGCTCGGCAATATAATTCAAATCGCCCTGCCAACCCTTGCGCGCTAAACCAGCCGCCATTTTTTTGCGGCCTTTATCATCTAACTTAACAAATTCTTTTAATTCCATTTACTTATTTAATTATTTGCTTAACTACGTAGATCTCTACGTAACTCCCTATGTAATTATTTATCTTTGACGAATGGGAATAACACGGCTTCGCGGATAGAATCGGCATTAGTGAGTAAAGCCACTAGTCGATCAATCCCCATGCCAAAGCCAGCGGTGGGCGGCATACCGTATTCCAAGGCTTTGACAAAATCGTCGTCAGCGGAATGGGCCTCCCTATCGCCTTCTTGTTTATGTTTAGCCTGCTCATCAAACCTGGTTTTTTGATCTAAAGGATCATTGAGTTCACTAAAAGCATTTAGCATCTCCATACCGCAAACCACTAATTGGAAACGCTGCACTTTGTCTGGCTCTTTGTCTTTACGTTTAGCCAAGGGCGATAAATCCAAGGGATGATCAATTAAAAATACCGGATTAATTAATTTGGGCCGTACCGTTTCTTTGTATAGCTCGTCAATCAATTTACCACGATTGGTCTTGCCGGAAAAAGTTAGGTGAATATTGGCATTGGTAATGGCTTGTTGCAGCATATCTACTGTGGGATGAGCATCAATATCAATGCCCGTCTCTTTTTGGATTAATTCCCGAAAACTGTACCGGGGCCAGGGCACCGTGAAATCCAGCACTTTGTCGCCCACGGTAATTTGAGTTGATCCAAATAATTTTTTGATCACTGTGGTCAACATTTTTTCGGTGAATTTCATCAGTTCTTCGTAATCACTGTAGGCGGCATAAAACTCCAGCATCGTAAAATCTTGTAAATGCTGGGTGGAAACACCTTCATTGCGGAATACTCGAGCGAATTCAAATACTTTTTCGAATCCACCCACAATTAATCTTTTCAAATAAAGTTCCGGGGCGATGCGGAGATACACATCCGTGTCTAAGGCGTCGTAATGGGTAATAAAGGGAGTGGCGATGGCTCCTCCCGGCACTGGTTGCAATGCCGGAGTGTCTACTTCGATGAATCCAGCTTTAACTAAGAAATTCCGGAGTTCCTGGACTAATTGATGTCGCAAGACAAAACGTTGTTTAACTTCTGGATTCATCAATAAATCGAGATAGCGTTGCCGAAAACGCGTTTCGGTATCCACTAGCCCATGCCACTTCTCTGGCAGCGGACGCAGAGATTTAGCCAGAATAATAAACTTTTCAACCAATAAAGTTTTTTCTTGTTTTTGAGTCAAGAACAGCGTGCCTTTTGCTTCAATAAAATCTCCGATATCAATTAATTCATTTAATAAATCCCAGTTCTTAGCAGGCAGCACATCTTGTTTAAATAAAATCTGAAAATCGCCGCTGAAATCTCTGAGCTCGCCGAACACCAACCCGCCATGTTCTCTTTTCGACATCAGGCGTCCAGCTAAAGTAATCTTTTTTTGTTTAGAAGACCAGCTGTCAAATCTATTAACAGCCTCTTGATTAGTAATTGCTTTATGGGCTTTGGCTGGGTAAGGATCGATTTTTTTGCCCACTAAAGTTCGCAGTTTTGCCAACCGAACTTCTCTCAATTCATCAAACTCGCTCATATTCGTCATCCTCAACCGACAATGTTTTCCTTGCATCGTCGTCCTGGCCTTGCCCAGGATCTTTTATATGCTATACAAATCAAATTATACCAGTTTTTCACTGGCCTCTGAAGCATACTCATATCTCTATCAGTAAATTAGAAATTAGCTGATTTCGATGATTTCGCACTTCTTGACACCGTCGGGAGTAGCAATCTCTACCACATCGCCCTTTTTGTGTCCCATCAAAGCTTGGCCAATGGGCGATTCATTAGAAATTTTTCCCAAAATAGGACTCGCTTCATTAGAGCCAGTGATGTTATATTCCCTCAGGTCGCCGGCAACTTTGACTTTAACGTGAGAACCCAACGATACGCGTCCATTGGCTTTATTGTTTTCGTCAATTACTTTGGCTACCTTCAAAATAGTTTCGATTTCAGCAATCCGGCCCTCGACAAAGGATTGTTTATTTTTAGCCTCAGTATACTCGGCATTTTCAGAGAGATCACCTAATTCACGCGCTTCTTTAATCCGCTCAGTAATATCTTTGCGTTCTCCCAGTAACTTCTCTAATTCAACTTTCAGTTCTTCTAAACCAGCACGCGACACATAGAGTTCTTGGTGTGACATAGGTAATAATTAACCAATATGAAATAAAACCCCTCCAAAGATACATATACATTTAATATAAGGTTGGAAGGTTGTCAATAGGTATCCAGATATCCGCTCTCAATCCCTAATATTCGGCCGCTGTAACTACGTTGTCTAAAAGCGCGCTTACCGTTAAGGGCCCTACCCCGCCCGGGACCGGCGTCAGGTATTTAGCTTTTTTGGATACAGAGGCAAATTGGACATCCCCGACCCACTTGTCGCCCTTTTTGGTAACACCGACATCAATGACTGTGGCTCCGGCTTTGATCATCTCTCCTTTGATCAAACCGGGTCGGCCTACTGCCGAAACAACAATATCCGCTCCCTGTAATAATTTAGTCAGATCCTTGGTTTTGTCTTGAGCAATCGTGACGGTAGCTTTAGCCCGAGCCAACAATAAACTGAGGGGCAACCCCGCCACATAACCAAATCCAACCACCACCGCTTTTTTGCCGACTACGGGAATTTTATATTTCTGCAATAGATCAATCACGCCCTTGGGCGTCGCCGGCACAAAAAGTTCTTTGCCAAAGGGCAACAAGCCCATGTTCATCGGGTGCAGTCCATCCACATCTTTTTGGGGATCAATTGCTGAAATCAATGCGAGTGGGTCTAGTTTGGCCGGCAAAGGCAATTGAATAATAATGCCGTGAACTTTTTTATTCTTATTCAATTCAGAAATCTTTTTTTTGATTTGTTCTGCTGGAGTTGACTGACTCAATTCTGTTAAATAAAAATTGATTCCTGAATCATGGCATAATCTTTGTTTATTGCGGACATAGACTGCCGAAGCGGGATCCTGGCCGACTAAAATCACCGCCAAACCAGGAATGATGCCTTTTTGCCGCAAAACTTTGATCCGTTGCTGCAATTTCTTGTTTTGGGCCAGCGCTAATTTTTTGCCATCTAATAAAATCATTTAAATCAGTTTGAGAATATCTTTATAGGTGACTACCGCAATCAACGCTATCAGCAAGAAAAATCCCACCATATTCACTACGTTCTCGATATGACCCGGTACGCGTTTGCCTCGACGCAACCATTCGGCGGCTACAAACACCACTCGGCCACCATCCAGCCCCGGGAAAGGTACTAGATTGATTACTCCCAGGTTAATAGAGAGAAAGATTAGAAATTGAACTACTCGGAGCCACCCTAGCCGAACCATATCGGCAGTAATCTTAGCGATCCCCACTGGCCCCGATAATTCGGCCGGCAAACTAGCAGTAGCAAATATTCTATAGACTAGATTAGCAATACTAATAACTACCAGTCCTGTCACTTTGGCAGTTTCTTGCAGGGCGATCCACGGCACCTGCCACCAAATATAATGAACTTTATCTATACTCTGGTCTAATAATACTCCGATCTCTGTAACACCGTCTTTATTTTTTACCGGAGTTATGGTTAAGGCCACGGTTTGCTGCCCTCGTTTAACTGATAATAAGGTGGCTTTTCCGGCTCGCTGTTGAATAAAATTTTTAAATGTTACCGGATCGGCAAAGTTCTGTTCATCAGCCGATAAAATATAATCTCCTGCCAATAAACCGGCTTTAGTAGCTGCCGAATCTTTAACCGTGTCTACTACTAATATGCGGGCTTCGATTTGGTTGGCATCTTTAGTATAATTTGCCACCGCACTGACTAGTGGCGGCATGCCCAGCCAAAAACCAATCATCATCACCACTAGACCTAAGACGAAATTCATCAATACGCCACCGATCACAATACCAAATTTTTGGCCCGGAGTTTTGCTGATAAATGATTTTTTGTCCTTGGTAAATTCTTCGCTCTCGCCATACAGCCGAATAAATCCGCCGAAAGGAATCAAATTGAGAGAATAGATGGTTCCGCCTTTTTTACGCCCCCAGATTCTCGGCGGCAGGCCAAACCCAAATTCCTCCACCCGCACACCGGCTTTAATCGCAAAATAATAATGTCCTAGTTCATGGACTAGAACCACAATACTAAAGACCAGCAAAAAAACTAAAACAGCAATTATCATTTAAAAAGATCTCTCAATAATAAAGTCTATCCACTCTTTAAAGTACCCCTTAGTGGGGTGATCCGGCAAGCTATTCAGGGCAATCTGGGCTTGCTCAATATAATCAGCGGCTAATTTTTGAGCATAATCAACCCCACCTAGTCGGATCAATAAATCTTTTACTTGACTGATTTCGCTGTCGCTGGCCTGGCGATTTCCTAGAACCCGACTAATCAACTCTTTTTCTTCTAAGCTAGCCCGTGCATAAGCATGTGCCACAATAATAGTTCTCTTGCCTTCTCTAATATCAGAACCTACCGGCTTGCCTAATTCCTGCTCATTTCCGAGTAGGCCTAAAATATCATCATGCAATTGGAAGGCTAATCCGGCTTGCCGGCAAATGGTTTCTACAATAGAAATAAAGGGATGCTGCAATTCTAATTTGCCCAACCCAACCAAAATACCGGTCCGGCCACACCAAGCCAAAGTAGAAGCAGTTTTTTTATTCAACATATCTATAATCTGGGCTTCCGAGATTTGTTCCAGCGGCGATACAGCAAACTCCATATCCAACATTTCTCCCTGCAATACTTCAGTCACCCAATTAGTAGTCAGATCTTGCACCAGCCATTCTTTAAGCGCCACATCAACAGACAGAGCCTCTAGCATACTAGTGGCGGTGGCTTGTTGGATATCTCCGACTAACATCGCCAGATTGCGCGACCAAGATTCCAAATTGCCTTCTTCAACGCGAGAACGCCAAGCTTCTCTAAAATAAGCATGCATACTAGGGCCCCCGCGGCGGAGATCATCATTATCAATAATATCGTCATGCACTAATGTCCAGGTATGCGACAATTCGATCGCCGCGGCGGCGGGCAGGGCTAGCTCTGCTTTTCCTCCCGCCAACTCGCAGGCCCACATTAAAAGAGCCGGGCGCAACCTCTTACCGCCTTTGGCGACATAAAACATCACACCCTCACGCAAATAATCCGGAGATATTTTTACTATAGCCGGGTAATTTAAAATGTAGTCAGTAACTAACTGGCCTTTATTCTTTAATTCAGTTAAAAATTCTGTGGACATTATTTGCCGAAATTCCGTTGGCGCCGGGAATATTCTTGTAAAGCTTGGTCAAGCGATTTAGCATTAAAATCCGGCCACAAAGTAGGAGTAAAATAGAGTTCACTGTAAGTCCCTTGCCAGGGCAAAAAATTACTCAGCCGCATCTGATTACCAGTGCGAATAATCATGTCGGGATCCGGCAATTCGCGAGTATCCAAGAGGGCAGAAAAACCTTTTTCAGTCAGCTTGCCTGATTGCTTCTTGGCTTTCTCTATTGCCCGCAAAATCTCATCGCGCCCACCATAACTCAAAGCAATTGTAAGCATCCCTTTTTGATGATTCTTTAATTGATTGATGGATTTATCGAACAAACTTTGAGTGGATTTCGGAAAATCTTTTAGTCGGCCTATCACCTGCAATCGCCAACCTTCCCTGTCTAACATGACGGTATATTTTTTGACAGCGGCAGCAATGATCTTTATCAACCAGCTGACTTCTGATTTAGTCCGCCCCCAGTTCTCAGTCGAAAAACCATACACCGTTAAATAAGGGATGTCGCGTTCATTGCAGGCCCGGACAATATTTTCCAAAGCTTGGACCCCTGCTTGATGGCCCTTATAAGTAGGATAGCCTTTCTTCTTCGCCCAGCGGCGATTGCCGTCCATTACAATGGCCAAATGTTTGACCTTAGTTTGCATAAGTTTTTATACTGCTCGTAATTCTGCGGCCTTAGCGATCGCCAATTTATCAATTTCAGCAATGGCGTTGTCGATCAATGTCTGACATTCCCTTCTCCAGCGTTCGAGTTCGTCTTCGCTGACTCCGCCGTCATTGGAACGTTTATCCAGCGCTTCAAAAGCTTCTCGGCGTAAATTGCGCACGCCCACCTTGGCTTCTTCGGTTATACGCTGAGTGAGTTTAACCAGCTCTTCCCGGCGCTCGTTACTCAGTAACGGGATGCTGACCCGGATTTTATCTCCTTCATTAACTATGCCTAATCCTAAATCTGCCGCTACAATGGCTTTTTCTACCGCCCCCACATTAGCTTTATCCCAAGGTTGGACCAATAATTGGCGGGGCTCAGGTACTGCTACCGTAGCTAAATTATTGATTGGCATCTTCTGGCCGTAAACGTCGACCTGGATTTTATCTAACAAAGCCGCATTCGCCCGGCCGCTTCTGACGCCGGCAAATTCGGCAATGAGATGCTGTTGAGCACCCGCTATTTTTTGGATCAGCTCGTTTTTGACACTATCCATAATTATGATCGATCCCCTACTTCAAATCGCACAAACCGCGCTACTTTGATATTCTCCTTTAGAATGCCGACTGTTTCAGCCATAATATTTTCTACCGTTAATTCCGGATTCAATACAAACGGCTGCTTGATCAAACAAACCGAGGCGTAAAAATCTGCCAACTTGCCTTGGATCGCTTTTTCGGCGGTAGCTTTTGCTTTATCCTGGACCTGAGCGGCGTAAACTTCCTGTTCTTTTTCAATTACTGCTGCTGGTACATCTTCTGGAGCAATATAAATTGGATGCATCCCCGCTACTTGCAGTACTAAATTATGGGCTAGTTTGCGGAAATCTTCATTGCGAGCGACAAAATCAGTTTCGCAATTTAGTTCCAGCAATACTCCGATGCGATCGCCCGGATGAATGTAAGACACGATGATGCCTTGCAAAGCACTGCGGTCAGCTTTACTCTCAGCTAATTGCGCCCCTTTTTCCATTAACAATTTTGTAGCTTTTTCAAAATCACCTTCTGAATTTTCTAAAGCCGCTTTAGCGTCCATCATGCCGGCACTAGTCAGTTCTCTTAACTTTTTAATATCATCTAATTTTATTGTCGCCATAATTTTATTGTTTAATACTAGTTTTCTTGGTTTTCGAGGGAGATTCTTTCTCGGCTTCTTCTTGTTTTTCCGCTACTTCCACAACTTCTTTTTGCGCCAAGACCTCTTCTAATTCTGCTTCGGATACTGCCTCGGTTTCTTCTTCAGCTTTTTTGGCAGCTGCGACCTGAGCTTTAGTTCTCCGTTCAGCTATAAAAGCATTGACGATAGCTTGGGTGATCAATTGAATGCCCTGTTTGGCATCATCATTCGCCGGAATAGGAAATTCAATCTCGGCAGGGTCGGCATTAGTGTCCAACATAGCGATTACCGGAATCCCCAGTTTTTTAGCTTCCCGTAAAGCAATCTTTTCGCGGATGGTATCCACAATAAACACGGCATTCGGCAAATCGTCCAATAAATCCAATCCGCCAAAAGCATTTTCGAGTAAAGCCAACTTCTTTTCCAATAAACCGATTTCTTGCTTGGTCATATCGCCAAAATCTTTTTTGGCCACTTGTTCGCGCACCTGTTTGAGATAGCGGATCCGTCCTTTCATAGTGGGCCAGTTAGTCAGTAAACCGCCTGGCCAACGATTAGCTACATACGGTAAACTATTAGCTTTAGCGAGCGCTTCAATAAGACTGGCGGCCTGGCGCTTAGTCCCTACCAACATCAACGTACCGCCTTCGCGGCCTAACTGTTCCACAAAATTTAGCGCATCAGTTAACTTGGCCTCTGTTTTCATTAAATCAATGATGTGGATGCCATCTCGGCTATCAAAAATGTAGGGTTTCATGTTGGGGTGCCACCGAAAAGTCTGGTGCCCAAAGTGCAACCCTGCTTCTAACATCTGTTCTACTGTCGGTTTCTTCATTATTTTTCTCCTTATACTTCCGGCTGGTTCATCTCGGGGGCAAACCCTTGTGGGGCAGGATGCTCTCGATCCCCAAACCGTGCTTATTTATACTTATTTTACACTGTCTAGAATACTAACTCAAAAGTTTAGAGGAGTCAACCACTCTAAACAACCCTGGTAATGCCTCTCCTAAAATCCAACGACTCACTGCTGAGCCGTTGATATAGTTAGTCAGGATTGCTAGAGAGTCTTTACTGAAGCAAGGATACGATTAATTGTTGCATCATCAGCGTCCCAGCTTGTGCCTGCCCAACCGGGGTTCGCAGTAAAAGTGATATTTAACTGCTTACCGCCCTTTCCTGGTAAAGAGTATATATATCCAATCCATCCAGCATCGCCATCCCGCCATTTATAGTATTTATTCGAGCCCACAGTGATCTCGCTGTATGGCACTGGACTACCCCCCGGAATAGACCAAATATGTTTTAGATCAAACGGCGCATCATAAAGTGTAAAGCTAAGGTTTTTAGTATCGCTAGATGCAGCACTATCATGGAATGATACACTAGACCAGTTAACAAGACCCTCTTGTGCTAAATAGATTTTTTCCGGCACTTCTCCCTGATTTTGAATCTTTAAATTGGAGGGAAGTTGCACGGAAATTCCAATTTTCTCATTGGTATATACTTCCCAACTATCTGATTCATTCGTAGGTGGGGCATTTGTCTCATCGCTATTATTACCAATCGGCAATTGATTTTCTGGGGAGCCTGAAGAAACATTGTTAATTAAATAATAAGCGCCGATCCCGATTATGACTACACCAAGTATGCTATAGATTGTTTTTATATTCATGGTCTTATCGTCTAATATCATTTTTAATATAGCATGGGTAACTAGCCATTATAATGTTTGGTGGGCCCAAGAGGACTCGAACCTCTGACCTCACGGATGTGAACCGTGCGCTCTAACCAACTGAGCTATGAGCCCTTCTTTCCAAGCCAGAGGTTTCTAAGCCGGTGGCCGGTCCGGAGCTCGCTACAACGAGCAGGAGGACCTCTGGGTCGGAGACCTCACCTATCAAATTATATCATCATTAAAAATGGTTGACTGCCCCTGCTCTGACATAGTATGTATAGCCTATACCAAGGAGGTCATGACTAATGAATCTCTTGGCGCAAATTACAGCTTGGGTGGTAAAAGCCTGGAACAATTTCTGAATAATTATTGCAAAGCTTCTCCGGGCAAATTTCGAATTATTTACGCTATGGCTTATCCCGAGTTTGCTTATCTGGGCGGCCATGGCAGCACTGGGATGCACAGCCTCGAAGAAGATACTTTATCGGACGCTATAACCGTTTGTGAGGGCATTGCTATGGAAGGCGGATATGGTATGACCGTATTCGATGATAAAGGAAACCAGGTTTATCCCAGTGAACCGTAAAACCACAAACCCAAGCACGGACCCAATCAGCCTCTGGGTCCGTTTATTTATATAGAAACTTTTGGTAATTTCGGTTGACTAACTCTATAATAAATTCATGCACGACGAAGCAAGTGCTCCAAATAATTCTGCAGTGAAACGCCCTCGGAATCTTTTCTTAGCGATTTTTGTTGGCACGGTAGTTTTTATCTATGACGTTTTCAAAACCGTGACGACAGTTTTGGGCGTGGCTTTCTTGATCCGCTTCTTCTTGATCCAACCTTTCTATGTCAGTGGACAGTCGATGGAACCCAACTTCGAAAATAATCAGTACATCATCGTAGATCAGGTATCTTATCGTATCCATGCGCCTAAACGCGGTGATGTGATTGTCTTCAAATATCCGCAAAATGTGGCCTTTAGCTTTATTAAAAGAATTGTCGGCTTACCCGGCGAAACCGTATCTGTCCACGACGGCATCGTGACTATTTATAATCAGACTAATCCCAGCGGCATTAAATTAGACGAACCTTACATTAAGGTTTATACCAGCGGCGAAGTAAAAACCACCCTAGGCAAAGATGAATTCTTTGTTTTGGGTGATAACCGACCTAATAGTTCGGATTCGCGCATCTGGGGTAAATTACCCCGCCACCTCATTATCGGCAAAGTTTGGGTAGTGCTGTATCCCTTCGAAGACTTCAAAACTATCCCGACTCCCGCCTACAGCAACGGATTATAACATCCTCCTGCATTGTCATTCCCGCCCATTCGGCTACGCTCAGGGTAAACTCCGGCGGGAATCTAGACAGAAAAAGGAACAGAAAAATGTTTTCTGTTTATTTTCTTTTCTGGATCCTCGGATCAAGTCCGAGGATGACAATGAAAGAGAAAGACCAAAAAACCTGCCTTAAGGCAGGTTTTTAAGCAGTAATGCTAATTATTTTGATTTGCGTGAGTTTTTGACGATGACCAATAGTTTTGCGATAGTTCTTGCGCCGTTTCATCTTAAAGACGCGGATTTTATCCGCTTTCACCTGTTCCACTACCTCAGCTTCTACTTTGGCACCTTCTAAAACGGGAGTACCTAACTTAACGTCCTTGCCCTCGTCATCAGATACCAGCAAAACATCTGAAAGCGTAATTTTAGCGCCGGCTTCTTCTGGCAATTTCTCGATTACCAAAACATCGCCTTCGCTGACTAAATATTGTTTACCCCCGGTTTTGATAACTGCTTTCATAGGTGGTTAGGTTACGCTCACCAGTATATAGGCCTCCTTTTAGGTAGTCAAGCTAACTAATAGCTGACACACTGCTCGGTTGGGAATGTTTCCAATTTATCCCCGACAGTTAAATGGTTAGTTTCGCTTAATCCCGCTGTTACTTCTAACACATATCTGGCCGGGGTCGTATTCTGGTAAATCTTTAATTGATCGTTACTCATAGCGCTACCTGGTGCTTTGATGCCCTTTTCTAAATGCACAATGCGATAATCCGGGTCCAGCCAGATCATATCTAAATCGAACAGCATGTCTTTCATCCACATCGATTGTGTGCCAGCAGCATCAAAAATAAATAACATACTGTTGTTGGCACTCGTTCCGGAAACGCCTGATAAGCCTTGGGCGCGACTCGGTTCATCATCAGCTATACTGGCAGAAATGGTTTTGCCGTTAGGAAAACGAATAGTGCGCGAGTCACTCACCCTGTCACACTGGGTTGTATAGGGATCGCTGGGAAATTGGATCCAACCGTAGTAGTACGCCACAGAGCCGGTGCCTAATACCACTAAAACAGCTATCAACCCAAAGATCGGATATTTATTTTTCATATCTATGCCTTGGCAATGCTAAATTTGATCGCTCGGCCGTTTATTTTTAATTCTTCGGTCTCTCCAACTACACTGGTATTAATTTCTTTAGCTAAAACTTCGCCTTTAATGTAATCTGCCCAGAGGGCTATGGTTTGTTGGATTAAATCGTCGCCAGTGGCATACGACAGAATAATGCGATCCGCCACCTCTAACCCGGAATTTTTGCGCAGGGCTTGGATCGCCCGCACTAATTCCCGCGCTAATCCTTCTATTTCTAGCTCAGTAGTGATCTCAGTAGTTAATTCGTCTTTTCCGGCTCCAAAGCTGATTTTTTTAACATTTAATTCTTCCAGAGCAATAGCCGTTAATTCGGCAGGGAGTTCCTTTTGGGCAAGTTTTAGCTCACTCAAAGGTTGCCGCACTTTTATTTTCGCTTCCTCCCTCAAGTGATGCCCCAGCTCCACAATTTCTCGCGTCCGTTTCATGTCAGATAGGATCTGTTCGTCAATTTTGGCTGCCTTGGGCCAATCGCACAAATGTACAGATTCCGGATCGCCTTCATTCTTTAGATTCTGATACATCGCTTCCGTCACAAACGGCATAAAGGGCGCCAAAATTAAATTCAAATCTTTTAATACTTTATATAGGGTGCTGTAAGCCGCCAACTGATCGGCGCTATTCTCGCTTTTCCAAAACCGCTTCCGGCTCCGGCGCACATACCAATTCGAAAGTTCTCCGACAAAGGCTTCTATCTCTAGCGCCGCCCGGAGTGGATCGTATTTCTCCAAGGCATCCGTCACGGTAACATTTAATTTATTTAATTTGGCGATAATCCACTGATCCAACACATTCTTGGAGGTTTTGGGTGTTTTAGCTGGATCAAAATTATCTAATTTCGCATAGGTCACAAAAAATGAATATGTATTCCATAAAGTCAGCACAAATCGCCGGATAATTTGCAACAAGACGTCTTCATCGAACTGTTTCGAATCATACGGCTGATTCACACTGTAAAAATACCAGCGAATGACATCCGCCCCATATTTTTTAAACATTTCCTCCGGATCGATCACGTTTCCTTTGGATTTGCTCATCTTTTTACCGAGTTTGTCCTGCATATGGCCTTGGACTAACACATTTTTAAACGGCCGCTCTTTACCCAACAAGACCGCTACGGCCAACAGCGTGTAAAACCAACCGCGAGTTTGGTCAATCGCCTCGCTAATAAATTCGGCCGGGTAGGCTTCACCTTTATCGATCTTGGCTTTATTCTCAAACGGATAATGCCACTGCGCAAACGGCATGCTGCCGCTATCGAACCAGACATCAATCACTTCCGATACCCGCGTATATTCTTTCCCCTCTTTAGTTAAGACAATTTCATCCACAAAAGGTCGATGCGGATCAAAGTTATCCCAATCTACTCCTCCCTTGCCAAGGGGAGGTTGGGTGGGGTTGTCTTTGGCTAATTCCCGAAGCTCAGCAAAACTCCCGATACAGATATAATCGCCCTCATCACTTTTCCAAATTGGTAATGGTGTCCCCCAATACCGCTCGCGCGAGAAGGCCCAATCATTCAAATTATCCAGCCATTCGCCAAAGCGACCTTTTTTGATATGCTCCGGAATCCAATTGATCTGATTATTTTCCGAAATCAATTTATCTTTTAAGCGGGTCATCGCAATCATCCAAGAATATTTAGCATAGTACAAAAGCGGAGTACCGCAGCGCCAGCAGAAAGGATAGTCGTGTTTGTAGGGCATCTCTTTAAATAGCAACCCGCGCGATTTAAGATCGGCTACAATTTCTTTTTCTACTTCCGGATCTTTCACAAATCTGCCGGCCCACTTTTGGACACTCGGCAAAAATAAGCCCGCTTCCGAAACCGTGTGTACCATGGGCAAATCCAACGCTTTACCGAGATTATAATCATCTTCGCCATACATCACCGCGGTGTGCACTACCCCGGTGCCATCTGCAGTCGTCACAAAATCGGCCGGTACCACATACCAAGCTTTTTTATCCGTAGTAATTGCGCCTGGGAATAGAGGCTCATATTCTCGATCGACCAATTTTTGACCAGGGAATTCCTCTAAAACCTTAGCTCCCTCGCCTAAAACTGTTGTCAGCAAGTCTTTCGCTAAAATTAATTTTTCTCCTTCCACTTCTGCCTTAACATAAATAATTTTTGAATCTACCGCTAAAGCCACATTCCCCGGCAAAGTCCAGGGCGTCGTGGTCCAAGCTAATATATATGTATCTGGTTCGTCTTTGAGTTTGAATTTAAGATAAACCGAGTTTTCTTCCACTTCCTGATAACCCTGTGCGACTTCATGACTCGAGAGCGCCGTCCCGCAGCGTGGACATTGCGGCACAATTTTATGCCCAGAATACAACAACCCCTTATCCCAAATCTGCTTAATTATCCACCAGAGCGATTCGACATATTTGGGATCGTAAGTAATGTAAGGATGGTCCATATCCAACCAAAATCCTAAGCGCTTCGTGCTTTGTTCCCAAACTTCTTTGTATTCCCAGACGCTTTTTTTAGCTTCGGCATTGAATTTGGCAATACCGTATTTTTCGATATCCGCTTTATTGGTGAGTCCCAGTTTTTTTTCTACGGCAATTTCCACCGGCAGGCCATGGGTATCCCAACCGGCTTTGCGATCGACCAAGTACCCCTGCATCGTCTTGAACCGAGGCCAGAGATCTTTAAATGCTCGCCCTTCGACATGGTGAATTCCCGGCTTCGCATTAGCCGTGGGTGGTCCTTCAAAGAAGATATAGCGTTTGGCCTTTTGGCGCTGGCCTAAACTCTTTTGAAAAATATTCTGCTTATCCCAAAATTCCAGAATATCTAATTCTTGCGTGACAAAATCTACCCGCGGATTAACATCATTGAACTTCGGCATTAGGTTTATTACGATCAGGGATTAAGAATTTACGAGCATTTTTGTCCAAATCGATAAATGAATCTGCCGCTTCCCGGAGTTTACCGGAAGCACTGCGACCAAACGCCACTACCTCAACTTGTTGGCCAATGCTCTTTAAATATTCTACTAACGGAATGTAATCACCATCGCCGGAAACTAAGATGACCACATCCAATTTAGACGCTAACCGAATGGTGTCCATGGCAATGCCGACATCCCAGTCGCCTTTTTTGTGGCCGCCATAAAACACCTGCAATTCTTTACTTTTGACTTCGTAACCCATGCCTTCTAAGGCATCAAAAAACTTCTGTTCTTCCGGATTCTCAGCTTTGATCACATAAGCAATCGCCCGCACCAATTTGCGGTCGCCCAAGGCCTCTTTCAACACATTCTTGAAATTCACCTTTTTGGAGTACATCACTTTGGCCGAATAATACAAATTCGACACATCCACAAACACCCCTACCCTTTGTTCTACATATTGAGCCATCAGTCTAATATTAAAAATACTGCCTCTAGTATAGGAGAAATTGCCCTCCAAAGCAAATTTTTTCACTGAACGCCAATAAAATACTCTTTTGTCATTATCGGGCTCGCCCCGATAATCCAGGCCATTCCCTTATGTCATCCTTGGTTGTGTAGTTCTCAGCTACGCCTCGAACAATAATTACTGTTCGAACTCTGCCAGCTGGCGGAGTGAGAACTACATACTTATTTCCACCACTTTCTGTCTCCCCGTCAGCCCGCGTATAATTTTCACCGCACTTTTCGGGGCATTGAAATGTTTGGCCAGTAATTTTATCACTGCCTCGTTCGCCTTCCCTTTTTCCGGAACTTTATTCACCCGCACCACCAAAACTCCGTCTTTTTCTTCCACGGATTCTCTCCTAGCATTCGGGATTACTTTAATTTGGATTTTCACTGTTTGCGGGGTTTGTCGGCCGAGGCCAAAGCGATCAGCCCGGCAATCACCAAAATTATAACTAGTCCGATCCCTAAAATCATCATGAGGTTATATATTTAGCTAACCTGGAGATTCAATTTTTTTCCTACTGCAGCAAAGATTTTACTAAGTGTCTCTATACTAGAATTAGCTCTGCCATTTTCAATGGCAGACACTGTTTCCCATGTCACATCGGCTATCTCGGCCACCTCTTTCTGTGTCAGACCTTTTTTAACCCGAGCTTCCGCTAAAGCTATGGCAATATCTAGCTTTTTCTTCTCGATGTCATACAGCTTTTGAAACTCCTTATCTTTTCTAAGTTTTGTGATAAAGCTTTGAGTCATAGCCCTTCTCTCGTAAGTTAGTTAAATAGTCCTTGTAATATTCCTGTATTCTTTCTAAATCTTGACTGGAAATCTTATCTCTCTTTTTGGTGATGCCTTCTAATAAAACAATTTTCTGACCAATCCGTGAAAAGTAGAATATTCTGCCTCCGAAGTAAAACCTTAACTCCCATATTTTGTCTACGACCTTTTTGGCATATGGCTCGGGGAGTTTTCCACCTCGTTCTTGCAGCTTATCGATCATCGCCACTATTTTGGCCAGATGCTTCTTGTTTTTAAGGCCTTTTAGATACTCCTCTGCCGGAGCTTTCCCACCTGATTTAACATAAAATACTGTTACTATCTCCATATCTATTATATGAAATATATTTCATATAGTCAAGAGTTATCCGGGATGGGTTTATTATCTACTATTTCGTAGGGAAGATTAAGTATTTAAATAGGCCACGAAAAACAACGGCCGACTGTCATCCTAAGCCCATCAAACTTCGCTCCCAACTTCGCTAAAGCTATGCTGGGCAGGCAGGGTAAATTTCATCGAAGAAAGATCCCCCGGTCCCCAAAACCATCATGGGGTTATTGTACATTCTTCAATAGCCCCGGCTGGACAGATATTGATAAATCACTCTCTACCTTAGAACATAATGTATAATGTTAGATCAAACCAAGAGAGGACCTTGACAATGCACCACATACTATCGGACGGCGACCCGTCATTTGAACCCACCCTCCCCCAGCCTTTTGGGTTGAGCTACAACCCCGCAGACTCGTCGACCTGGGATTCTCGCATGTCTGTGAAAGATACAGCTGCATTTACTAAAATATGTGCAGATAGAATACTGTTTTTACTGCATATATTCAGGAAATATATTCAGCTGGAAAGCGGTGGACCTAGGAGGAAGAGCGACAAACAAATCCTACTGGATCAGGGAAAAATATTTAAAGAGGCTTATGCGGTTTATGGCAAGCACCTAATCCAGACGCCAGAGGAACTGGGCGGGTTAATCGACCAGTGTTTCAATAATAACTACATCCAAGGACACAGTATTCTGGAAAAAAAGTACAGCGGATTACTCCAGCAACTGTTTGGATTTATTGTGTTGGAATATGAATTCCGATACATTATCTGCGACCCAAAAGTCCGCACAATGTGATTTTTGTAATTTAGTTCACCCCCATTATTAATAGTGGGGGTTCTTTGTATGACATCTTCTATTTTATCGATTATCTTACTGTCAGCGGTTATTTTTCCATGGAGATTAATTTGATCTGGCACAGTTCACGGAAGCCGACCGTGCCGTGTTCCCTGCCCATGCCTGACTGCTTATAGCCTCCGAAGGGATTGCAAGACAACCATCTGCTAACTTGGTTAATCTCCACCGTTCCCGCCTCGATCCTGGAAGCTACTCTTTTAGCTCTTTCGAGATCTTTGGACCAAATTCTACTGCCTAGCCCATAAGAAGTATCATTCGCCATTTCGACAGCCTCTGCTTCAGTCTTAAATGAAACCACCGGCAGTACCGGACCAAACACTTCCTCTTTCCATACCCGCATATCTCTGGTGATATTAGTCAGTATCGTGGGCTTATAAAAAGCACCTGCCAGATCATCTGGCATTCCTCCGCCCGCAACTGCCTTCGCTCCTTTTTGAAGCGCATCACCGACTTGCTCCTGCAGTAAAGTTAGCTGCCTTTTGGCCACTAGGCATCCGAGATGAGTACCAATATTGGTTGGATCACCAACTATTTTTGCCTCAACTAATTCTTGTAGTCCCTTAACAACTTGATCAAAAATTGATTCGTGTACAATCAACCTTTTAATAGAATCGCAGACCTGACCGCAATTGCTGAATCTTTCCGGGTAGATGGCTTGGACAAATCTCGGCACATCCACATCTTCGAAAACAAGACAGGGACTAGATCCGCCCATTTCTAGGATCGCTTTGATAAATTTATCCGCTGCAATCTTGTACAATAATTTACCTACTCGAGTGCTCCCGGTAAACCAGATTAAATTGATCTCGCTTTCCGCAAGTTTTTGACCCACTTCCCCAGCGCCATATACTTCCGCAAATACTCCCGCCGGCAGATCGTGCGATAACATAACCTGCTCGATTAATTTGCCGACCAAAGGACATTCTTCTGATATTTTAAATACCACCGTATTCCCCACTAAAAGATTGGGAATTATTCCCCACATCGCCATACCAAATGGATAATTCCACGGAGAGATAACGGCTGCCGTGCCAAACGGTTCGTAGACTATTTTATGTAAGGATTTATCGTCTTCATGGGTAACTTCATCGGCCACAGCCGGCCCCACGTGATTCATAAACCATTCGAACTCCGAAATAAAGCTGCTGGCTTCGCTGATACTTTCAGTGATCGGCTTACCCATTTCCCGGGTGATCAGTTCAGCAATTTCCGCTTGTCTCATTTTGAATTCTTCGTAAATCGGCTTGAGTAACTCGATTCTTTTTTGTACGCCAAATTCTTTCCAAACCCTCTTGACCTGATTCGCCAAAGCCACTTTTTCTTTTATCTCTGAATCTGAAGAAATTTCTACTTCTCCTATGGCCTCATAGTTTTTAGACGGGTTAGTAGAAATTAATTGCGCCATTTATTGCTAGGCTAATAATAAGTTTTTCCGTCCCAATTATACCCCACCCGAAAACCAGCCTTGGAGTTAATTCCATTATCTATATCTATACTTGCACTCCCCAAAGCCTATGAGCTAATGGAGTTTCCATATTCGGGCTATCAAATTTCTGCCAGACATCATAGGCTAAGCCCCATGCAATGCGGATCGCTAGATCTTCGTCAACTGGAGCAGTTACCCAAGGCCCTCTATTAGATAAATCTATTTCTCCTTTTTTGGTTATAGCGGATATTTGATATATCCATTCCAACCATTCCCGACGCTCAAGACCTGACCCATCAGCCAGAAAACATCTCATTGGCTGAGATAGCGGCTCAAATTTTGTAATCTTACCGTCGTAAACATTAACTATCTCAGTAAAAGCTCGCCTAATTAGATCGACCTCTTGTTGACTAAGTTGATTGTGATATACCCACATACATTTATATCTTATGGTTTCCAGTCGGAGATGATGAGGCTATAGCCTTTCTTTTTGACTACCACCTTCTGGCGTTCGCGCCAGCCCAGAGCCCGGAACAGCTCGATCGGCAGAGTAATGCCAAAACTGGCTCCGCCTGCCACCTTAGTAATCTTCCGGATATTCCTCTCCTCTATTTTTCTCCCCATCTCTTTACCCCCTATTTTATCTACTGTTCATCTACTTGATGATCTACTGAACTCCCTCAGTAGCTCCCTACGTAGATATTATATCCCACCCCAAAAAAACCAGCTAGTGTAGCAATGTTTTATGGATTTTTTAAAATAACAAGGGGAGCAATACAAAAAGCAATCCGCCTATAAACCATTTAATATCATCCTTTAATACTCTGCCAGATGCTTCTTTCGTTTTAATATTTTTTATAACAAGGCTTGGGTAAAATTTTGGTATCAGATTTATGAAAAGTAGCCATATAAATGGGGTCAAATTATTTACGATAGTGGACAACTTAAGAGATATGCTACCTGCAATAATCTCTTGAGAAAAAAATCCACTTAAAACATTGAGTGTATATGTATCTACTAACGCGACCATCAAAACCAAGTAAAAAAAATGGTATTTCCAAGCATATATTAAATCATTAAAACTTTTAGATTTTTGTAAAACCTGTGTTATATCTTTTTGAAACAAAAGTACTTTACCCTCTGATGATGCCTTTATCTCAAAATCCACAGGTGAATCAAAACGATAGAACCATATACGAACTTTAAAATCATGCCCCCAATAAGACAAACTGACACTTTTAATATTATTTAACTGCAATGATATCTGTTTAATAAAATTATCGGCGGTATTAGATTCATATTTTATGCCATCATTACACTCAACTTCAAAATCAGGTTCTTTTTTATATGTTTCATTATGATTATCTTCGCTAACAATCAAATCAACTTGCCGAAGAACTTCTTTTAGATCATCGAGTGTGATTACAATTGATGAAAATATCTTTTTGTGTGTGGTTTTATCCATCATCCCAATTATAGATTGCTATAGTACTTAAACGGCCCATTCAGCCAACTTAACTATGGAATATCAGTATTCTACCCCCTGGCGGGCAGTTTGGCCTTTGTCGAAATAATGCTTAACTTTTTTCATTTCAGTGGCGAGATCGGAGAGTTTCAACCAATCTTTATCAGGTTTGTGGCCAGTGATAATCACCTCGCCTTTTTTGACGGCTTTCTGAATTAGTTTAATGGTTTTGTCTTTAGGGATGAATTTCATTACTACGGCATCAACTATTTCGTCCAGAATCAAAATGTCGTATTTTTCTTTGGTGATAATTTGCTCGAGTTTTTTTAAACCAGCGATGGCTAATTTTTTGTGCTCTAAAGGTTTTTCTTTTTCCCAAGTGAAATAAGTTGGCCCGAATTGATAGATTTTGAATTTGTTTTTGAAAAACTGCTGGGCTTTGACTTCTCCAATGTCTTTTCTGCCTTTGAGCCATTGCAACATAATTACTTTTTGGCCGTGGCCGACAGCGCGAAGCGCCAACCCTAAAGCGGCGGTGGTTTTGCCCTTGCCGTCGCCGTAATAGAGGTGGATGTAGTGCTTTTTAGTGGGCATATTGGTAATAATGTTGCTCCGATGCTCGCATTTTAATGCTCGAGCGGAGCCCTATGGGAGATAACATTGATTAGTGATAGGACAGATATATTAGTAAGCTACCGATTATTAAGTTTAAATAGTAAAAACCGGGGAAGGGGCCGAGCCAGAATTTGTGCCAGGGGACATCTTTGGCAAAGAATCTTGTTAGTGAAAAATGGGGATTAAACACAAACCACAAAAAATCTTCGGTAGCTGTGAGAATCAAAAAACTGCCTAAAATGCGCAGTTCTAATGGCCAATCCCAGCTGCTGAAGAAGACAAACGGAAAATGTAGAAATGCCAGAATAAATAAGCTCAAGAAAGTGTGATAACCAGTCAATTCCGCCCGGCCGGAGATTTTATTTAGCCAAGTACCTTTGACTCGCCAGGTTGGGAGATTTTTGGCCCAGCCATTCTCCCTTTCGATCTGGATCTCTAATAACGCCAAAATCGCGGCGAGAAATATCAGATAAATTAGATATAAGTAGATGGTCACAAGATTTTATTTATGAGATCCTTCGACAAGCTCAGGATGACAGAGGGAAAAGGCCTGGATTCCGGCTCGGAGGCCGGAATGACGGAGGAGATTAGGCGGCTGCTTTAAAAGATTCTCGAACATGAACAATTTCTGCCCGATCAATTTCCGAAACCAGCCGAGATCTTTCGGTATCAGTTAATATGTTCATCGCGGTCACCCATAAAGCTTGGCGGGCCGCTTCAAACTGGCGGGTATCGATTAATGAATGCACGTGCGAAGTAACTTGTCGAGATTCCGTGGCGATCTCGGTAGCGGCAAGGGCGGCACGCGTGAGTACGCCTTCTTTGACGGAAGAGTCAGCTTCGACAAATTTTTTATCAAATTCTTGCGCCACACTCCCCCGCATCAGCGGATTAGCTAAAAGCTTGGAGAGTTTTTCTTTAAGTTGGGATACTTCTCGCAAAATCGTGCTAAGTTTGTTCACCAAGTCGAGTTTGCCTTCATAACTCGAGCCTTCGGCTTGGTTTTGCCAATCACATTTTTCTTTATCATTGAGCAAGGGAGTGTTGAGGGTATCAGAGATTTGTTCTAAAACAGCCAGACCGGATTGGACAAACCTTTCTATGATATCCAGTAGATTTTCCATGTATTCCAATTTATCGCAGGCCTCAAACCCGTCTTCCCAGTCCTGGGCTTCTTTGCCCGTAAAAACTCCCAGCGCTACGGCTTCGGCGATTTTGGATTGCATTTCATTGCGCAATTCTGCCACTTCTGCGGGCAGAAGTTCAGCTTCGACTATTTCCGGTTCAAATGTTTCAGTTTCGATCATTGGAGATTAGTTAGGAATGACACGGATGGAGATCCTAAATTATAATTAGATCCTTCGACTCCGCTCAGGATGACAAAGCAAGGAAAGCTTTGTCAGTTCAGGATGACGGAGGGGAGGGCCTGGATCCCCGATCCTGACTGCGCTTCGCGCGCCGGTCGAGGATGACAGAAAGGGTATGTTGCTCCGATGCTCGCATTTTAATGCTCAAGCGGAGCGACTGGTTGTTAGGAACAACCAGTCGTGGTGGCGCATTCGCGGCAGGCAAAGCAGGTACCAGAACGCACCATCAGCGCTCCGCAAGTGGGACAGGCCGGCGCATATTTATAATCATACGAATTAACTGTTGCGGCCGCATTAGTATTGAGATTAAGTGTTAATACTGGTTGTTCGACCGCCTCCGGAGCGGGAGTCACCGGTTTCGGAGTCTCGGCGAGTAAACCTTCACTATGTCCGTTGGTATCGTTATTGTGTCCGTTCATAATCCCTAAGGCTAATTGCCGATCCAAGGATAAGAAATTCATCCCCAGCCAGCGGCCGATATAGTCAGTGATGGATTTAGCCATGGGAATATCGGGGTTGTTGGTTATTCCCCACGGATCGAAGCGCAAATTCAAGAACGAAGCCACGATGGTTTCCGGCGGGACGCCTTCTTGCAACATTTTAGAGCATAAAATCGCCATAGCATTGAGTAATCCCGATACTACCGAACCTTCTAGGCCGGCAGCGATAAAGATCTCGCCCAGATCGCCGTTCTCAAATTTATTAGCTGTAATGTAAACTTTGTGCTGGCCGTTGATGACAACTTTATGAGTGACGCCCTCGCGGGTTAACGGCATCTCG